>QHXZ01000114.1:8449-21143 GCA_003223165.1 Acidobacteriota bacterium
TTCAAGCTGAACAAGCCGCTGGCGCTCTTTCAGCCGCCGCCCGCCCCCACGACGAGCGTGGGGGACAACTGGACGTCGCTGCCGTTCAGCAATCCGTACACGAACATCGGCTCGTTTTGCTCGCAGCTAGGACTGACGAGCACCGGGGTGATCGGCGCGCCGAGGGCCATGGTCAGCACGACGACGGCCCAGGCGACGAACCTCGTGCTCGGCGAGGCCGTCCGTATGCGCGAGCCGAACGGGCCGAAGATTTTTGTCCCGGCTCACTTCTGATCGTTGCAAGTCGGCACCGGCGCCAACCAGAAGACCTGCTACGCCGCTCGCTCCCTCCAAGATGCTAGAATCCGCCCTCTATGAGTCCTTCGAAAGAGCGGGGACCATCGCTGGCGGGAGCCGCAAGGCCGAGTGCCACCGATGTGGCCGCGCCCCTGGAAGCGGCCACTGTGAACGGGGACCCCGGGCGCCGCGGGACGCTCCTGCTGCCCACCCTCCTGTTCGGCCTCTACCTGATGGCCAGCGCGGCGGGAGGCGTCCTTCTGGTCGTGGCCTGCCGGACCTTCTCCCTGACGGCCGGCTATGCCGCGGGATCGATCTTCGCCGCCGTGGCCGCCCTGGCCGTCGGAGGAGCCGCAGGGGCGGCCCTTCTGGGGCAGGGCGCCTATCGGGCCAAGGCACCGTTCGCCGTCCTGGCCCTGCTCACGGCGGGGCTCAGCCTGGCGGGCCTGGTGGCGCCTCTTCTGTTCCGGGTGGCGCGGGCGGCATACCTGCTGGCGTGGCCCCTGCTCGGCGGCACGGTGGCCGGCTCCTGGGGGCTGCGCTTCCTCCTCGCCCTGGCGCTGCTCGCCCTCCCCGCCGCTCTCTTCTACTCGATGCCGATGGCCCTGGCCCGCCTCATGGTCTGCAGGCCCGAGGGAGTCGGGCTCAGCATCGCCTTCTCGGTCGGCCTGACGCTGGCGGGGCTCGGGCTGGGAATGGGCGCCGCCGGATCGCTCCTGGTGCCGGTCCTGGGGATGCGGGGGAGCCTGCTGATGGGGGTGGCGCTGGCGGGCCTGGCGGCGGGCGGCAGCGTCCTCGTGAGGCAGAGGGGAATCGACTGCCCCGGGGCCCTGGGAGCCGTCCTGTCGGGCGGGGAGATCCCCGCCGGGGATCCGTCCTGGGCGGGAGAGCCGGGCCCCGGCGGCGTGATCAGGGGCGGCCTCCTGGCCGCCGCCGTCGTGCTCTTCGGCTTCTCCTCCTGGTCGTACGTGACCATCTGGGACCGCACGCTGACGATCATCGTCGGGGGGACGCTGCAGGCCGGCACCACCATGATGGCCGTCTTCCTGATCGCCCTCGCCCTCGGCGCCTTTCTGGTCGCCGGCGTGGCCGACTGGCTGCGGCGGCCGATCCTGGTGCTGGCGGGCATCATCGCCGGCGCCAGCGTGGCGGCCTATCTATCGATGCACTTCGTGCCCGCCGCGTCGCTGCTCTACCTGCGCCTGACGCCGCTCCTGGCGCGGCCGGGGCTGTCGCAGGTGCCGGTGATCCTGACCACGGCGGCGGTGGCGCTGCCCGCCTGCCTGCTGCTCGGGGCCGCCCTGCCGCTCCTGCCGCTGATCGCCGGGTCGCGCGGGCGCGCCATGGCCGGGACGATCGGTTTTCTCGCCTTGGGGGCCCTGTTCGCCGAGCTGAGCATGCAGCTCGCCGTGGTGCCGGCCTTCGGCCTGCGCCGCTCGCTCTGCCTGGCGGCGGCGGTCGGGCTGCTGTCGATCGTGCTCCTCATCCGGGACGAGTCGTTCCAGAAGCCGGGGCTGCGCGCCACGGTCCGGTTCTCGATCCTCGTGATGATGGTGGTCCTAGGCCTCTTCCCGGCCACCTGGGATCCGCGCCTGGTGGCGGCCGGCCTGTACCGCTATGGAGCGCGATCGCTCGAGCGCTTCGGCTCCGCCGGGGAGTACGCGGCCGCGCGCCGCGGCGTGGACCTCGTCTACTACAAGGAGGGGAGCGAGTCCTGCGTCACCATCGAACGGACCATGCAGCAATCGCCGGGCATGCCCGCCGCGGAGGCGCTGGCGCTGACGGTGGACGGCAAGATCGAGGCGACCACGGGCGTGGACATCCGCACGCAGGTGCTGCAGGGGCAGATCCCGATCCTGGTCCACGGGCCCACCGACAACGTCCTCCTGGTGGACCTGCTCGACGGGGTGACCGCCGGAGCGATCCTGCGCCATCCGATCAAGTCGCTCACGGTGGTCGAGAAGGAACCGGTGATGTTCGAGGCGGCGGCCCAGTTCGAGGACTACAACAACGCGCCCTTGGGCGACGAGCGGCTGGTCAGGGTGGTGGACACCGCGCGCGCCCGCCTGCTCGCGGACGAGACGCGCTACGACGTGATCATCCTCTCGACGCTCGAGCCGTGGCTGCCGCACGGGGCCTCCCTCCTGACCAGCGAGGGGTATGCGCTGGTCCGCTCGCGCCTGCGCCCCGGCGGCATCGCGGCGCAGCGCGTGCAGCTGGCGGCCACGACCGACGAGGCCCTGCGCTCCGTCCTGCGCACCTTCGCGCGGAGCTTCGCCTCGGTGCTGGTGCTGCAGGTTTCGCAGGAGGACCTGCTGCTGCTGGGGGCCGCCGACGACCTGGCGCTGGATGTCGGCTGGTTCCGGAACGTGATCGGCTCGAATGCCGGCGTCGCGGGGGACCTGAGGCGCGTCCTGGTCCTGGGGCCGAGCGAGCTCCTGCTCACCTTCCGCCTGGGAGGGACGGCGCTGAGCGACGCGATGGGGGAGGAATTCGCCTCGGCCCGCAGGCTCGAGGTGCACCAGAACTTCAAGGTCGTGGGCGACATCGAAGGCGCCTGGACCGGCATCATCCCGTTCCTGAAGAACTACGGCGCCCTGCCGCAGGAGAGGGCCGACTTCCTGTACAACCTCGCCAAGTCGTACCTGGGGATGGCCGCCGACCCGGTGCGCGCGCGCGAGCTGGCCCAGGAGCTGAACGGGCTGGCGCGCCCGGGGATGGCCCGCTGGGTGAACGGCGAGTGCGACTTGCAGATGGCCGACGTCGACGGCGCCCTGTCGGAGTGGCGCGCGGTGCTCGACCTCGACCCGGGGAACCTCGACGCCCTGTTCAGCCTGGGGACCTACTACCTCGACAACCGCGACTTCTGGAAGGCCGAGGAGTACCTGTCGCGCGCGGCGCGCCTGTTCGGTGACACGGCCGTGGTGCGCTACCACCATGGGCGCAACCTGTTCTACCTCGGCCGCTACAAGGAGGCGATCGACGAGCTGCTGGAGGCGCGGCGGGTCGCCGCGGGCAAGGAGCCGTACCCGCTGGTGGACTACCTGGTCGGTGTGTCGGCGCAGAAGCTGGGCCGGGACCCTACCTCAAATGGGCCTACACGCAGAGCATGCTGACCCGCCTCGAGGTCGACGCGCATCTCAAGCTGGCGGACGCCTACGACAAGCTGGGCAAGCGCTACGACGGCCACAAGGAGCGGCAGAAGGGACAGGACCTTCTGCGCCGGATCCAGTCGTACGAGCAGAAGCAGCAGGCGAGCCAGCCGCCGGCATCCGGCCGCTCTTGAGCCGCCCTGCCGCCGCCAAGGGCCTGGCCTTGCCGCGCCTCGAGGGCCGGCTCGCGTACCACTTCCGCGATCGCGCCGTGCTGTTGCGCGCCCTGACCCATTCCTCCTACGCCCACGAGCAGGGCGACGGGCCCGACAACGAGGCGCTGGAGTTCCTGGGCGACGCCGCCCTGGGGTTCCTGGTGGCCGAGGAGCTGCTGGCGCGCTTTCCGGGCATGGACGAGGGCGGCCTGTCCAAGTTCAAGGCCTTCGTCGTCAGCCGGCCCAACCTCGCCGCCGCGGCGCGCCGTCTCGGCCTGGGAGCGCATCTGCGGCTGGGCAAGACGACGGAGAAGGGGGAGGGACGCACCAAGGAGTCGATCCTGGCCGACGCGCTCGAGGCCGTGATCGCGGCGGTCCATCTGGACGGCGGCGACCCGGCGACCCGCGCCCTGATCCACCGCCTGTTCGGCGAGCAGATCCTCGGGCTGGACCGGGACGAGGTGGAGGAGAAGGATTACAAGACCACCCTGCAGGAGGCGCTCCAGGCGCTCGGCCGCCCGGCGCCCCGCTATCGCGTGACCGCCACCGAGGGGCCTCCCCACCGCCCCCTCTTCCACGTCAGTCTTCTGGTTGAAGGAGAGGAGCTGGCGCGCGGCAAGGGCGGGAGCAAGAAGGAGGCGGAGCAGCGCGCGGCGCAGAAGGCGCTGCGGGTCGTGCGGGGCTCAGGGGCCTGAGGGGGACGGACCCGGGCGGGCCGTAGGGCGTGCCGGAGGGCGCGTCGGCGCGCCCGCGGGCGGGGCGGGCGCCGGCGGCTCGTCGGCCACCGGCTGCACGCCGCGTCGGCGCAGGCTGCTCACGGCGGACGCGACCTCCCGTGCCTGGGGGTGGGCCGGGTTCAGCTCCAGCACCTTCTCGAAATCGAACAAAGCCTTGCCCGGATCGCCGAGGCCGCGGAAGAAGACCAGGCCCCGGTAGAAGTAGACGTCGGCCTGCCGCGTCGCCTCGAGGCCGCGGTTGTAGCTGCGCGCTTCGTCCAGGTTGCGCAGGGCCGCCTTGAAGTCCCCGTTGTCGAAGAGCAGCTCCGCCAGCTCCATGCGGGCATCGAGATCGTCCGGCCAGTCCTCGGTCGCCTTGGTGAGCGTCTCGATGGCGGCCGCGTTGTCCCCCTTCAGCGAGTATGCCCGCGCCAGCTTGCGCCGGGAGAGCAGATAGGCCGGCGCCAGCTTGAGCGCCTCGTCGAACTGGGCGATGGCCCGGTCGAGAAGCTGCATCGCCGCCGGACGTTCGCCGCGCTGCAGGAGCGAGACCGCCTGCTGCATGAAGGTGATCCCGAGCCCGTGGTGGATGCCGATGTGCATGCCCTTGAACTGCGGCCCCCGCGCGACCGATTCCACCTCGAGCTCGCGCAAGAGCGCCTCGCGCGTCACGCCCGGTCCGATGCGGCCCAGGATGGCCTCGCCCTCCGGCCCGCGCGGCCCCTCGCCGAGCAGGACCAGCCCGGTCATGTAGCTCTGCAGAGCCTTGTCGGTCTCCTGCTGGGCATAATAGGCGTTGCCGGCGACCAGCGATTGCTCGATCGCCACCACGACGCCGCGCGGGTACTCGACATTCACCCCCAGCAGCAGCAGGGCGAGCAGCGCAAAGGCGACAGCCTGCTGCGGGCCCGGGCGAAGGGCGCGCGCCCTCTCCAGGAGGTCGCCGGAGCGCGCGGCGAAGGCGACGGCGAGGGCCCCGGCGCGACGCAGCCAGCGGCCGAGCGCCATGAGCGTCTCGGAGGCGAACAGCGCCAGGATCGGCACGATCGGCACGCGGAAGCGCGCGAAGTTGAAGAACAGCATCACGGTCGCCATGTAGCCGAACAGCAGCACATAGAGCGGCAGCAGGCGGCGCCAGCGCCGGCGCGTCAGGAAGATCCCGACCAGGCCGAGCGGCGCCACCGTGCCGAAGGTGGCGAAGAGGTGCAGCCGCACCGCCGACCAGCCGCCCGCCACCGGGAGCCGGAGCGTCGGCCAGGAGGGTGGGGGCCATGACACGTTCATCCAGGCCAGAAGCGGCGAGAAGAGCTGCAGCACCCCGTAGTCGAGGTTGTCGGGGATCTCGTAGAAGTTCCAGAAGTGCTTCAGCTTCAGGCCGACCAGGCGGCCCCAGGCCAGCGGCTCCTCGGTGATGAACTTCATCCCTTCACGGAACCAGAACCAGGACGACTGCATGGGGCTCAGCCTGCCGCCGGCGATCTCCGAGGCGCGGGCGACGAAGTCGGCATGCTCGAACTTGGGATCGGGCCTGACGAAGGCGGGCGGCACGTAGAGCCCGTTCGCATCGGCGTTGTTGCCGATGAAGAAGACCTCCCCGCCCCCGGTGGTCAGCAGCACGATCTCGCGCGACACGATGAAGTTCCGCAGGGTGACCGGGGCGATGACCAGCACCGTCCCGAGCGTGAACGCCGCCGCGGCGCGCAGCCCCCGCGCGTCGAGGCAGGCGCGCCAGCCCCCCGGACCGGCCGGGTCCGGGGCGCCCCCGCCGCCCATGACCAGGGCCAGCCCGGCCAGAACGGGGGCGAGCAGGATGAAATTGTCCCGGTCGAGGGTGGTCAGGCCGTACACCACCCCGCACAGCGCGAAGAGACGCGGCGCGCCGCGCTCGCGCGCCCGATCGAGCAGCAGCACCAGGGCGATGGTGAGGAGGGGAGACAGGAACGTCTTCATGATCATCCCCTCGAAGAAGAGGAACGGTCCGTACAGGGCGATCAGCAGCCCCGCCAGCAGCCCGTGGCGGTGGTCGAAGAGACGCCGGCCGGCCCAATAGGTCAGGAGCACCGTGCCGCAGCCGAGAAACGACTGCACCACCAGGATGCGCGTCACGTCGCTGCCGACGACTTTCATCAGAAGGCCGAGGAGGTAGGCGTAGAGAGGGCTCTGGACGAACGGGTCCTTGCCGAGCCAGGAGCCCGAGGCGACCTCCTTCGCCCAGTTGTAGTACAGGGCGGGGTCGAGCTCCTCGGGATAGACCAGGGCCGTGTCGTGCACCTGCCGGACGTAGGCGAGGCGCAGGGCGAGGGCGAGAAGGGCCAGTCCGAGGACCGACGCCCAGGCCGGAAGGGCTTTGATTTTCAGGGGGTTCGGCACGCGGCACCCATGCTCGTGGACGAGCGGGCGATTATACCCGAATGGCGCGGCCGGCCGGGGCGACCGGGGGCCGCCGCCAACCCGGCGCGATTGACTTGGGGATCTGGCCTCGCGTCCGGTGCCCCTGGCGCACAAGGAGATCGAGCGGCTCTACGACCGCAGGCTGGAGGAGATCCGGGTCCGGCTCGGGGATGAGGCGACCGACCGGGACGCTCTCTGCCGCGACACGCTGACCGCCCTCTATTACGGTCCCGCGGCGCGCTACGAAGCGCTGCTCGCCGACCCGGCCCGCCCGCTGGCCGAGCGCGTGCTCATCGCCCAGTTCGATCCGCACAACGTCACGCTCGAGGCGGAGTATTACGCCGAGTGCGACCCGGCCCGCTTCGCGCGGGTCAAGCCGCTCCTCTGGCTATGGATCCAGTTCGACCACTCGCCGCTGGGGCAGAACGTCCACCTCGGCGTGCTGTTCCGCCGCCTGCTGGCGGCGCACGTCTTCCGGCGCTGCGGCCGGAACGTGCGCATCTTCCGCGACGTCGAGGTCTCCTTCGGCTACAACCTCTCCGTCGGAGACAACACGACGATCCACCGCTGCGTTTTGCTCGATGACCGGGGCGAGATCGACATCGGGCGCGACGTGTCGATCTCGGACTACGCCAACGTCTACTCGCATGCCCACGACATCGAGGACATCAACCACGTCACCTGCGCGCGCACGGTCATCGGCGACGGCGCGCGCCTCACCTACCACGCCGTGGTCCTCGCCGGCATGCGCGTGGGGAAGAACGCCATGGTGGGCACGATGGGGGTCGTGACCCGGCCGGTTCCGGATCACCACATCAACGTGGGCATACCGGCCAAATCGGTGCGCGTGAAGCGCGGCGGGCTGCTCGACGATCCCGGAACGGGGCGGGGCGGTTCCGGAGCGCGCGCCGAATAGAACCGCTCAGGTCCGCTCTTCGCGCATCTGGTTGAGGCGATCCAGGAATTCGGGCTCGACCAGGACCTCGCGCGGCTTGCTGCCGTCGGCCGGGCCGACGATGCCGTTCTGCTCCATCGTGTCGACCAGCCGGGCGGCGCGGGCGTAGCCGAGCTTCAGGCGGCGCTGGATGTGGGACACGGAGATCTGGCCCATCTGCACCGCCAGCCGCACCGCCTGCTCGTAGGCGGGGTCGGCATCGGGATCGGGGCCGGCCGCGCCTCCCTGGCCGGCCTGCGGCTCCTCGCGCGTGACCGACTCGTCGTACTGCGGCTTCGCCTGCTTCTTGAGGAAGGAGACGATCCGGTTGGCCTCCACCTCGGTCACCAGCGGTCCGTGCAGGCGGACGATGCGCGACGATCCGGGGGGCACGAAGAGCATGTCGCCGTGGCCCAGGAGCTGCTCGGCGCCGTTGGCGTCGAGGATGGTGCGCGAGTCGACCTTCGACGAGACGCGCATGGCGATGCGGCAGGGGAAGTTCGCCTTGATGACGCCGGTGATGATGTCGACCGACGGTCTCTGGGTCGACAGGATCAGGTGGATGCCGACGGCGCGCGCCATCTGCGCCAGGCGGGTGATCGCCTCCTCGACCTCGGGGCCGGTGGTCATCATCAGGTCGGCCAGCTCGTCGACCAGGATCACCACGTAGGGAAGAGGGGCCGGCGGGTCGCCGTCCCCCCGGCCGTTCCCCGGGCGGGCGGGGACGGGCGCCGGGGCGCGCTCGTCCGCCGGGGCGCCGCCGGGCGCGGCGGCCGGGCCGGCGGCCCCCGCGCGCTCCTTCATCTCGCGCTTCATGAGCACGTTGTACTGGTCGATGCTGCGCACGCCCACCTCGGCGAGCTGCTTGTAGCGGCGCTCCATCTCGAGGGTCGCCCAGCGCAGGGCGTTGCTGGCCTTCTTGGTGTCGGTCACGAGCGGCGTCAGGAGGTGCGGGATGTTCTCGTACACCCCCAGCTCCAGGCGCTTGGGGTCGATCATGATGAACTTCACCTCGTCCGGGCTGGCCTTGTACAGGATCGAGGTGATGATGCCGTTGAGGCAGACGCTCTTGCCCGAGCCGGTCGAGCCGGCGATGAGCAGGTGCGGCATCCTCGCCAGGTCGGCGTAGTAGGGCTCGCCGTTGATCTCCTTCCCCAGGGCCAGGGTCAGCGGCGCCGGGGCGCCCTGGAAGCGCTCGGCCGACAGGAGCTCGCGCAGCGAGATGGTCTCGCGCGACTTGTTGGGCACCTCGATGCCGACGGTGGACTTCCCGGAGATGCGGTCGATGCGGACCGACTCGGCCTTGATGGCGAGGCACAGATCGTCCGCCAGGGAGACGATGCGGCTGTACTTGACCCCGGCGTCGGGCTTGAACTCGAAGACGGTCACCACCGGGCCCGGCTGGATGGCGATGACCTGGCCGTTGACGTCGAACTCGCGGCATTTCTCGGTGATGATGCGCGCCGTCTCGACCAGGTCCTTCTCGTCCACCTGCGCGTCCTGCTGCGGCGGGTTCAGGAGGGACAGGGGCGGCGCGGTGTAGCGGGGCAGGCTCTCGACGAAGTCGAACTGCGGCTGGGCCGTCCCCGGCCCGGCGTCGCCCTTCTCCCCGGCCCCGGCGCGGGCGGCGCGGCGGGCGGCGCGCCCGGCCGCGGCCGACGCGGCCGCCACCGCGGTGGCGCTCCCGGCCGCGCCGCCCGCGCCGGCCTCGGGCACGGCGGGAATCGGGATCGCGGCCCTCGGCTCGGCCGGGAACGAGGCTTCGTCCGCGGAGGCGGCGGCCCGGGCGGCGCGCTCGTGCTGCCGGCGCGCCACCTCGAGGCGCAGACGTTCCTTGCGACGCGCCTCGCGCTGCCGCACGTAGGCCATCCAGGCGGCCCGCGCCAGGGCCGCGGCGCGTCGGGCCAGGGTCCGGACCAGATCGACGAAGGAGAGGCGGGTCACCAGGAGGAAGCTCGCGCCCAGGCAGGCGAGGGCGGCGACCAGGCCGCCCCAGCGGTTCAGGAAGCGCGCCAGGAACCGCCCGAAGGCGTACCCCATCCACCCCCCGGAGCGCGCCGCCGCCGGCGAGCCGGCGTCGAGGACCAGGTGCAGGCAGGCCGCGGCCGAGAGCACCAGGAGGGCGTAGCCGACGAGCCGGGACAGCGCGCGCTGGCTGCGCCGCCAGAGCAGCTCCCAGCCGACCAGGAGCAGGAGCGCCGGCATGGTCCAGGCGGCGTGGCCCAGAAGCTGGCGCAGAAGCTCCGCCAGGAGCGCCCCCACCACGCCGGCGACGTTGCCCACCGGCTGGCCCTGGGACCACTGGCCGAGGGGCCACGGGACGGGATCCTCGGGACGGTAGGAGGCCAGGCTGAGGACCACGAAGACGGCGACGCCCATCAGCACGATCGCGAAGGCTTCCTCGGCCCAGAACCCCCAGCGCACGGGGCCCTCGCGGCGGGGCGAGACGGTCTTGCGGGAGGCGCGCATAGGCACCGATCTTACCACCGGGGAGGAAGGGGGGGCCGGGGTATCGGGAGGCTAAGCTCCTAGGTCTCCACGACCGCCGGGATGATCATCGGCCGGCGGTCGAGGTTCTTGCGGAAGTAGCGCTTCAGGTCGCGCTGGATGATCGCCTTGATCACGCCCCGGTCGGCGCGTTCCTCGGGGGTGGCCGCCTCGACGGACCGGCGCACCACGCGCGCCGCCTCGCCCAGCAGGTCGCCGCGCGCCTCCTCGAAGACGAAGCCTCGGCTGACGATCTCCGGATCGCCGCTCATGGCGCCGGTTTGTCGATCGATCGCCACCACGGCCAGCACGATGCCGCCCTCCGAGATGTGGCGCCGGTCGCGCACCACGATCTCGTCGACCTCCTCCATCGTGCCGTCGATGAACACGCGCCCGACGCCCACCTTGCCGGCCAGGCGCCCGCTCTTCTCGTCGATCTCGATGACGTCGCCGCTCTCGGCCAGCAGGATGCGCTCGCGCGCCATGCCGACCCGCTCGGCCAGGCGGGCATGGCTGTAGAGCTGGCGCAGCTCGCCGTGGATCGGCACGAAGTAGCGCGGCCGGGTGAGCGTGAGCATGATCTTCAGCTCCTCCTGGCTGGCGTGCCCCGACACGTGGTAGGGGGGCGAGCCGCCGAAGATGACGTCGGCGCCGCGCCGGTAGATGTGGTTGATGACCCGGTTGATCGACTTCTCGTTGCCGGGGATGGCCCGTGCCGAGACCACCACCAGGTCCCCGGGGTGAAGCGAGACCTCCTTGTGATCGTCGAGCGCGATGCGGGAGAGCGCCGACATCGGCTCGCCCTGGCTGCCGGCGGCGACCACCACCGTGCGTTGCGGCGGCAGCTTGCGCAGTTCGTGCGGCTCGACCAGCGTCCCGGCCGGCACCTTCAGGTGCCCCAGCTCCTGCGCCACCTCGGCCGTCGACACCATGCTCGAGCCGACGAGCGCCACCCTCTTCTTGTGCGTCACGGCCAGATCGATCACCTGCTGGATGCGGTGCACGTTGCTCGAGAACGTGCTCACCACGATGCGCGCCGGGGCCCTGCGGAAGATGCCGTCGAGCGCCCCGCCCACCAGGCGCTCGGAGCCGGTGAAGCCCTCGACCTCGGCGTTGGTGCTGTCCGAGAGCAGGGCCAGCACCCCCTGGTCGCCGTAGAACGAGAAGGCCTGGAAGTCGAAGGTGCGCTCGTCCACCGGCGTCTGGTCCATCTTGAAATCACCCGTATGGATCACGGTGCCCGCCGGAGTCCGCACGGCGAGGGCCAGGGCGCCGGGGATGCTGTGCGTGATCTGGAGGAACTCGATGGTGAACGCTCCGAGCGTCACCTCCTCGCCCGGCCGCACGCGCTTCATCTGCCTGTCGTGGGGCAGTCCGTGCTCCCGCAGCTTGCGGGCGGCGAGGCCGAGCGTGAAGTCGGAGCCGTGCATCGGCACGCGCACCTTCTCGAACAGGTACGGCAGGGCGCCGATGTGGTCCTCGTGGCCGTGAGTCAGGACGATCCCCCGGACCTCGTCCTGGCGCTCGAAAAGGTAGCTGAAGTCGGGGATCACGACGTTGACGCCCAGGAGCTGCTCCTCGGGAAACATCAACCCGGCGTCGACGACGACGATGTCGCGTCCGAAGCGCAGGGCCGTGCAGTTGATGCCGAACTCGCCGAGCCCGCCGAGCGGCACGATCTGGAGGGACTGTTGCGACGTGCGGGGTGGGTCGGTGCGGGCGGCGCGGGTCGTCACGGCGGGCATTATAGCGCCCGGCGGGCCGAGAGGAGCGCGAGGTACCCCTGCACGGGGACCTCTTCGGGACGACAGCCGGGATCGAGGCCGGCGGCGCGGATCAGGCCGGCGGCCGCGTCCGGGCCCAGGGCGCGCCCGCCATCCCCCCAAGGGAGGCGGGCCAGGTTGTTCACCAGCGTCTTGCGCCGGCGCTCGAACGCCACCCGCAGCAGCCCCGAGAGGGCCCGCGGGTCGCCGGTGGCGGCGGGCTCCTCCGGGCTCCGCAGGGTCAGCCGGATCGCCTCGGAGTCCACCTTGGGAGAAGGACGGAAGGAGCCGGGTCGCAGGCGCAGGACGCTCTCCACCCGCGCCCGGGCCTGGCAGAGCACGCTCAGGCCGCCGTACTGGCGGCTGCCGGGGGGAGAGAGGATGCGCGCCGCCACCTCGCGCTGCACCATCACCAGGAGGTCCAGGAGCAGAGGCCCCTGCTCCAGGAGCCTCAGGATGAGCGGCGTGGCGATGTTGTACGGGAGGTTGGCGATCATGCGGGCCGGGGAGCGGGACGTGGCCCCCAGGCCGCGCAGGAGGTCTCCCAGGTCGAGATCGAGGACGTCGGCCTCGACGATCTGGAGAGCGCCCGACCCTTCCGGAGCCCCCCGTCCTTTCCGGCCGGCGCCGGCCGGCGTCCCGGGCGGCGCCTGGGGCGACGCGGCCCACGCCGCCAGGTCGGCGCGCAGGGAGGCGGCCAGATCGGGGTCGACCTCCACCGCCACGAGGCGCCCCACGCGCCCCGCGAGGCGCCGGGTCAGAACCCCGCGCCCGGGCCCCACCTCGAGCACGAGGTCCGACGGGCCGGGCCGGAAGGCCT
>QHXZ01000119.1:0-3691 GCA_003223165.1 Acidobacteriota bacterium
TCACGATCCCGGGACCGCCGGGGGCGTCCGCGGAGGAACGCTCGCATCCTGCGGAGGTCTCGTTTTACGCGGCGGTGAGCCTGCGCGACGTTCTCCAGGACCTGGCCCCCGGTTGCGAATCGTCCCTGGGCGTGCGGCTGGTGTTCAACCTCGGAGCCTCGAACGACCTGGCCCGGCAGATCATCGCCGCCGCCCGGGCCGACCTCTTCTTCTCGGCCGACGAGGACTGGATGGATAGGGTCGCCGCTGCCGGGCTGGTCGATGCCGCGTCCCGCCGTTCGTTCCTGTCCAACCGCCTCGTCGTGGTCGGCCCCGCCGACACGCCCCTTCGCGTGACGGCGCCCGCGGACCTGAAGCAGGCGTCCGTTCGCCGCATCGCCCTCGCCAACCCGGAGGCCGTGCCCGCCGGAAAGTATGCCCGGGCCTGGCTCGAGAAGGCCGGGCTTTGGATCCCGCTCAGCGACCGCGTCGTTCCGACCCTCGACGTGCGCGCCGCCTTGGCGGCGGTCGAGAGCGGCGCCGTGGACGCCGGAATCGTGTACCGCACCGACGCGGCGATCTCGAAGAAGGTGCGCGTCCTGTACGAGGTCCCCGCGACGGAGGGGCCGCGCATATCGTACGCCCTCGCGGCCCTGAAGGGGCCCGGGGACCTCGGGGCCGCCCGCAGGGTCGCGGCCTGGCTCGCCGGGCCGGAGGCCGCCGCAAGCTTCGAGCGGTACGGCTTCGTCGTTCCGGCCCCGCCCCCATGAATGATCTCCGTCGCAGGTGGCGCAAGGAGGCTCCGGAGCGGGCGCGAGGCATTTTCGGACGCGGTGGTAGACTTCCGCGGTAGCGACCCCCGACGGAGATCGATCGATGCGTTGCCTGTCGTGCGCGAGCGACGTTCTCGAGGGGAGCCGATTCTGCTCCGCCTGCGGGGCCCCGATCGATTCGCCCTCGACGACGCCCACGAGGACCCATCTGCGCGCGCCCGATTCAGGCGGACTCCCTGGATTGGATCTGGCGGAAGGCCAAGCGCCTCTCCGGGGACGTCCTCTTCGCCCTCCCCGAGTCCTCACGTCGGTGAGCGGTTCGTCGCGGGGGCGCTCCTCGCCGGCCGATACCGCATCGTCGGACTCCTGGGTCGGGGCGGCATGGGAGAAGTCTACCGCGCGGACGACCTGAAGCTGGGGCACCCCGTGGCCCTGAAGTTCCTGCCGCGGGGCCTCGAGGCCGAACCCGGCCGCCGGGGCCGATTCCTGAACGAGGTGCGCCTCGCGCTCAAGGTGACCCACCCGAACGTCTGCCGCGTGCACGACGTCGGCGAGACGGACGGCGAGCAGTTTCTCTCCATGGAATACGTCGACGGCGAGGACCTGGCCTCGCTCCTGCGCCGCATTGGACGATTCCCCCGGGACCGGGCCGTCCGCGTCACCCAGCAGCTCTGTGCGGGTCTCGCCGCGGCGCACGAGCAGGGGATCCTGCACCGCGACCTGAAGCCGTCCAACGTCATGATCGACGGCCGCGGGCAGGTGAAGATCGCCGACTTCGGGCTCGCCGGCATCGCGCAGGAGATGGAGGGCGCGCAGGCGCACATCGGCACGCCGGCGTACATGGCGCCGGAACAGCTGGAGCGGGGGGAGGTGAGCGTCCGGAGCGAGGTCTACGCCCTGGGCCTCGTGCTCTACGAGCTGTTCACCGGGAAGCCCGCGTTCGAGGCGCGCACTCCCGCCGAGCTGGCGAGACTGCACCGCGACACGACGCCGGTGAGCCCCGCCAGGATCGTCGACGGGTTCGACGCGGCGGTCGAGCGGCTGATCCTGCGATGCCTGGAGAAGGATCCGAGGCTCCGGCCCTCCTCGGCCCTGGCGGTGGCCGCCGCCTTGCCCGGCGGGAACCCGCTTGCCGCCGCTCTCGCGGCCGGCGAGACGCCCTCCCCGGAGCTCCTGGCCGAGGCGGGGCAGACGGGGGGCCTGAGCCCCGCCCTGGCCTGGGCGGGCCTCGCGGCCTTCCTGGGCGGCGGGGCGCTCGTCGTCCTTCTGGGAGGGAAGGCGCAGCTGGTGAGGATGGTGCCGCTCGACAAACCTCCGGCCGTCCTTGCCGAGCGGGCGCGCGAAATCGTCGGCCGCGCTGGCTTCGCGGAGGAGCCCGCCGACTCGCTCCACGCCTTCGCGCCGAACGACGCCTACCTGAGAAACATCGAGGAACGGGGAGCGAAAATCGATCCCTGGGCGCCACTGCGCCGGAGTCGTCCGGCGGGCCTTCTCTACTGGTACCGGCAGAGCCCTCAGCCGCTCGTGAAGTTCCAGACCGCCGGTCTGGGCGACTGGCTGACCGACCCTCCCAACGTCACGCCGGGGATGGTGCAGGTGGCGCTCGACCCCGCCGGGAGGCTGCAATACTTCACGGCCGTGCCGCCGGAGCGCGAGGAAGACGGCCACCCGACGGCGGGGCTCGATTGGAGCCCGCTGCTCGCGGCCGCGGGGCTGGATCCCGGGGCCCTCCGCGAGGGCGTTCCGTCCTGGAACCCGCCGGTGTTCGCGGATCGCCGCGCCGCCTGGGACGGGGTCTATCCCGACGCTCCCGATGTCCCGATCCACGTCGAGGCCGCCTCCTGCGGCCGCCGGGCCGTGTGGTTCCGGATCATCGAGCCCTGGACCGGGCCTGTCGCCGCCCAGGGAGGCCACAGCGGAATCGCGGAGCGGCTCTCTCATGCGTTGTACATGGTGTCGTTCTTGATCGCGGTGATCGGCGCGGCGGTCATCGCCGCGAGAAATGTCCGTCTCGGACGCGGCGACCGGCGGACGGCACTGCGGCTCGCCTTCTACCTGGGAGCCATACGGATGCTTTGGCTCCTCGGCGCCCACCACCTGTCCACGCCCTCCGAGGTGGAGATCGTCATCGGACACTTCGCCTTCGCCTGGTATCGCGTGGGTCTCGTCCTGATCTTCTACCTGGCGTTCGAGCCGTACGCGCGCCGCCTGTGGCCGCACATGCTCGTTTCCTGGGTCCGCCTGTTCAGCGGCCGCTTCCGGGATCCGCTCGTCGGGCGCGACCTCCTGGTGGGGGCCGTCTTCGGGGTCGCGTCGTCGCTGTGCCAGCGCCTCATTCGTTGGACCCCTGGCCGGCTCGGCCTTTCGCCGGCCCTGCCCGACTCCCCTCTCTGGTCGCTCGAAGCGCTGCGAGGGATGCGCGAGGCGCTCGCCGCCACGGTGGCCGTGCACACGACGAACGTGCTGGACGGTCTCGTCGTGATCATTCTCTTGTTGGTCGCGCGCCTGGTCCTGCGCAGGACCTGGGCCGCCATCCTCGCCGTCACCTCGCTCGCCCTCCCTCTCATCTATGGCGGGACCGGAAGCATCCCGGTGTACGTGGTGTTCGCCCTGCTTCTTCTGGCCATGTTCTGGCTCGTCCTGTTCCGCTTCGGGTTGCTCTCACTGATCGCCGGCATGTCCATCGGCGGCATGCTGAACGATCTTCCGGTCACCTTCGACCTTACGGCCTGGTACGCCGGCGCTGGGTCCTTCGCCCTGTGCCTCATTCTCGGGGTCGCGGTCTGGGCGTTTCGCACGTCGGTGGCGGGGCGCCCCCTCTTCCGGGACGAGATCCTGGAGGCCGGAGCGGGAGTCCGCTGACCCCGGGACCGGCACCTTGACAGAGTGTCTATCGGATCAGGCCGCCACCGCGCGCAGGAAGGAGGCGTACGCATCGA
>QHXZ01000119.1:3723-21306 GCA_003223165.1 Acidobacteriota bacterium
TCCCACACCCCGCGGTTGAACATCCAGACCCGCTGCGCCGCCGTGAGAAGCTTGTCGCAGAGCGCCAGGGCCTGCAGGCCGGTCTTCGGCTCCGGTCCGTACCAGTGGCCCGAGCGGGGGCCGAAACGCTGCGCGGTCCACGGCAGCCCGGAGCCGCGGATGGCGGTCTCGATCCCGTCGGCCAGGCGCGCGCCGAGCGCGGCGGTGTGATCGTAGGCCGCCGGGGTGAGGACCCTCGTCAGCGTCGCCCGTGCGGCGGCCATCGAGAGCGGGTTGCCGAACAGGGTGCCGCCGGTCGCCGCGACCCTTTTGCTCTTGACGTCGATCTCGCGGGCGAGAGGCTCGATCAACCCGTAGGCTCCGAGAGGCACGCCGCCCGCGATCGACTTCCCGATGGTGACGATGTCGGGCTCGAGGCCGAAACGCCGGGTGGCGCCGCCGGGGCCGACCACGTGCGTGTGGGTCTCGTCTATGGCGAGGACCGTGCCGGTCTCGCGCGTCAGGGAACGCAGGGCCTTGTGCCAGCCCGGCTGCGGCAGCAGCAGGTGCAGATTGTTGGTGAGAGCCGCCTCGGTGAGGACGATGGCGACGTCCCGCGGCGCCAGGGCCCGCCGCAGACCGTCGACGTCGTTGAACTGGGCGATCCGGACCTTGCCGGCGGTGGCCTTCGCCAGCCCCCGCTGGACGGGGACGAGCTGGCCGTCCTCCAGGTTGATCAAGCCTTCGTCGAAGTGGCCGTGGTAATGGCCGTCGAACAGCAGCGCGACCTCACGCCCGGTGGCGGCGCGCGCGATCCGGATCGCCTCGACGTTGGCCTGGCTCGCCGACAGAGTGAACTGCCAGAGCGGAACCGGGTAGCGTCGCGCCAGCTCTTCGGCGACCTCGATCGCCTCCTCGGTCGGCAGCAGGAACTGGGTCCCCTTCCGCGCGCGCTCGGCGACAGCTTCGACGATCGCCGCGTTGCCGTAGCCGCAGAACATCACCATATCGGACACGTTGGTGTCGAAATAACGATGTCCGTCGACGTCGGTGAAACCGGCCCCCTCGCCGCGATCGATGTAGGCCGGAATTTCCTGATCGAACGCCATCCACGCCATCGGCACGCCGTTCGGCATGTGCCCCCGGGCGCGCTCCAGCAGCGCCATCGTGCGCGGACGGGCCCCGATGAACCGCTTCAACTCCAGATCGTACGTTTGCCTGACCTTCGCGGGATCGACTCCGGGCGCGGACATGGACGAGACCTCCTCAGGCTGGGAGTGTGGGGCCGATCGGCTCTCGCCACATCATGTCCACCCTCGGCCCGCCGCCCGGAAGAGCGTAGCTCCCGATCCCGGCGAACCCGAGTCGTTGGCACCGACGGTGGCCATTTTAGACTCTTTCCGGGCCGCCTGCCCGATCCCGCGCACAGGTGCCCCTGCGGAGCCGGATGCGGCTGCGGTACGGCCTATGCCCCGGTCGTCTGCAAGGGACATTGCAGGTACGTGAACATGTGCCGTGCGTCGTGCGCAGGATTCTCCAGCAGCCAGTGCAAGAGCGTCAAGAATTGACCCCCGGCGCCAGCAGGGCGGGCAGGTCGTACCGGAGCAGGTCGCCGACGCGCTCGATCGTCACGTCCGCGGGCGGGTACGCGGCCAGGGCCTCGGGGTCGTGGGCATAGTGCCCCTGGCGTGGGAACACGGTGGTCAGGCGGGCTCCCCAGACCTTCTTCACCGCGGTCAGGATGCGAAGCTTGTCGTCCACCAGGACGTAGTGACGGGATGGATACTGCTTCTCGACATCCTCCAGTTCTCGCTCCTTGTGGATGTAGATGAGCACGCGACCCTCGACCGCCTCGAACAGCCCGGAACGATCGATCTTGCGCGGCTGGAAGATCACGTCGCCATCCGACAGGATGACCGTCGGCCCCCAGGCGCGCAGGCGCGCGATCACATCGAGCGATCCGGGGAACAGGCGGTCGGCAAACGGATAGTCCAGCAGGTAATGGGATATCTGCAGGAACGCGGGTTCTCGGCCCGATAGCGCTGCAGGGCGCCCAGGTAATCCGCGTAGCCGAGCTCCTCGCGCAGCGTCTCGAAGATCGTCCAGTAACGCTCCTGGCGCTCGGCCCCGAACGCCTCTGTAAGGTGTCGCTTCAGGTCAGATCCAATCCGATCGTTATCGAGCAGGGTGTTATCGACGTCGAGCAGGAATACGACGGGAACGCTGGGCGTCATTTCATCCGCCCGCCACCGCCACTCCCCCATCCCTTGGCAGCGCTCACGGCATCTCCTCGATCGACACCTCGGCCACCCCGGTGTCGTCGTAACTCACCCGCACTCGACACGGGCGGCAGCACACCTGCGTCACCGGCATCTCCGTTCCCAGGACCATGCATCGGTGGCTCCATACAGGTTTCGGCGGGAGCGCGATCGATAAGGTCCGGCACGCCTCAATCGCGCTTGGCCGGCCGCACGATGAGGATCTTTCCATCGGGCCCATCGGCGATGTACGCGGTCCCATCGTCGGTGACTACCGCGTTGCGTGCCCCCTTGGCGGTTGCGCTGGTGGCGACCTGCTTGAGGGTGCCCGGCTCTTCCAGCTTTGCGACTGTGAGCGTCGCCGCGCCGGCGGCCGCCACGTAGAGCAGGCGCTTCTGCGGCAGGTAGTCGAGGTTGTCCACTCCCTCACCTGTTTCGACCTTCGAAAGGATCCGTCCGTCCGTCATGGCGGCCAGGACCTCGACATGGTCGGGGCAGGCGACCATCAGCAACTGGTCTTTGGTCTCGAGGGCGAGCCCCTTGGGTCCGTCCTCGCCGCAGGCGGGCATCCAGGCCGCGGTCACCTTGCGCGTCGCCGTGTCGATGCGCAGCGTCCGGTCCTTGTCCTCGAGATTCGTGTAGAAGAGGCCGCGACCGTCGTCGACGTCGTAGCCTTCCGGCTCGCCTTCCAGTTTGATGCTCCCGGCCAGCTTCGGCGCCGCGGGCGTGGAAACGTGACCTCCTTCGTGCGCGCGATGAAGGCCAAGCCGTCGGGCATCGAGGGAACGGTCACGCATCCGCCGCGCGCGAGCGTCGTCGCATCGACCGCGCAGACGCTCGAGTCCCCGCGGTTGCCCACGTAGACCACGCCGTCGCCCACGGTCGCCGAGCTGGGACCGACGACGCGCTTCTTTCCCCGGCGCTCCACCTCGGCGGTCGGGAACTTCTCGACCCGGCGCAACTCCTGCGTCCGCGTGTCGATCACGTCGGTATTGCCCGTCCCGCCCGCGGGCACCCAGACGCGATGCCGCGCACGGTCGACGGCCAGGTAATCGAGCACGACGCCGTCGGCCGGGGCTCCCGGCAGGGCAATGGCGGTCACCTCGGAGCCGGCCGCAGCCGGGCTCGGCGCCGGCGCCGGTGGAGCCGTCGTGGATCCCGCGGCGGAAACGGCTGCCATGGCAAGGAGCAGGGTCACGCCTCCCGATCTGCTGCGCATGTTCGACCTCCTGATGTGATGGGTCGCAAGCGAGTATACAGCGCGTCCTGTCTCGCGTCTTCCGTGCCCGACCTCAGCGCGGCGTGGAGGCAGGCTGACGCGTCTGCCAGCGGGACAAAGCGTACATCACGGGGATCGCGCCGGCAAAACAGAGGCCGATCACCAGGAGCTTCCATTCGATCGTCAGCAGCACGTAGAGCGCGATCGACGAGGGGACGAGCGTGATCGCCAGGAGGACGGGCCAGCCTCCGGGAATCCGAAACGGGCCCCGCGTGTCCGGGTTCCTCCAGCGCAGGATGATGGGGCAGGCGAAGGTCAGGAGGTAGGTCGGCAACGCCAGCCAGGTGCCGACGACGAGGAGCTGGAGGAAATCGAAGAAGAAGGTGAGGAGACTGAAGAGGATCGCCGCCAGGACGAGGATCCGGACCGGCGTGCCATGGCGGAGGAAAGGGGGCAACTGTCGATCCCGGGCCATGGCAAACGGGACCCGGGAGACGACGAGCAACTCGCTGTTGAACATGCCGACGGTCGAGATCTGGACGGCGGCCACATTGCAGGCGAGGAGCCAGCCTCCCCCCAGGAGCAGGGCGACCTGGTTGAACTGCCCGTTTTCCCACTGGCGCCAGGCGGGAGAGACGCCCAGGGCGACGAGGAGCGGCAGGACGAAAGTCGCGAGGGAAAGGGGCAGGAAGATCGCCAGGGCCCGGGGATAGGTCCTCTCCGGAGCCACGATTTCCTCGCTGGCGCTGGCGAGCGCGCCGTAGCCGGAATAGCTCCAGAGCGACCAGATGAGGGCATAGTTGAGCGCCGTGGAGGGGGACTCACCCTCCGGAATCCACGGGCCGAGCGTCGCGAGCCCCACGCGGTTCCATCCCAGGACGACGATGCCGGCCAGCGGCACCAGGACCACGACCGAGATCGCGATGGAGAGCCACCCCACTTCCTTCACCCCTCGGATGTTGAGCCAGGTGCACCCCCAGATCACCAGCAGACCGACGCCCCAGGTGAGCCATCGGCTCGGGTGGTGGGAGAACGAGCCCACGAGGTAGGCCGCCACCAGGGGCGGGTAGAGCGCGGCCTCGAGCACCCAGGTGATCCAGTCGAGGATGGAGAACTGGAAGGCCCAGAACGGCCCCAGGCTGGCGCGGAACCACTGATAGATCCCCCCCTCCGCGGGCATGACCGAGACAAGCTCCGCGACGACCAGCGCGTAGGGCACGGCCCAGACGAACGCCATCAGGCTCAGAACGAGGAGGGCCAGGCCCGGGCCGGCCCGCGGTACGACCTCCTCGAGCCCGTACGGACCCCCGTTCAGGAGGGCGAACATCGTGGCGAGGACGGCGAGCGGCCTCATCTCCCGCCGCAGGCTCACGTTTTTCACCCTCCCATGAAACGTCGTTCCAGAGTGAGGCACCAAGGGGCTCCGATCGGCGATCGATCATTGATCGGAAGCCCCGGGCGCAGTAGATCGAAGTGGGTGGGAACAGGGGAGGGACGCATGAATTCCCGAACGAGTGCGGACTCGGATCGCGGAACCCTCGAGATGCGGTCGACGCTTCCAGCCCGGGACTACTACGCGGCGGAAGTCTTCGACCTCGAGAAAGAACGCATCTTCTATCGCAACTGGTTCTGCGTCGGTCGCGAGGAGCAGGTCCCCGCCCCGGGCGACTTCATGGTTCGTGACGTGGTGGACGAGAACGTTCTCGTCGTCCGGGACGATGCGGAGACGTTGAGGGCCTTCTACAACGTCTGCCGGCATCGAGGGACGCGGCTGTGCGAGGGCGAAGGCTCGGCCGGAAAGGCCCTCTCCTGCCCGTATCACGCCTGGACCTATTCCCTGGATGGCCGGCTCATCGCCACCCCGAACGTACCGGAGATGGTGGGCTTCGACCGCACGCGTCTCGGGCTGAACGCGGTTGCGCTCCAGACCTGGGAGGGATTCATCTTCGTCAACCTCGCGCCCGAGCCGGGCCCGCTGGATCGGCAACTGGGCGATTGGGCGGGATACGCACGCTACCACCTCGGGCGCCTCCGGACGGCGCATCGCTTCGCCTACGACGTCGCCGCAAACTGGAAGATCCTCCACGAGAACTACAACGAGTGCCTGCACTGTCCGAGGGTCCACCCCGAGCTGGTGAAGGTCATCCCGGTCTATCGCCGGGGAACCATGGCCGAGCCGGACGGCATCTGGGGCAACCGGCTCGTCGAAGGGGCGACGTCGTTCACCCGGACCGGGCGATCGCGGCTTCCCGCCCTTCCGGACCTGACGGAGGAGGAACGAGGACGCTACAACGGCATGACGATCTTCCCCAACCTGATCCTCGACTGCTTCCCGGACAACGTGCTCTACACGATCCTGTGGCCGGGCGCGCCCGAGAGGACGAACGTGACGTGCGGCCTTCTCGTCGAATCGTCCACCCTCGGGCAGCCGGATTTCGACCCCGGCGACATCGTGGAATTCCACGACCTGGTGAACCGGCAGGATTGGGGGATCTGCGAGCGGGCCCAGAAGGGGCAGCGGTCGCGGGGCTACAGGCAGGGTGTCTATCCTCCCCAGGATGAGTACGTCCATGAATTCGACCAGCACTATCTCCGCGAGCGCGGGCGCGGCCCCGAGACGCCAGGCTAACTCCTCCCCCTGTCCAGCCGGCGGTGGCAGGCCCGCCATCGTGAGCCAATCCCCCGCAGGGTCTTGACTTGGCCGTGCGGCGCAATAACTTTTGATCATGACAGGCCGGAGGACGCCCGATGAGAGTCCTCATCGCCGATGACGACGACAGCATCCGGAGCATGCTGACCCGCATGCTGTCGGACTGGGGTTACGCGGTCACCGCCGCGGCCGATGGCCATGCGGCCTGGCAGATCATGATGGAGCGGGAATCCCCCCCGGTGGCCATCCTGGATTGGAACATGCCCGGAATGGCCGGCCCCGACGTCATCCGGCACATCCGCTCGATCGCCCGAAACTTCACTCCCTACCTCCTCCTCCTGACCGCGAAGGACAAGCAGCGTGACATCGTCGAAGGTCTTCGCGCGGGCGCCAGCGACTACATCATCAAGCCGTTCGATTATGACGAGCTGCAGGCGCGCCTGCAGGTCGGCGCGCAGATGGTCGGCCTGCAGCTCGAGCTGGGGCAGAAGCTCAAGGAGCTTCAGGAGGCGCTGGATCACGTGAAGAGCCTGCAGGGGCTCCTCCCCATCTGCACCTACTGCAAGAAGATTCGCGACGACCAGAACTACTGGCACTCAGTCGATAACTACATCTCGGCCAACACCGATGCCCAGTTCACCCACGGGATCTGCCCCGACTGCTACCAGAGCATCGCCAAGCCGCAACTGGACCTGCTGAAGCGCGACCACGACCCGAACTAGCTCCGACGCCGGCGCCAACGCCAGCGCCAACCCCGGCTCCTCTCCTCAAATCAGCGGAATATTCCGAGAATTGGCTTGCTTATTGCAGTCCAGCAACCTATAGTGAATGTGTAATTTACAGCCGAGACAACGAACGAGATGCGCCAAGTCGCCGCTGCATCCACGGTTCGGGCGGCCAAGGGGGAGTCTCTTGCTGGAACTGCTGGTCGAGGAGCCGATCTTCATCGGATTCAAAGCGGGCAGAGCGCTGCGCCAGGTGCTCGAGTCCCTGGGCGCCGCCGACAAGAAATACGTCTCCAGCGAAGATTCGACTTTCCTGCGCCTCTGCAGTATCGGCGAGGACCTCTATGTCGGCAAGCTCATCCACGAGGCTCTGGCCACCGATCGGGTCGATGACATCCGCCGCAACATCCTGAGCATCCTGCGCAAGCTCGGCCCCGCCGTGCCGCTGCCGACCACTCTGAAGATCATCGCGTGCAGGGCCGTGAACGAGACCTATGCCCCGGCGGTCGATGGCCTGACGTCCTCGCCATCGACCCCAGCGCTATCGGTCACCCGCGCGATTCGCTGACCGACCCCACCCGATCTCACGATGCGACCCGGTCGACCGCCGGAGCACTCTGCTTCGCGGCGGACGTCTCCGGATGTGGAGACCGTCGGCTCGGCTGATCTACACTACGCGGTCCAGCATCTCAATGCGTGAGGGAGGGTGGGCCCGTGCCTGGAAAGCGCTACGACGCGATCGTCATCGGCGGAGGCCACAATGGGCTCGTGGCCGCGGCCTACCTTGCCAAGTATGGGAAGAAGGTGGTCGTCCTCGAAGCGCGCCACAAGACCGGGGGCGCGTCGGACACTTCGCAGCCATGGCCCGAGGCGCCCGAATTCAAGGTCACGACGTTGTCATACACCATGAGCCTGATGCCGCCGTACATCGTGAACGACCTCGGGCTGAAGAAGCACGGCTACAAGATCAATCCGCTCGGCATGGGGTATCTCCCGCACCCCGACGGCCGCTCCATCATCGACAGCGGCACCAACCCCGCGACCTTCGCGTCGTACGGCCAGTACTCGAAGAAGGACGGCGAGCGGATCGGCCCCTACTACGAGTGGATCGGCCGCATCGCCGCGATCATGCACCCGATGCTCGACCACACGCCGCCCCACCTCGGATCGCTGAAGCTGCGGGACATCAGGGACGTCGCGCAGCTCGCCTGGACCCTCAAGAAGAAGGGGGCCGCCAGCGAGCAGACGGTGGCCGACATCACGCGCCTGTTCACCATGAGCTGCGCCGACTTGCTCGATCGCTGGTTCGAGAGCCCCGTCGTCAAGGGGATGCTGTCGATCAACGGGATCATCGGCACCTGGGCGGGACCGTTCGCGCCCGGCACCGCCTACGTGTTGATGCATCACTCGACCGGGCAGGAGACCGAAGGCCAGGTCGCCTCCTGGGGCATGCCCGAAGGGGGGATGGGAGCCGTGGCCGAGGCGATTCACAGGGCGGCCGAAAGTTTCGGCGCGGATGTCCGCGTGAACGCGCCGGTCGAGAAGATCCAGATCCGGGACGGCCGCGTCACCGGGGTCGTGATCCGCGGGGGCGAGGAGATCCAGGCTCCGCTGGCCGTCACCACGTGCCACCCGCAGATCACCTTCCTCCGGCAGATCGAACGAAAGGAGCTGCCTTCCGACTTCGTGGCCGACATGGAGCGCTGGCGATCGCGCTCGGGCACCGTCAAGATCAACCTGGCCCTGGCGGAGCTTCCGGAGTTCAGGGCCAACCCCGGCTTCAACCCGGAGGTGCACGGAGGGGCGATCTCAATCCTCGACGACATCGACTACCTGGAGCGTGCCTTCCAGCAGGCCCGCGCGGGCCAGGCGGCCACCCTGCCGTTCTCGGACTGCGAGATCCCGACGGTGTTCGACAAGACCCTTGCTCCCGAGGGCCGGCACATCATGTCGATGTTCACGCAGTGGGTCCCGGAGGGCTGGAGCCGCGAACCCCATCGCGCGGAACTCGAGGCCTACGCCGATCGGCTGATCGATCGCTTCGACGAGGTGGCTCCGAACTTCAAGCGGTCGATCCTGCACCGCCAGATCATCGGCCCGTATGACATGGAGCAGGAGTACCACCTGATCGGCGGCAACATCTTCCATGGTGAGCTCACCGTCGACCAGCTCTTCCATATGCGGCCGGCCGTCGGCTACGCCGATTACCGCTCGCCCATCCGCGGCCTCTACCAGGCCTCGTCGGCCACGCACGCGGGCGGCGGGGTGAACGGCCTTCCCGCCCATCATGCGGTGCGCGAGATGCGCCGCGACGGCGCCCTCTAGAGCAAGGCATGAAAAAGGTCCTGATCCTCGGCGCCGGGGCACAGGGGAATGTCGTCGGGTGGGTGCTCTCCAAGGCACCGGAGATAGGCCGGATCGTCCTGGCCGATCTCGATCCTCGCCGGGCGGAGGAGACGGCCCGCAGCATCGGCGGCGACACGATCCGCACCGAGCGCGTGGACGTCACGAACGTCGACGAGACGGCCGGCCTGATGCGCCGCGGCGGGTACGACCTGGTCGTCAACGTCGCCCCGCCCCAGTTCATCCCGCAGGTCATGAAAGCGGCGCTCGACGCCGGGCACGACTACCTCGACCTTTCCTCGGTCTCCCTGTACGAGACCGACGACCTGCCGTTCGAACAGTTGCAGTTCGCCGATCGCTTCAAGGCTTCGGGCCGGACGGCCCTGATCAACGGCGGCAGCGCCCCGGGCCTGACCAACATCATGGCGCGCGAAGGGGCCGACCTTCTCGACGAGGTGGACCGCATCGAAATCAAGGACTACGCGGTCACCGAGTGCGACGAGTACCTGCCGCTCTGGATCCTCCAGGTCTACGTCATCGACTGCGCCACCGAACCGTACATCTGGGAGGAGGGCCGCCCGAAGAGGATGCCCATCTTCAGCGGCGAGGAGATCTACGACTTTCCGCTCCCCGTCGGCCGCCCCGGCAAGGTTTACCTGCACGCCCACGAGGAGCCGGTGACCATCCCGCTCTACCTGGGGAAGCCGGTGCGCTACTGCGATTACAAGATCGGCGAGCCGGACATCGACGCCTGGCGGGTCATCGTCGAACGGGACCGGATGGTGGCTGAGAAGGAGATCGCGGTCCGCGGCGTGCGGGTGCGCCCGCGCGATGCCTTGCTCCGCATGCTCCCCGCGACCCCGTCCCCCCAGCGGGTGGCCGACCTGTCGTCCCGGGGGCGCCTGAAGGGGCGATCGATGCAAACCTGCGATGTGACAGGCCTCAGGAATGGCCGTCCGGTGCGCATCCGACTCTGGACCGAGAGCCCCGATCTCGCCGGCGCCTGCCGCTTGATCCCCGGCGCGAGCGACATCTCGCTCGCCACCTCGGTCCCCGCGGCGGTCTTCTCCCTCATGATCCTGCGAGGGCAGATCCGCCGCCCCGGCCTCGTTCTCCCCGAGTCGCTGGGACGTGAGGAGCGCGACATCTTTCACAAGGGCATCGCGGAGTACGAGATCTTCATTCGGAAGCGAATCGAAGTTGGCGCCGACTGAGCCGGAAGCGCCGGCCCGCGCCGTCGGACGTCAAGAAGTCCTCGCGGCGCCGAGCCCTGCGGCGCGCCCTGTCGCCCACGCCCACAGAAAATTGTAGCCGCCGATCGGGCCGAACGCGTCGAGCATCTCGCCGCAGAGATACAGGCCGGGATGGATGCGGCTCTCCATGGTTCTCGGATTGATTTCCGCGAGGCTCACTCCACCTCCCGTCACCTCGGCCTTCTTGTAACCTTCGTCTCCCGTCCACGGCAGAGGGCTGCGCGCGAGCGTCTCGGTGACCCGCAGTCGTTCGTCGCGGCGCAGATCCGAGAGCAGCCGCGCCGGGTCGACGCGCGCCGTTTCCAGCAGCGCGCCGGCGAGCCGGTCCGGCAGCTCGGCGCGCAGCGCGCCCGCCACGGTGCGAGCCCCTCCGGAGCGCAGGACCGACTCCCATTCCTTCTCGCCGAGGCGCGTCCAGCGCACGAGGAGGCGCGCCGGGGGCCCCGTCCCGGAGCGCGACCGCACGGCGACATGGGAGACATCGAGGACCGCCGGTCCGCTGTAGCCGCGATGCGTGAAGAGGAAACCTCCGGTCGAGGTGGCGGCGCGGTCGCCGGCGCGGGCGCTGAGGGTGACCGCCAGCGACACCCCCGCGAGCCTGGCGAACGGAGGGTGTTCCGCGGTGATCGGCGTGAGCGCCGCGTAGGTTGGATGCACCGTGTGACCCAGTGCCTCGACGGCCTTGAGGCCGAGCCCGTCGCTTCCAGTGTTCGGGACGGAGAGCCCGCCCGTCGCCACGACGACGGCATCCGCTTCCAGAGGCGGCGCCCCCTCCCGGTCGATCCGCCAGCCGGCCGCGGAAGGCGCGAACCCGGTCACTCTCGTGCGGGTCAAGAGGGTGGCGCCCTTGCGCACCGCGAGCGCGAGCAGCCCGTCCCGCACGTCGCGCGCGCGGTTCGACGCCGGGAAGAGCTTCGCCGACTCCTTCTCCTCCACCAACGCGAGCCCCAGCTCGCCTTCGAAGAACAGGATCTGCTCGTGCAGAGGCCACGAGCGGACCAGCTTGCGCAGGATGTTGGGAGAGGAGTCGGTCACGAAGCGAGACTCGTCGACCCGCGCCGGCAGGATATTGCATCGACCGCCGCCGCTGATGAGAATCTTGCGTCCGCCGTCTTCGGTGCGCTCGAGGAGCAGGGTCTGCGCCCCGGCGGATGCCGCGAAGATCGCCGCCATCGACCCCGCGGCCCCTGCGCCGATCACCGCAACACGCCGCATCCGGCTCCGAGACGGTTCCGTCAGGTGATGCGATGCTCGACCACTACCGTGCTGAAGGCCTGCCCGCCCACATCCAGGTAGAGATGGCGCTCCGTGATGGAGAGGGTCACGTCGGCCCGCCGCGGCACGGCGGCGGCGACCGCTTCGACGAAGCCGAGACCGGGATCTCCTTTGCGAGGTGGACGTTCTTCCCGTTCAGCTCGGCCAACACCTGGGTGACGTTCCTATGCGTGTACACGGCCGCCCTGCCCGCGAGCTTGATGCCCCGGTGGATCCGCTGCGCGTCCGGCATGCCCACTTCGATCCACGCCGTGATGCGGCCCGTCAGGTCCCGCACCAGGACGGCCGGCTCGTCCCCCGCGGCGACCCCTTCCGTGAGCGCGATGCCCTCCGTGTACTCCAGGCAGTAGGCCAGAAAACGGGTGAGCATGTATTCCAGCGTCTCGGAGGGCTGCCGCGCCAGGCGCACGGCGAATTTCTCGTAGACGCCGCGGTCGATATCGGCCAGATCCGTGTCCAGGCTGTAGATCGTCGCGGTGAGCGCCATGCGCTCGCCAGCTAGCTCTTCCGCGCCTCGGGAAAGCGCGGCAGACCGTCGTCCGGGATCGGCTCCCAGGGCGCGGCGTACGCGACGTACGCGCGGGCCGATGGGCGGATGCCCGGATCGGTGTCGAACGTGCCCATGCGGACGCTGATCACCTCGGGGTCCTTCTGGCTCTGGCTCCAGAGGGCGCCGCCGCAGTTCGAGCAGAACAGCTTCGCGAAGCCGTCCGGCGGGCGCCACGACTTGATCAGCTCCTGCCCGGAAAGGACCCGCAGCGAGCCGGGCGCGATGCGCGCCGACACGGAAGATGCCGTGCCGGTGCGCCTTTGGCAGCGCGTGCAATGGCAGTAGTGAGCGGAGACGAGCGGCTTCGCGATCTCGAAGCGAACCCTGCCGCAGAGACAGCCCCCGGTCAGTGGAAGCTTGGCCACTGGCATCGCAATCCTCTCGGCGCCGACGCTCCCGCAGCAGCAGTGATGATCCAAGCCGAAACAATCCGCATCCTACGCCCGAAGAGGCCAATCAATCAACCTGGTGTCGCCGGTATCCACGCCGGCATCCGCACGCTCCATGTGTGGCCGCGTTCCCGGCGGCCCGTGGTATAGTCCGCCCGTTCGGTACTCCAACAATCTCCGTTTCATGGGCGGCAACATGATGAGGATCGCATCCTCGTCGCACGTCGCACCAGCGGGGACCTGCCCGCGACTTCGCGGCCGGGGCCCCCCCCGGCCTCAAGGCTTGTTCGTCTCGATCGTTCCGCGCAACCGCGCAGTCCCACAAGAACCTCATCAAGAGGGAGGATGACATGCGTTCGACCTTGAAGCTCGCCGTGCCGCTCGCCGCGCTGGCGCTTTCGGTCGCGGGATGGAGCGTGGCCGGGCCGGGAATATCCAGGACAGGAGACGAGGGGCCGAAGAAGAAACCGTCGACCGGTCTGTCGTACGTCGATCTGACCACGGTCGCGCCCAACCCGGCGCCCGCCGCCCCACCGGGCGGGTGGGATGCGGAGCGGGTCATGAGCGGCCAGGACGACTGGGAGCCGGCGGTCGGCGCCGACCCGATGAACTCGAACTACGTGTATCAGCTGACGACGCGCTACACGGGACCGAAGCCTTGCGGCAACTGCAAGATGCCGGCGATCGTCCTGCGTCGCTCGGCCGACGGCGGGGCGACATGGACGGAGCAGTTCCTTGCCGTGTCGGGCAAGTCCCAGTATGACCCGCAAATCGAAGTCGCCTCGAGCGGCTGGGTCTATGCCGTGTGGCTCGACGCCTTCACGCCGGGCTCTACCTTCATCAGGTCGATGGACCGCGGCGCCACCTGGTCCACGGGCATCTCGTGGTCCGGCAATGGGAGGAAGCCGCAGTGGAACGACAAGCCCTGGCTGGCGATTTCCCGTGACGGCCAGCACGTCTACCTTGGCTTCAACTCCAGCGACAGCTACTTCGTGTACTCGCACGACTTCGGCGCCACCTTCTCGACGCCGGTGAAGACGAACAGCGACACGCGCTACTGGTTCCATTCCGGCGGAGTCGTCTCGCCGTCGAACCCGATGGTCGCTTATTTTGCGACCAGCAATTACTCCAACGGCAATAACTACGCGGGCGACTCCAACGTCGAGATCCTCAAGACGATCGACGGCGGCGCGACCTGGACCGACACTCACATCGACACCTCCCGCGAGGTGCCGGCCTGTCCGTGGGCGGCCGGTTGCCAGCAGGGATTCCTCGGCACGCAGGCGGCCCTGGCGATGGACAGCGCCGAGAAGCTGATGATCGTCTACAACGCCAACGATACGCCCGACGTGCCGGAGCAGATGTACGTGCGCACCTCCACGGACGGCACCATCTGGAGCGCGCGCCAGAAGATCTCCGTCGCTTCCGCGGCCGTGAACAACGGCTTTCCCATGGTGGCCGCGCACCTGACGACGGCCGGCGATTTTCGCGTGGTCTGGCAGGACGACCGCGTCCTCAGCCATTCGGGCTGGAACACCTGGTACAAGCGCACCACCAACGGTGGTTCGACCTGGAGCGCCGACGTCCGTCTTTCGAACGTGGCCACAGGGGCGCCCTACAAGAGCGTCAACGGCTACAATTTCCCCTACGGCGACTACGGGGAGATTTCAGTCGATTCGACCGGCCGCAATCATGTCGTCTGGGGCGAGGGGATCAGCTACACCGGTCCCGGCGGCACCTGGTACACGCGCGGACAGTAGCACGTCCCGAGATCCCGGCCGCCCCGCGTTCTCCGTGCGGGGCGGCCGGAGCTGCGCCGGCTCCCCACCTGGCTCACCGCTGGACCAGGCCGACGAACTCCTTCATTTCATTCTCGTTGAGGTCGGAGACGGCCCAGTAGCCCATGCCACCCTGGGTCCAATGAAGGACATGGTACCCCTGGTGCAGCGCTACGGTCGGGGAGCGGTCCGGCTCGCCTGGCGCGGGCCAGATCATGAGATTGATGACGTGGAGGCGACGCTGGTAGACCAGGGCCGCGACCGGCCTCCCGGCCAGGTAATCGAGGCGCCCGCCGACCAGGGCGAATCCCTCCCCCGCCAGATCCTTCACGGGCGGCGAGAAGTCGAGCCGGCCGTTGAACCACGGCTTGACCGTGTGCTGATCGGTTGACGGCACGTCGGTCAGATGGCTTGCCATCAGAGAGCGCACGTGGCTCGCGACCACCTCCCGGCCGAGAAGGTCGTCCGCGAGCGGTCCCGGCGGGGGGGCTCCGAACCTTCCGATTATGATGACGGTGACCGCCAGGAGGCCGGCGACCGCCCCGGCAGGCAGCCAGGCCCAGCGCATCCGGAGGAAGGCCCCCGCTGCGCCCAGCCAACCCGCCCTGCGCTCGATTGCGCCCTGCGAGCCCAGGGCGGCGCGGACGCGGCTCTCGAGGCCCTGCGGGGATCGGAAGTACAACGCCTGGTCCCGGAGCGCGGCGCGCAATGACCGGTGAGCGGCGTGTTCGCGGGCGCAGTCGCGACACCCATCCAGGTGGCCCTGGACGCCCAGGCTGCGCACAGGATCGAGCTCGTCGTCGAGGAACGCGTGCAGCAGCACCCGGGTCTCCTGGCAGCTCATCTCAGCGCTCCTCGCCCGGGCGGGAGGTGAGGCCCCGCTGCAGGCGGCCGCGGGCGCGGGCCAGGCGAGACATGACCGTTCCGACGGGGATGTCCACGACCGTGCCGATCTCCTTGTAGGACAGCCCCTCCATCTCCCGCAGCACCAGCACCTCGCGGAACTCAGCAGGCAGCTCCTCGAGCGCCTGCCGCACACGCGCGCTGTCCACCTCCCGCAACACCAGCTTCTCCGGGTTCAGGGCGTCGCCCTCCAGGGTGTGGACTTCCTCGTCGAACTCCGTCGTGACCTCCTGCTGCCGGTTCCTGCGCAGCCAGGTGTAACAGGCATTGCGCACGATCGCGAGAAGCCAGGCGCGTCCGTCCGTGCCGCGGAAACCCTGAAACGCCTGGAAGGCCCGCAGGAGCGACTCCTGCACGAGGTCCTCCGCGTCGTGCCCGTTGCGCGTCAGCCAGCGGGCCAGGTTGTAAGCGGAGTCCATGTGAGGCAGGACCGACTCTTCGAAGCGGGCGACGCCGCGCTCTTGCTCGGCTCGAGGTCCCATTCCTGCCTGCGGCCCCTTCAATGAGGAGACTTCCTGGAGGGCTGTTTTATTCCCGCGGCCAGAGTAGCACACGGCGCGGGAATTTCCAGGCGTGGCGCCGGTCATGGACCGTGACGGAGGTTCCGGGAAGCCCGGGACCTCGGGTCATCAAGGGAGGACGCCGATGTCGGATCGAGTGGATCGAAGATCGTTCCTGAAGATCGCGGGGACCTCGCTGGGAATCGGGGCGCTTTACAGCGTGGCGCCGCTTCTGGGCGCCGACGGAGAGGCCGGCGAGGTCGCGCGGAGCCTGTGGAAGAAGAACGGCGAAAGGCTCAAGCCATTCTCCTTCGTCCAGCTCAGCGACACGCACGTCGGATTCAACGGGCCCCCGGACCCGCTCGGCACGCAGGCGTTCGAGCGGGCGGTGGAGATGATCAACGGCCTGCGCCACCGCCCCGACTTGGTCCTGGTTTCCGGGGACCTGACGCACGACAGCGAGAAGGCCGGGGAGCACGCCGAGCGCATGCGGCGGTTCAAGGAGATCGCCGGGCGCCTCAAGGTGAGCGCGGTCCACTGCATTCCCGGCGAGCACGACGCCGGGCTCGACGGCGGGGCCCTCTTCCGCGACGCGTTCGGTCCGACCTACTACGCCTTCGACCACCGCGGGGTGCACTTCATCGGGCTCGACAACGTGTCGCGCGCCAAGCCGGAGGTCGGGCCGGAGCAGATCGCCTGGTTGAAGAAGGACCTGGCGCGGTTCCCCGCGAGCGCGCCGATCGTCGTGTTCACGCACCGGCCTCTGTTCGACCTGAAGCCGGAGTGGGAGTGGTTCACCAGCGACGGCGACGAGGTCATGAACGTCCTGACGCCCTACCAGAACGTCACGGTGCTCTACGGCCACATCCATCGCCATCACGAGCACACCGCCGGTGCCGCCCGGCACCTCGCCGCCCGCTCGCTGATCTGGGCCTTCCCCGACCCGGCGACGACCGACGACAAGAAGCCGCTGCCGTTCGACAAGGACCAGCCGTTCAAGAACCTCGGCCTGCGCATCGTCGAGGAGCCGAAGGGCCGGGGCGCCGAGCCGGGCCGCCCGACGATCAACGAAGTCGAGCTCACGATGCGCGAGTACGCGGGCACCGTGGGCATCAACCAATTCCTCAAGGAAGGAGCTTCCCGATGAGAACCGGACAGGCTTATGGAAGGACCGCGGTGTTCGGATTCGCGCTGATGACGGCGGCGCTGGCGCTTGCTTCTCCGTTCCCCGCGCGGGCCCAGGGGACACCGCGCGTCGTGGAGATCACGGCGAAGCGCTTCGAGTTCACCCCGAAGGAGATCACCTTGAAGCAAGGGGAGACCGTGACGCTCCGCCTGACCACCGAGGACGTGACGCATGGCTTCTTCATGAAGACCCTGGGCATCGACGCGGTCGTCGAGCCGGGGCACCCCACCGAGATCACCATCACGCCGCAGACGACGGGCTCGTTCACCACCATCTGCGATCACTTCTGCGGCGATGGGCACGGCAACATGCACATGAAGATTGTCGTGGAATGAGGCGATTCAATATGGAAAACATTCGGCGCCTCATTCTCAGAGGGCTCTCAGTCGGGTTGCTCCTGGCTCTCGCGGCCTGCCGCGCGACCCCGCCAGGACGGTTCGAGACGGCCGTCGTCACGCAGGTGAAGCGGAGCATCACGATCGGCGGCGGGCGCCTCCGCGATCCGCTGCCCGAGACCGAAGGGGCCATCGCCAAGGGACTCGACCTCTTCTCGAGGCACTGCATCGCCTGCCACG
>QHXZ01000103.1:0-7965 GCA_003223165.1 Acidobacteriota bacterium
CCCGGATGCCGACCGCCCCGAAGTCGGGGACACGCACAGGGTTGGCCGCCGTCTTCCTCGGTGGCCCGCCCGACGCATGCCGGTGCCGCACGACATGCATGCGCAGGCAGAGGGAAAGCAGCAGCGCCACGAGCGCCGCCAGGGCGAGGAAAGGGAGGACTCGCTTCAGCATCGGGTGGGCGCATTCTACTCCTCGACGGTCGCGCCGGGGCGCGGAGTGCCGTACACTCTGCGCCCATGACCGACCGGAACATCCTCTACGCCGGGGCCTTCCTGCGCGCGCTTGCCACCGGGATGGTCGGCGTGCTCCTGGGCATCTACCTGGCGAAGCTGCGCTTCGACCCGGCCCAGCTCGGCTACGTCATCGGCGCGGGGCTGGCCGGGGGCGCCGTCGCCGCGCTCTTCGTCACGCTGGCGGGGGACCGGCTGGGCCGGCGGCGCACCCTGGTGCTGTTGTCGCTGCTGGCGGCCGCCATGGGAGTGCTCTTTGCCCTGGCCTCGCAACCGGTCGCGGCCGCCGCGGCCGCCTTCCTCGGGATGATCAACGGCATGGGGCGCGATCGGGGCGCCTGCCTGATCATCGATCAGGCGATCCTGCCGGCGACCGTCCCGCCCGCGCGGCGCACCCAGGCGTTCGCCTGGTACAACGTCATGCAGGACGCCGGCCACGCCCTGGGCGGCCTGCTGGCCGGGCTGCCGGCGGCCCTGCGCGGTCTGGGCGCGGACTGGGGCGCGCGTCCGATCGGCGAGGTGGCGTCGTTCCGCCTGGCGCTCGGGGTCTACGCCCTGCTTCTCCTGGCGCCGGCCGCTCTCTACCTGCGCCTTTCGCCCGCCGTCGAGCTGGAGCGTGGCGCGCGCCAGGCGCGCGCGCCGCTGTCGCCCGCGAGCCGCCGGGTCCTCTGGCGCATCGCCTCCCTGTTCGCCCTGGACAGCCTGGCCGGCGGCTTCCTGACCACGGCGCTCCTGTCGTTCTTCTTCTACGAACGCTTCGGGATGGGGGAGGGGTACGTCGGCCCGCTCTTCTTCGCGGCGCGGCTGGCGAACGCCCTGTCCCACCTCGGCGCCGCCTGGCTGGCACGCCGCTTCGGCCTGGTCAACACCATGGTCTTCACGCACATCCCCTCGAGCCTGCTGATGATCACGGTGGCCTACGCCCCCAGTTTCCCGGTGGCGGCGCTGCTGTTCGTCCTGCGCGAGGGGCTGGTCGAGATGGACGTCCCGACCCGGCAGTCGTACGTCATGGCCGTGGTGCGCCCGGAGGAGCGCACCGTGGCCTCCGGCGTGACCAACCTGGTGCGCGTCGGCGCCTGGGCCGTGGCCCCCTCCTTCGCCGGGCTCTTCATGCAGGGCCTCTCCCTCGTCACCCCGCTCGTCGCCGGGTCCGCGATGAAGATCGTCTATGACGCGCTGCTCTACGCGGCCTTCCGCGGCACCCGCCCCCCGGAAGAGGCCGCGCCGGAGCGGGGGGCCGATCCGGCCGTTTGACACCTCCGCCCGGCGGGGCCCATAATTGAGACTGAGTTTCAGTCTACGCGAGGCCCCATGCAGCAGGCCGCGGCCCGTTTCGCCGACTACCTCTCCCGCAACCGGCTCAGGATGACGCGCGAGCGCCGGGTCATCCTCGAGCAGGTTCTCGCCGTCGGCAAGCACTTCGACGTCGACGACCTGCTGGTCCACATGCGCAATGGCGGCCTGCGCGCCTCGCGGGCGACGCTCTACCGCACCCTGGCGCACCTGGTCGACTCGGGCATGGTGCACAAGGTGGAGATGGCCAAGGGACAGGCGCGCTACGAGCCGATGCTCGGCCGGCACCACCACGACCACCTCGTCTGCCTGAAGTGCGGCGAGATCATCGAGTTCGAGAGCCCCGAGGTGGAGCGGATCCAGGAAGAGGTCTGCCGCCGGAAGCGGTTCACCATGACGGGGCACACCCACCAGATCCGGGGCTACTGCAGGCGATGTTCGAGTCGCTGATCATCACGCTGCGCGAGGGGATCGAGGCCGCCCTGGTGGCCGGCATCATCCTGATCTACTTGAAGCGGACCGGGCGCGCCGGCCTGGCCCGCTGGGTCTACCTGGGCCTGGCGGCGGGGGTCGCGGCGAGCTTCGTGGCCGCCGGCCTGGTGGCGGCCCTGGGCGTCGCCGAGGAGGCGTACGAAGGATGGCTGATGCTCCTCGGCGCGGTCCTCGTGGTCTCCATGGTGATCTGGATGCTGCGCGCCGCGCGGCGCCTGAAGCGGGCCATCGAGGAAAGGGTGGAGGCGATCGCCGCGCGCCGCGAGAGGGCGGTCGGGATGGGGCTCTTCGGATTGACCTTCGTCCTGATCCTGCGGGAGGGGATCGAGACGGTCCTCTTCCTGGCGGCCGTGCAGCTCACCACCGACTCCCTGCTGTCGTTCCTGGGAGGGCTCCTGGGCCTCGGCTTGGCGGTGCTCTTCGGCGTCTCCTTCGTGCGCGGCACGGCGCGCGTCGACCTGCCCCGCTTCTTCAAGGTGACCGCCATCGTGCTGTTCGTGCTCGCGGCCCAGCTCCTGGTCGGCGGCCTGCACGAGTTCGGGGAGAGGGGCACGCTGTCGCTCGGGCGCCGCGAGATGACCCTCATCGGGCCGATCGTCAAGAACGAGGTATTGGTGCTGGTGTCGCTCCTGGCGCTGCCGCTCATCGTCCTCCTGGTGCCGGGGCGCGCCGAGCGGGCGCGCTCGGCGGCGGCGCTCGGCATGCCGCCGGGCCCCGAGCGGCGATTGGCCCTCGTCCGCCTGCGGCGCGAGCGTCTCTGGCGGCACCTGTTCGCCGCGGCCGGGATCCTGGCCGTCGCCTCGCTGACCGTCTCGTACGCCTTCTCGCGCCTGCCGCGCGGCATCGATCCGCCCCGCCTGATCGAGCCCGGGCCCGGCGGCGTCGTCCGGCTGGCGAAGGCCGGCCTGGAGGACGGACGGCTGCACCGCTTCGGCGTCCTGATCGACGGCACGGTGGTGCGCTTCTTCGTCATGACCTCGAAGGGCCGCCTCGTCCCCTCGTTCGACTCGTGCCAGGTGTGCGGGCCCTCCGGCTACGTGCAGCGGAAGGGGCGGCTGGTCTGCCTCGCCTGCGCGGCCGACATCAACGCGGCGACCCTGGGCCTCGGGGGCGGCTGCAACCCTATCCCCCTCGCCCACCACGAAGAGCAAGGCGACCTGGTGATCGCGGTCGAGGACCTGCGCAAGGAGGTCCGCTCCTTCCACGCGGCGGCGGGGGCCGCCGCCCCGCGCCGCGACTGAGAGGTCCGGCGCCATGTTCATCCGCATCCTCCGGGACTCCCTCTTCCGCAGCAAGCGGCGCAAGGCGATCGTGCTCGCCGCGGCGACCCTCGGGACCGCCGCCGCCGCGGCGCTGGGCGACATCGCCCTCGACATCGGCGACAAGATGAGCCGCGAGCTCAAGGCCTTCGGCGCGAACCTGGTGGTGCTGCCCGCCGGCGGCGGCGCGCCCGTGCTGGTCGGCGGCGAAGACGTCTCGGGGCTGCGCGTCCCGGCCTACCTCGACGCCTCCGACGTGCTCAAGGTCAAGGACAACTTCTGGAAGAACAACATCCTGGCCATCGCGCCGGTGCTCGACGTGCCGGCGCGCCTCGGCGGACGGAGCGTGCTGCTGCGCGGCGCGTGGATCGACCGCCCGGTCTCGATCCGGGACGAGCCCCCCGCGCCCGCCGGCCTGCGCGCCCTCAATCCCCTCTGGAGCGTGACGGGCCGCTGGCCGAGGGAGACCGGGGCGGCGGCCGGCGCGCGGCCCGAAGCGCTCGTCGGACGCGCTCTCGCCGGCGCCCTGGGGGCGGCCCCGGGAGACACGATCACCCTCGAGGTGGCGGGCCGCACGGCCGATCTGACGGTCGCGGGCCTCCTGGCGGCGGGCGGCGAGGAGGACCAGGCGGTCCTGGCGCCGCTCGAGACGGTGTGGGACCTCTCGGGGCTCCACGGGCGCGTGTCGCGCATCCTGGTCAGCGCCCTGACCACGCCCGAGAGCGCGGTCTACGCCCGGCTGGGCGCCAACCCGAAGACCCTGCCGCCCGCGGAGTTCGAGCGCTGGACCTGCACGCCGTTCGTCTCCTCCGTGGCCTACGAGATCGAGCGCGCCCTGCCGGGGTCCGAGGCGCGCGTCATCCGGCGGGTGGCCGACTCGGAAGGGCAGGTGCTGCGGCGCACCTCGGGGCTGATGGCGCTCATCGCCGCGCTGGCGGCGTTCGGCGCCGCCCTGACGGTCACCAGCGCCCTGACCACGAGCGTGCTCGAGCGCCGCTCGGAGATCGGCCTGCTCAAGGCGATGGGGGCGGGCAACGCGCGGGTGGTCGCCCTGTTCCTGTCGGAGGCGGCGGCGCTGGGGATCGTGGGCGGGCTCCTGGGCGCGGGCGGCGGGGCGCTCCTGGCCCGCTTCATGTCGATCTCCGTCTTCGGATCGCCCATCTCGATAAGGCCGCTGTCGATCCCTCTGGCGGTGCTCGGCAGCCTGGCGATCACCCTCGCCGGCTGCGTGGTGCCGGTGAGACGGCTGATGCGCCTGCGTCCGTTCGAGGTGCTCCGTGGGCTCTGAGCGGCGCCCGATGGCCTCGAGCCGGGCCGTCACCTCGGCCCGCTTCCTCCTGCGCTCGCTCAGCCTGCGCGGGCCGTCGTTCCTCTTGGCGCTCCTGGCGGTGACGGTCGGCGCGACCGTCGCCACGACCATGCTGAACCTCAAGCTGGACCTGCGTTCCAAAATGTCGCGCGAGCTGCGCCGCTATGGCCCCAACCTGCTGCTGGTCCCGGCGCCGGAGGGGCCGGCGGGCAGGATCGCCTCCACGCTGGACGAGGCCGAGGCGCGCGCGCTGCCGTCGCGGCTCGGGGCGCCGGAGGCGCTCGTCTCGCCGCTGCTGCTGGCGAGCGCCGGCGTCGCCGCGACGGACGCGGGAGGAGCGCCGACGGCGCGTCCCGTCGCCGCCGCCACGGTGGGAGCCGACTTCGACCTGCTCCGCCGCCTCAACCCTTCGTGGCGCGTCGAGGGGCGCTGGCCCGCGCCGGGGGAGGCCGCCTGCCTGGCCGGCGCCTCGCTGGCGTCGCGCGCCGGCCTCTCTCCCGGGGGACGGGCGCTGGCGCGGACCGGGGGGCAGGAGCGCATCCTGGCCCTCGCCGGCATCGTCGCCACGGGAGAGGCCGAGGACGAACAGCTGATCGTGCCGCTGCGGGTCCTGCAGGAGATGAGCGGGCTTCCGGGCCGCGTGTCGCTCGTCGCGCTGTCGATCGACGGGGGGCCGGAGGCGGTGGCGCGCGCCGCGGCCGCGGCCCAGGCCGCGCTGCCGGGGGCGGCGGCGCGACCGCTCGGGCAGATCGCGGCGGCCCAGGGCGCGCTCCTGGCGAGGCTCGATCGCATGATGGCGGTGCTGACGATCGCCGTGCTCCTGCTCTCGGGGCTCTGCCTTCTGACCACGCTCATGTCGATGGTGGTCGAGCGCGAGGAGGAGATCGGCCTCATGCGCTCGATGGGGGCCGGCGACGGCGCGATCCTGGCGATGTTCGCGGGCGAGGTCAGCCTCCTGGGGCTTCTGGGCGCGCTGCTCGGGTGGGGGCTGGGGGCGCTGTCCGCGGGGCTCATCGGCGCGAAGCTGTTCGGCGCCGCGATCGCGGCGCGCGCCGAGGTCGCGCCGGGCATCGCGCTCGGCTGCGTGGTGCTCTGCTTCATGGCGGTCCTGCTGCCGCTGCGGTCCTGCGCGGCGAGTGAAGGAGGAGCCCGTGTCGTCCGTGCGCATGGAGAAGGTCACGCGGCGCTACGACAAGGAGGTGACGGCGCTCGACCGCGTCAGCCTCGAGATCGGCTCCGGGGAGTGGGTCGCCGTGATGGGCCCCTCGGGCTCCGGCAAGACGACGCTGCTCAACCTGCTCGGCGGCCTCGACGCGCCGCAGGAGGGGCGCGTGGTGGTCGGCGACCTCGATCTGACCCGCCTGTCCCGCCCCGATCTGATCCGCTACCGCCGCGAGCGCGTCGGGCTGGTCTTCCAGCAGTTCCACCTGATCCCGTACCTCAACGCCCTGGAGAACGTCATGCTGGCGCAGTACCTGCACAGCCTGGCGGACGAAGGCGAGGCGGCGCGGGCGCTCGAGGAGGTCGGGCTGGGCCGGCGGCTGCGCCACCTGCCGTCGGCCCTGTCGGGCGGGGAGAAGCAGAGGGTCTGCATCGCCCGGGCGCTGATCAACCGCCCCAGCCTGATCCTGGCCGACGAGCCGACCGGATCGCTGGACGAGGAGAACGAGCGCGCCGTGCTCGGCCTCTTCCAGGCGATGCACGACCGCGGCCAGACGATCGTCATGGTCACGCACGACCTCACCGTGGGGCGGCGCGCCGACCGGCAGATCCAGCTCGAGCACGGCCGCGTCGCCGGCGAGTTCCTGACCCAGGCCCAGGACGAGGAGGCGATCGACGAGGTGCTGGAATACCTCTGGCTGCGCGTGGAGGGGGACGTGGCCGCCCACGAGACGTGCGCCCTGGGCGCCCGCCTGGCCACGCCGCACCTCCTCGACCGGATGCGCGCGCGCGGCATCCTGGTGCCGGGCGCGGAGCCGGCCTTCAGCGAGAAGGGCCGCCGCAGGGCCGAGAGCCTGATCCGCCGCCACCGGCTGGCGGAGACGCTGTTCTCCGAGACCTTCCAGATGCACGAGGCGCTGGTCGAGGAGGAGGCCTGCTACTTCGAGCACATCCTGTCGCCGGCGATGACCGACTCGATCTGCTCCTTCCTGCGCCACCCCCCCGCCTGCCCGCACGGCAAGGAGATCCCGCGCGGCTCCTGCTGCGCGGGCAAGCCCGCGACCGGCGAAACCGGAACGCGATGACCGCGCCGCGCGAGCGGAACGGAGGATCGATCGCCGACGCCTACCGGCGCTGGGGATACTTGGTGGCCGACCTCGACCCGCTCGGGCGCCTTGAGCCCTACCGGCACCCCGACCTCGCGGCGGCCGAGGGTCTCAAGGGGGCCGCCGGCAGGGAGGCGAGCCGCTGGCGCGCGATCTACTGCGGGCCGATCGGCGCCGAGTTCATTTCGTGGCCGAGAGGCTGGAAGGGAAGCCCGAAGCGGTCGACCGGCGGCGCCTGCTCGAGCGGCTGGCGAAGACCGAGCTGTTCGAGCGCTTCCTGCACAAGCGCTTCATCGGCACGAAGCGCTACTCCCTGGAAGGCGCGGCGGCCCTCATCCCGCTCCTCGACGCCCTGCTCGACGCCGCCGCCGGACACGGCGCCGGGAGGGCGCTCATGGCCATGAGCCACCGCGGCCGGCTCAACGTCGTCCACCTGGTCGCGGGCGTGCCGGCCGCCCACCTGTTCGCCGGTTTCGAGGACCTCGATCCGCGCAGCGTCCTGGGCGGCGGCGATCTCAAGTACCACAAGGGAGCGACGGGGGCCTACGAGACCCCCGCCGCCCGCGCGGTCGCGATCCACCTGGTCTCCAACCCGAGCCACCTGGAGGCGGTCGACCCGCTGGAGGCGGGCGGCCGCGATGCCGTGCTGCCGGTGACGCTGCACGGCGACGCCGCCTTCGCGGGTCAGGGGATCGCCGCCGAGACCCTGAACCTGGCCGACCTCCCGGGCTACACCGTGGGCGGCACGGTGCACGTCGTGGTGAACAACCTGATCGGCTTCACCACCGAGCCTCAGGCGCTGCACTCGTCCCGCTTCGCCTCGGACGTCGCCAGGCGCTTCGAGGTCCCGATCCTGCACGTCAACGGACAGGACCCCGAGGCGGTGGTGCGCGCCGCGCGCCTGGCGGCGGACTACCGCGCCGCCTTCCACACCGACGTGGTGCTCGACCTGATCGTCTATCGCCGCTACGGGCACAGCGAGGTGGACGACCCCACGACGACGCAGCCGGTGCTGTACGCGAAGATCGAGACGCTGCCGATGCTCTGGCAGGCCTACGCGGAGCGCATCGGCGCCGGCCGCGAGGAGATGGCGCGCCTCGCGGGGTCGATCGAG
>QHXZ01000103.1:7995-14008 GCA_003223165.1 Acidobacteriota bacterium
AGCTGCCGAACTGGTGGGACCCGTTCGTGGGCGGGCGCTACGATCCCTCGCTCGAGGTCGACACCGCGGTCCCCCAGGGTCGGATCGAGGAGATCGCCCGGCTGATCACCACCGTCCCGCCGGGCTTCCGGGTCCACCCGAAAGTGGCCAGGGGGCTCGAGCAGCGCCTCGAGATGGCGCGGGGGAAGCGGCCGGTCGACTGGGGGATGGCGGAGGCCCTGGCGTTCGGGTCGCTCCTGCTCGAGGGCGTCCCGGTCCGTTTCTCGGGCCAGGACAGCCGCCGCGGCACCTTCAACCAGCGCCACGCGGTGCTCTTCGACACGGTGAGCGGGGCGGAGCACTGCCCCCTGCGCCATCTCGCCCCGGGGCAGGCGCGCTTCGAGGTCTACGACTCGCCGCTCTCGGAGGCGGCCCCCCTGGGGTTCGAGTACGGCTTCAGCCGCGACTCCCCGGAAACGCTGGTCCTGTGGGAGGCGCAGTTCGGCGACTTCGGCAACGGCGCGCAGGTGATCATCGACCAGTTCCTGGTGGCCGGCGAGGACAAGTGGGGGTTGCTGTCGGGCCTGGTGCTGCTCCTGCCGCACGGCTACGAGGGGCAGGGGCCGGAGCACAGCAGCGCGCGCCTGGAGCGCTTCCTCGACCTGGCGGCGGAGGACAACATCCAGGTCTGCCAGCCCTCGACGGCGGCGCAGTACTTCCACTTGCTGGTCCGCCAGGCGCGCCGCCGCTGGCGCAAGCCGCTGGTGGTGCTGACTCCCAAGGGGCTGTTGCGGGCGCCTTCGGCCTGCTCGGCCGTGGGGGAGATCGCCGCCGGCCGCTTCCGCGCCGTCCTTCCCGACGACGAGGAGGGCCGGGACGCCGACCGGGTGCTGCTCTGCTCGGGAAAGATCGCCCACGACCTGCGCGCCGAGCGGATCCGGCGGGGCGCGTCGCGCACGGCGATCGTGCGCCTGGAGCAGTTCTACCCCTTCCCCGAGTCGGATCTGCGCCAGGCGCTGGAGCGCCACGCCGTGGCGAGCGAGATCGTCTGGGTGCAGGAAGAGCCGGGAAACATGGGCGGGCTCGATTTCGTGCGCCCGCGCCTGGAGCGCCTGTGCGGCCAGGAGCGCCACGTGATGACGGTCAAGCGCTCCGACAGCGCCAGCCCCGCCACCGGATCGAGCAAGGCGCACGCCCTCGAGCACGAGGCCCTCATGGCGCTGGCTTTCGCCCGGAGCGGCTCCTAGCCCGGGCTGGCGCCGAGGAGCCTGCCCGGCAGGCTCCTAGTGCCGGTGCCGGTGGTGCATGTCCGAGACATGCGGATGGTCGTGCACCAGCGGCCCGTGGCGATGCGGGTGGGCGTGCGAGCCGGCGGCGCCGGCCGGCGCCCCGTCGTGATCGTGCTGGTGGTGCTCGTCGTGCACGTGCGCGTGGTCGTGCTCCATCTCCTCGTGCCGGTGCTCGTGCGCGTGACGCTCGCCCAAAAGCAGCACGACGCCGGCCGCCATCAGTCCCATGGCCAGAAGGTCTGCGCGCGCCAGCCGTTCGCCGAGCAGCGGGATCGCGGCCAGCGCCCCCATGAAAGGCGCGGTGGCGAAAAAGGCGGCCACGCGCGCCGCCCCCAGGGCCCGCAGGCCTCGCATCCAGAGCAGGGCGCTGGCGCCGTAGCTCACGCAGCCGATCAGCAGGGCGGGCCCCAGGAAGGCGGGCCGCGGCAGGCGGCCCCCGCCCAGCAGGGCGAGCCCGAGCATCAGCCCTCCGCCACCGAGCGCCTTGATCAGGAGCACCGAGACCGGGTCCCGCAGCGACAGCCGCTGGGTCAGGTTGCTGTCGATCGCCCAGGCCAGGCTGGCCCCGGCCACCGCCAGGACGCCGACCCAGTCGGCGCGCAGGCCGCCGGGCCGCTCGCCGACCAGCATGGCGCCCAGCACGATCAGGACGGCGGCGCCGATCTCGCGCCATCCCAGGTGCTCCCGGAAGAAGGCGACCGCCAGGAGGATCGTGAAGGGAGCCTCGAGGTTGAGGAGCAGCGACCCGGTGACGCCCGAAACGCGCTGCAGGCCGAACATCAGCAGGGACGGCGCGAGCATGCCGCCCGTGACCAGCGCCGCGGCGAGGAACCCGTAGTCCGCGGGACGCAGCGGCGCTTCGCGCCGCCCTTCCGTCCCCCGGCCCGCGGCGGGATGCCCGAGGGGCCCCAGGCGTTGCGCGGCGCGCAGCAGCAGGAGCCCCAGGCCGGAGCCGATGTAGAGGAGCGCGGCGACCGCCAGGGGCGCCGCGTCGCGCAGGAGCAGCTTGGCGAGTGGCGCGCTCGTGCCCCACAGGGCCGCCGCCAGCAGGGTGGATGAGGCGCCCGCCGCTCGTGCCCGGTGGGGCGGCGTCACCGTCCGGCCCGCATCAGATGTTGGGCCGCCGCAGGCGGCGCGCCGGGGCGGGCGCGGCGCCGGCCAGGGCGAATTCCCCGGGCACGGCGGCCCCGGGGCCGGCGCCCGGCGCGGGCGCCAGAATTCCCCGGGCGGCCGGCGTGCCGCGCCGCAAGGCGGCCATCCATCCCCAGTAGACCAGGCCCGGCACGATGCAGGCCGGGAGCGACGCCGTGGCCCAGCGGAAGACCGGGTGGGCGGTGAGCGCCAGCGGGTCGAACAGGTAGAGATAGAGGACCTCTCCGATCAGGACCGAGACCAGGGCCGGCCAGTTGAAGCCGCGCGAGTAGTGGTACTCGCCTCGCGGGTCGTCGTCGAAGATGTCCCAGACGTTCAGCCGGCCGCGCCGCAGGAAGACCAGGTCGGCGAACAGGATCCCCGAGATCGGCGCGTACATCGTGCCGTTGTAGGCCAGGAAGGCGTTCCCCATGTCGTACAGCTGCTCCGGCCAGAAGACGAACGGCACGCAGGCCACGAGCGCCCACAGGACCAGGTGCCACCAGGGGCGGCTGCGCAGGAGGCCGATGTGCCGCAGCGCGAGCCCGCAGGTGAAGATGGCCACGGCCGAGGTGCTGATGTTCGCCAGGACCACGAAGACCAGGGCCATGATCCCCATCACCATCCCTCCGATCGGGACCATCCACTCGGTCGGGTCGTCGGTGTGCACCACCAGGCTCGAGAAGAGGGAGACGCAGCAGACGAGCGCCATGCCGAGCCCGAGCTGCAGGATCTCAGGATAGACGGCGTTGCGCCGGGTGCCGGTGTTGCGGGCCAGGAAGCCGACGCCGGCCCACCAGGAGAATCCCGCGGCGACGCCCCACTCGAAGACGATCATGTAGTTGAGCCAGGGATCGGCCAGCGGCCGGAGGGGCCTGGCCAGGGCGATCTCGTGCCAGCCGTGCTTCCACAGGAGCATGGTGAACATGACCACCGTCATGACCACGAGGCTGGGAGCGATGAAGGCGTTCGAGACGTTCAGCAGGTGCACGCCGCGCGTCACCAGCAGGTAGGTCAGCCAGAGCCCGAGCGCCACGCCCGCCCCGACCACCCATGTCCCGGGTCGATATCCCAGCGCCCGCAGGATGTTGCGCAGGCCGTTGCCGAACATCACCAGGATGAGGCCGGTCCAGCCGACCTGGTTGACGACGTAGAAGATCAGGATGATCTTCGAGCCGCGCTGGCCGAAGGCGGTCTTGCAGTAATCGATCTGCTCCAGCCCGTAGCGCTGGCAGGCCAGCGAGGGGGCCATCGTGGTCAGGAAGACGCCGAGGACGCTGCCGGCCACGAGGCAGATCGTCCCCTGGACCGCGCCCACCAGGCGCGCCGCGTACCCGCCGAACATGAAGCACCAGGTGGCAACGGCGTAGGCGAAGCAGGTGGCGTGCGCGCCGAGCGTGCCGTACTCGCGCTCCTCCGGCAGCAGGGGCAGGCGCCCGAAGAGGCTCTCCTGGCGGACGATCTCCGCCGTGCCGGCCGAGGGGGAGCTCACGGCGCGCCCCACCAGACGAGAACAAGAGGCGCGACCAGGAAGGCCAGCACGCTCACCGTCCAGTCGAGGGCGCCGAACTCTCCGAAGCGCTCCTCGTCGGCGCTCTCGAGGATCCGGAGCCGCCGCTCCAGATCGCGCACGATCGCCTCGGCCGCCGCCTCGCGCCGGTCGCCGGTTTCATCGGATGCAGAGGATTGCGCCATGGTGGGCCGCATGCTAGCAGAGATCCTCTTGTCAGCGGAGGTGGTGTCGCGCTAGTCTCACAGGCCTCGGGGAGGAAAGATGGCGGCGATCGGCGGCCAGTCGGAGGTGGGCAGGCTCCGCACCGTGCTCCTGAAGCACCCGCACGAGGCGTTCGTCGATCGCGAGCGCGTCGCGGCGCAGTGGCACGACCTCGGCTTCGTCGGCGCGCCCGACCTGGAACGGGCGTCGGCGGAGTTCGATCATCTGGTTTCAATCCTCAAGCGCTTCGAGATCGAGATCCTGTCGCTGCCGCGCGACGACGAGACGGGCCTCGACTCGATCTACACGCGCGACGCGTCCGTGGTCTGCGATCGGGGGGCGATCCTCTGCAGCATGGGGAAGCCCCGGCGGCGCGGGGAGCCGGCCGCCGTCGAGCGTTTCCTGGCCATGGAGGGCGTGCCGATCCTCGGGCGCATCTCGGGCGAAGGCCTGCTCGAGGGCGGCGACGTCGTCTGGATCGACGAGCGCACCCTGGCGGTCGGGGAGGGGTACCGCTCGAACGGAGCCGGCATCCGCCAGCTGCGGGACCTCCTCGGGGACGCGGTGGACGAGGTGCTGCCGGTGCCGCTGCCGCACTGGGACGGCCCCGAGGACGTCCTGCACCTGATGTCGCTCCTGAGCCCGATCGATCGGAGCCTCGTCCTGGCCCACCCGCGCCTCCTGCCGGTGCCGTTCCTGCGGTGGCTCGAGAAGCGCGGCATCGGGGTGCTCGAGGCGCCGGAGGCCGAGTACGACTCCATGGCGACGAACGTGCTGGCCCTGGCCCCGCGCCGCTGCCTGATGCTGGCGGGGAACCCGAAGACCGTCAAGCTCCTCGAGGCCAACGGCGTGGATGTCTGGACGTACGACGGGCGGGAGATCTCCCTCAAGGGGCAGGGCGGCCCGACCTGCCTGACGCGCCCGCTACGGCGCGAGCCTGCCGGCCACCCTCCGGCGGCCCAGCAGGACTAGATCTGGTAGAACCAGGGCTCCTCCTCCGCCGGGGCGCGGGGCGTGGGCGGGAGGCCGGCGCGTTCCTCGACCTTCTCGAGCCGCTCGGCGAGGCCGCGCAGGGCGCGGGCGGTGACGTCGGGCAGGGCGCCATGCTCCAGGTCGATCGGGTGCGCCCGGCCCGACTCGTCGTAGATCACGCGCTCGCCGAGCCGGTGCGTGACCCGGCCCGGGATTCCCACCACCACCGAATCGGGCGGCACGTCCTTGACCACCACGGCGTTGGCGCCGACGCGCGTGCGCGCCCCGATGCGGATCGGCCCCAGGACCTTGGCGCCGGCGCCGATCACCACCTCGTCCTCGAGCGTCGGGTGGCGCTTCCCCTTGTGCCAGGAGGTGCCCCCCAGCGTCACCCCGTGGTAGAGCGTGACGTCGACCCCGACCTCGGCCGTCTCGCCGATCACCACTCCCATGCCGTGATCGATGAAGAAGCCGGGCCCCAGCCGCGCCCCCGGGTGGATCTCGATGCCGGTCAGGGCGCGCGACAGGTGCGACAGCACGCGGGCAAGGAGGCGCAGGTGCGCGCTCCAGAGGGCATGCGCCAGCCGGTGCAGCCAGACCGCGTGCAGGCCGGGGTAGGTGAGCAGGACCTCGAGGCGCGTGCGCGCCGCCGGGTCGCGCTCGAAGATCGCCCGGAAGTCCCGGCGCAGCGTCCCCGGCATCAGACCGCCAGGTTCTGGAACAGGGCCGTGCTCAGGTAGCGCTCGCCGAAGGAGGGGATGATCACCACGATCGTCTTGCCCCTGCTGTCCGGGCGGCGCGCCACCTGCGCCGCGGCCCAGACCGCGGCGCCCGAGGAGATGCCGACCAGGAGCCCTTCCTCGGCCGCCATGCGGCGCGCCACCGTCATGGCGTCCTCCGCCTGCACCTGGATGATCTCGTCGATGAT
>QHXZ01000104.1 GCA_003223165.1 Acidobacteriota bacterium
GCGCCTCGAAGGCATGGCGGGGCCGCGCGCGGCGATCGAGGGGACGGACATCGTGGTCACGGCCGGGCCCATCCTGAGGCAGCCGCAGCCGATCGTCGAAGCCGGCTGGCTCGCCGAGGGGGCCCTCGGCGCGCCGCTCGACTACGATTCGTACTGGAAGCCGGAGGCGCTGCGCCGCGCCGACCGCTTCTACACCGACGATGCGCGCCAGCTCCTGCACACCGCCGCCGGCGGCGTCTACTTCCGCGACATCCCCGAGATCTACGCCGACCTGGGCGAGGTGCTGGCGGGGCTCAAGGACGGCCGGCGCGACGACCGGGAGCGCCTGGTCTGCATGAGCCTCGGGATCGCCATGGACGACATGGCCACCGCTCCCCTGGTCCTGGAGGCGGCGCGCCGGCGCGGCCTCGGAACACCCCTGCCCCTCTGACGGCCGGCGGCGCCGGCGGCCCCCTGCCGTTTGTGCCGGATGGTGATATCCTTGCCTCCCCGCCAGGCGCGGGACAGACCGAGGAGACCGATGACGCCTTCCCCCAGGACGTCGGCCGGCAGCGTCACGAGCGCCCGCCTCATCGACCAGGCCGAGAGCTGGAGCGCGCACAACTACCACCCCCTGCCGGTCGTGCTGGTGCGCGGCGAGGGGGTCTGGGTCTACGACCCGGACGGCAACCGCTACATGGACATGCTGTCGGCCTACTCGGCGCTCAACCAGGGGCACCGCCACCCGAAGATCGTGCAGGCCCTGAAGGACCAGGCCGACCGGATCACGCTGACCTCGCGCGCCTTCCACAACGAGCTGTTCGGCCCGTTCTGCGAGCGACTCTGCCGGCTCTCCGGCATGGAGATGGCGCTCCTGATGAACAGCGGCGCCGAGGCGGTCGAGACGGCGATCAAGGCGGCCCGCAAGTGGGGTTACAAGGTCAAGAGGGTGGCACGGGACCAGGCGGAGATCATCGTCTGCCGCGACAACTTCCACGGCCGCACCACCACGATCGTCGGCTTCTCCTCCGAGGAGCAGTACCGCGAGGACTTCGGGCCGTTCACGCCGGGGTTCAAGATGATCCCCTACGATAATCTCGAGGCGCTCGAGAAGGCGATCACCCCGCACACCGTCGCCTTCCTGGTCGAGCCGATCCAGGGGGAGGCGGGGATCCTGATCCCGACCGCGGGGTACCTGCGCAAGGCGGCGGAGATCTGCTTCCGCCACCGCGTTCTGTTGATCGCCGACGAGATCCAGACCGGCTTCGGACGCACCGGGCGGATGTTCTGCGCCGACCACGAGGGCGTGAAGCCCGACATGTTCATCGTCGGCAAGGCCCTCGGCGGCGGTCTCCTGCCGGTCTCGGGCATCCTGGCCTCGCGCGAGATCCTCGGGCTCTTCCGTCCCGGCGACCACGGCTCGACCTTCGGCGGCAACCCCCTCGCCTGCGCCGTCGGCCTGGCGGCCCTCGACGTCATCGTGGGCGAGCGGCTCGCCGAGCGCGCGGCCGAGATGGGCGGCTATTTCATGAAGCGGCTCTCCGAGATCCGCTCCCCGAAGGTGAAGTAGATCCGGGGCAAGGGGCTGCTGATCGGGGTCGAGATCAAGGAGACGCAAGGCCCGGCACACCCCTTCTGCGAGAAGCTGATGGATCTCGGCCTCCTGGCCAAGGAGACCCACCAGCAGGTGATCCGCTTCGCGCCGCCCCTGGTGATCACGCGCGAGGAAACCGACTGGGCGCTCGAGAGGATCGCCCGGGTCCTCGCGTAGCCGGAATGAGGGAGGTCGAGATGGCGATCCGCAAGCTGCGCAACTACGTCCGGGGTGAATGGTACGAGCCGCGGGGAGCCCGCTGGCTCGACGTCGAGAACCCGAGCACCGGCGAGAGCATCGCCGAGGTCCCCCTGTCGAGCGCCGAGGACACGAACGCCGCCATCGCGGCGGCCCGGGCGGCCTTCCCCGCGTGGGCCTCGACGCCGGTCGACAAGAGGGTGGCGCCGCTGTTCCGCCTGGCGGGGATGATCCGCGAGAACCGCGACCGGCTCGCCCGCAGCATCACCGAGGAGAACGGCAAGTCCCTGACCGACGCCCGCGCCGAGATCGATCGCGCGCTCGAGAACGTCGAGACCGCCTGCGGCATGCCGGTCCTGCAGCAAGGCGACAAGCTCGTCGGCGCGGCCCCCGGCATCGACGGCGAAGTCATCCGCCTGCCGATGGGCGTGTTCGCCATGATCGCGCCGTTCAACTTCCCCGGCATGGTGCCGTTCTGGTTCATCCCGTACGCCCTGGCCACCGGCAACACGTACGTGGTCAAGCCCTCCAAGCAGGTCCCCTGCACCATGCAGCTCCTGGCGTCCTACCTGGACGCCTGCGGCCTCCCGAAGGGCGTGTTCAACCTCGTCAACGGCGATCGCGTGGTGGCCGAGGCCTTCATGACGCACCCCGACGTGCAGGGCGTCTCGGTGGTCGGCTCGACGCCGACCGCGCGCGTCGTCGCCGAGACCTGCGCCCGGCACAACAAGCGCTTCCAGGCGATGGGCGGCGCCAAGAACCACCTCGTCGTGATGCCCGACGCCAAGATGGACGACGTGGTGCGCAACATGATCACCTCGGGCTACGGCTGCGCCGGCCAGCGCTGCATGGCCTCCTCGGCCATCGTCTGCGTCGGGGACGCCGTCTACCGGGACGTCTGCGCCCGGTTCGTCGAGGCGTCCAGGAAGGTGATCGTCGCCAATCCGCTCGATCCCAAAGTTGAGAACGAGCCGATGGTGATGGGCCCCGTGATCTCCGCCAAGGCGAAAGACTTCATCCTCAAGATGATCGACGCCGGCGTGAAGGAGGGCGCGACGCTGGCGCTCGACGGGCGGGGCGTCCAGGTGCCGGGCTGCGAGAAGGGCCACTTCCTCGGCACCACCGTCTTCACCGACGTGAAGCCCGGCATGCAGATCCACAGGACCGAGATCTTCGGACCGGTCCAGGTGATCCTCAAGGCGGCCACGCTCGACGAGGCGATCGCCGTCGTCAACGGCCACGAGTACGGCAACGGCGCGTCGATCTACACCCAGAACGGCTACTACGCCCGCAAGTTCAAGCTCGAGGCGCAGGTGGGGATGGTGGGAGTGAACGTCGGCATCCCCGCCCCGGTGGCCTACCTGCCGTTCGGCGGCATGAAGTCATCCCAGTTCGCCGACATCAAGGCCCAGGGCAAGGCCATCGTCAACTTCTTCACCCAGGACAAGATCGTCACCGAGCGTTACTGGCCCGAGGCTTAGGAGCCGGGCCGGGAACCGGCAACGGCCGCGTTCGGGCCCCCCAGCCCGGCCGACGTGCCGCGGGGCGGTGTCGCCGCGTGATCCGCCCCGCGGCAGTCGGGCGGCCCTCGACGTGTCGAGGATCCGTCCGACTACTTGGCGACCACGGGCAGCGCGTGGCCGTCGAACCGGTCCTTCGGCACGCCGACCGAGTCGAGGTCCGAGCCGTCCGCGCTTCCGAAGGTGCCCGTCGCGATCGGGAAGCTCGTGCCGTTGCGCCCCGCCAGCACCGACGAGGTCACCGCCGCCGAGATGGCCCGCTCGAGCGCGGTCCGGGTGCGCGCCCGGACCGTGTCGAGGCCGGCCACGCTCTCGGATCCGGCGATGAAGGGATCGACCGCGCCCGGCCGGAGGGAGGCCACGAACGGAGCGCTGCCGCCGTTGAGCGCGCTGCTGAAGGCGGAGGCCGCGCCGGCCGGCAGGGCCCGGCCCTGCAGGAGCGCCGCGTCGCCGAAGGCCGCGAAGGGCGACACCCCGGCTTCGTCCGAGGTCGGCTCGAAGTGCACCTCGGCGCGGTCGAGCGCGGAGTGCACCTGCTTCTTCAGGTACTTGTTCGCGTAGTCGATGACCCTCTGCGTGTTCTTGTTCCTGCCGCTCTTCAGGATGATGACGGAATCATCGAGGGCCTTGTCGGCGGCGGCCTCCACGGTGCCGCGCCAGATCGGGTGGCCGTCTCCGTTGAGGTAGGTCCTCTTGACCGACTCGTTGACGGCGTACTTGACCGAGGCCCTGAGGACGTCGCCGCCGACCCCCTTGAGGCTGATGCTCGCGCCGGCTTCGTAGCTGGCATAGCTGGCCGCCGCCCCGACGATCGCGCCGGTGATCACGTTCTTGCCCTCCGACCTCGCCTCGACGTACCCGGCCACTGCGCCGGACACGGCCATGGCGCAGGGACCCTGGCACGGAGTGAAGCTCAGCGCCGTGAACACCAGAATGCGGAGGACGTTGGGGTCGATGTAGCCTCCGGCGTCCGAGAAGCTGGCCGGATTGCCCAGGGCGTAGCCGTAGGGGTTCAGTCCCCGCGGGTCGAGCGGGTTCCCGAGGAGGGGATCGATCGTCAGGAAGCGCCCCAGGGACGGGTCGTAGAATCGGGCCCCGAAGTCGTACAATCCGGTGGCCGCGTCCTGGCGCGCCCCCGCGTAGAGGAAGCGCCCCGAGGCGTCGGCGCCCGACATGCTGGCGATCTCGCCGTACGGCTTGTACTCGATGCGCGACAGGACGTTGCCGTAATCGTCCATGACGGCGCTCAGGCTGCCGACCCGGTCTCCCGTGTAGTAGCTGATTCCCTCCGTGGTGTTCGTCACCGCTCCGATCCGATGGTCACCCATGTAGACGAACCTGCGGTTGGCGCCGCTCTGGGCGACCTCGTAGAGATCGCTCAGGAGGATGGTCGAGGTGGAGACCCCTCCCTGCAGATCGACCCGCTTCACCCTCTGTCCCGACGGGTCGTAGGTGTACCAGGACTCCATCGTGGTCGTGCCGTTCTGGGCCTCCTTGACGTAGGCGAGCTGGCCGTCGAGGTTGTAGGTGAAGGTCCGCGTGACGCCGCTGCCGGCGTCGGATCGCGACGTGAGGTTGCCGCTCGCGTCGTACTGCAGGGTCAGCCCGCTGCTCGTCGAGGTGGCCTGGTGCGGGTGGCCGTTCTGGAAGTTGAAGCCGACGCCCTCCTTGGATCGGAGGTTCCCAATGGCGTCGTAGCCGTAGTCGAGCGTGCCGTACGTCGCCGGCGAGCTGGCCCGGGTCAGCCGGTACAGGTTGTCGAGCGTGAAGGTCTGCGACTTCGGGTGTGCCGGATCGGTGTTGTCGGTGACCGAGGCGAGGTGGCCGCCCGTGGTGTAACCGTAGGTCCGGTCGAGGACCACCGAGCCGTACTGCGGCACGCTGGTGAGGCTGCGCGTCAGCCAGGCGGTCGTCGCATCGTAGGTGTTGCTCACCGTCGCGCCGTGGCCGAGGAGGATCGAGCCGATCTCCCCCGCGGGCGTGTACTTGAGGTTGTCCGCAACCGGCCATTGGGGGCCGCTGGTGACGCGGCCGATCCGTCCGTCGGCGCGGTAGGTGTACCAGATCGAGCTGTTGTCCGGGTAGGTCAGGGCCTGCGTTCGTCCCAGGCTGTCCAGGATCTGGGAGATCTCGTAGGGCGTCTGATCGATCACGTGGCGCGACAGCCTCAGGCGGCCGAGCTGGTCGTACTGGAACTCCTGCCGGATCCCGGTGGACGAGTCCTGGATCGAGGTCGCGTGCCCGATGGGCGGTCCCGAGCCCGGCCTGCCGGCCGCCTCGTCGTAGCCGTAGGTCACCGTCGAGCCGTCGGAGCGCGTCTTCACCAGGACCCGCTGCAGGGCGTCGTACGTGTAGGTGGTGACGCGGTTCTGCGCGTCGGTGAACTGCTTCACGGTCCCGTCCTTGAAGTACTGCCGCAGGGTCGTGGCGGCGTCGGGATCGACCACCTGGGCGAGCTGCCCGAAGGCGTCGTAGGAGTACGCGATCTGGTCGTAACCGATCGTGGTCGTCGTCGAAGGCGTGAAGGTCAGCGGGTCGTACGTCCGCCGCGCGACGGCCCTGCCGAAGGCATCCACGTCGGTCTGGACCTTCTTCCCCTCCGGGTCGGTGTCCTCGCGCGTCCACCCGGCGTAGGTCGCCGTCGAGGTCGGGACCCCCGGAAGCGTCAGGCCGCTGGGCCTCCCGGAGGGATCGTAGGAGAACTGCGCCGCGAGCGCCGACGCCGGAGGCGTCGTCGTGTAGCCCTGGAAGGGATCGGTGCTGAAGTACGGCTGGTAGGAGGTCTGCAGGCGCCCCTCGTTGTTGTAGACGACCGACTCGATCGCCTGCGAGACCGCCCCCGGCTCGGCGGCCTCGGTCTTGGTCTGCACCCGGCGCCCCTGGCCGTCGAGGAACGTCGCCGTGCCGAGCATGCCGTTCGGACCGCAGGCGTCGCCGTTCAGGTCGGAGTCGCGCTCGAACCGGGTGATGACCACGGGCCTCGCCGCCAGGTTGTACTGGTAGCAGGTCGTCGGCCGGTCGCTCGTTCCGAGGGGGTCGGACCAGCTCTTCGTGAGCCGGCCGAAATTGTCGTACACGAAGGAGCGCGACACGTCCCCCGGCGGTGCGACGGAGGTGACGACGCCGAAGCGGGCGTCGTACCCGTAGGTGGTGAGGTGCGTGGTCGGCACGCCGGTCGCGCTCAGGGTGGTGGCGCTCTCCGAGGTGCGGAACGTCTTGTCGGTCCCGTCGTAGGTCATCGACACGGTGTGCCCTTCGGCGTCCGTCGTGGAGAGGATGTGTCCGTACGCGTCCGGCGTGCCGTAGGTGGTGATGCGGTTACCGGGCGCCGCGGGAACGGTCCGGGTGAGATCCGATTCCTCGATGGAGCTGACGCTCCCCTGGGCCCCGGTGCCGCCGTACGCCTGGCCGTCGTAGTAGGTCCAGGCGTCGCTCAGGAGGGGCGTGGTGAAGCGGTGCTTGACCAGCCCGATGCGCCACGCCGTCGTGGTGTTGTTGAGAAGCTCTTCGGTGAGGGTCAGATCGTCGTTCGCCGTCGTGACGTCACCCAGCGTCTGCGTCTGGCGGCTGGTGATCAGCCGCTCGAGGGTCGCGTCCCGGGTGAAGGCGAAGACGCTGCGCGTGTACTTCACCGCCCCGGCGCCGGTGGCGGTCGTGATCTCGAGCGTGGTGCCCCAGTCATAGAGATACTGATCGGCGGTCTTCAGGAAATGGAAGTAGGTCGGCCCCGCGTCCGTCTCGTCGAAGGTGTTGAGCGTCAACGAGAAGATCTTCCCGTCGGAGGTGCGCCCGGACGTCTGCCGCTCGACCGACCCGACCAGCGGCGCGATGTCGCGCGTCCGATCCTGCAGGTAGAGCTGCTCCGTGAAGGCGCGTCCGCCCGGCTGGGTGGTGCGGACGTAGCGGAAGCCGCGGAAGTCGCGGCGCGCGTAGTGGTAGTAGCCGCCCTCGTAAGTGTAGGTGGTCGTCATGTCGTCGGCGGGCACCCCGTCGCTCATCGTCGTGCGCGTGACGACGGGCAGGGTGAAGCCCAGGGACGCGGGCGTGCCGCCGCGGCCGGTGGGGAACGAGGCCGACGAGGCGTAGGACAGGGTCGTCGTGCCGCCGAGACCGTTGGCAACACTCGCCAGGAGGTCCGAGAAGCCGTCGGCGTTCATGCGGCGCTCGGGCGTGCCGCCGCGGTAGCCGTCCATCGCCTTGATCAGGTCGATGGTCCCGTTGCCGTCGATGTCGGCCAGGCGGACGCCGTCGTCGTAGTCCTCGGCCCCCGAACGGTGCTCGATGAAGAACCAGGTCGAGGGGATGCTGGAGGCCCAGGTGGGATCCTCGACCCACCCCTTGCCGCCGCGGTGCAGGAGCACTCTCTGGCAGGTTGACGGCGGGGCGCTGCAGTTGAACGTCGAGCCCTCCCACTGGCGCGCCACCACCATGTCCACCAGGCCGTCGCCGTTGACGTCGGCGAAGCGCACGCCGTAGTCGTCGGAATCCTCGTCGCCCTTCGAGCCGTTCTGCGTGTTGGTGACGTTGCCGAAGACCTCGGGGATGGTCCAGTCGGTCACCTGCACGAACGACGACCCGGTGCTGAGATAGAGCAGCTTCTGGATGGTGCCTTCGTAGTCGACGGCGCGGATGAGGTCCGCCATGCCGTCGCCGTTCACGTCCACCAGGTCGGTTCCGGTGGCGGCATCCTCGCCGCCGTAGACATGCAGGACGAAGTTGAGCGGCACCGACCAGCCGGACGCCAGCACCCACCCCCTGGTCTTGTCGAGGAGGTACACCTTGCGCGAATTGGCCCCCGAGGTGATGTCCCAGCTGCGCACCAGGTCCACCAGGCCGTCGCCGTTGACGTCGCCGAAGCGCACGCCGATGTCCCGGCTGGAGACGCCTGTCGAGCTGCTGCTCTCCAGGGCCGTGAACGCTTCGGGGACGGCCCACTTGCCGGCCGGCTCGAGAGCGCCCCAGTTCGTCCCGGTGCTCAGCCAGACCCTGACGGTCCACACTCCGTTCGTATTGGTGAGCGACTGGACGAGATCGACGAAGCCGTCGCCGTTGATGTCCAGCAGGTGCATGCCGGTCTCGTACTCCTCGTGCCCGCAGTCGTGCACCACGAAGTCCTCGGGGAGCTGCCAGGTGCCGGCCGCCGCCGGCAGCCAGGTCGATCCGGTGTTGAGCCACACCCTGCGCGTCGGCGCCCCGCCGCAGCCGTTGCGGAAGCCCTGGATCAGGTCGGGCAGGCCGTCTCGGTTGAGGTCGGCGATCTGCACGCCGTGGTCGTCCGTGTTGCGCGCCGTGGCGGTCGATTCCTTGTACAGGAAGGAGACCGGCACGTCCTGGATCCCGGCCCCCCAGGCCTTCTGGGCGGGAACGTCCGCGAGGTAGGTGAAGGAGGTCGGCGGCAGGCTCGCGCTTCCCGAACCGTCGTAGCGGCTGATCCCGGAGAGCAGGGAGGGGCCGTCGACGGACGGTGAATAGGTGGCCGCCGCGGCCGCCGGCGTGCCCACGGGCGTGAAGACCGCGCCGCTGAACGGCGACTCGGAAGCGTCGGACAGGTTCAGGGCCGCGAGCCCGCCGGTGCACTTCGGGCAGTTCCGCGGGCAGGGGTCGGGGACGCAGGTCGAGCAGGCGCCGGTCGAGAGGTTGCAGGTGGTCGCAGGAGGTGGCGCCCACGGCGCAGGTATGGACCGTCGGGGCGCAGGTGATGCCGGTGCAGAGCGTGCAGACCGGCGTGCAGACCTGGCCGGTGCAGAAGCCGCTGTTGGGGTCGCACGGGTTCGAGCAGGACGAGGGGTGGCCGTTGGGGCAGACGACCGTGCTCCCGCCGCAGCCCGAGGCCGCGCACAGATCGACCGGATGGCTCCCGGTCGTGGGCGTGGTGTAGTCGATCAGGTAGACGGACACGAACTGGCTCGCGGATCCCGCCCAGGTGCGGATGCGCCGCAAGCGGTAGGCCAGCTGGCTCACGCTCCCGAGATTGTTCACCACGACGTCGTTGCGCCCCTCGTAGGCGAACTCCACGCCGTTGGTCGGCTGCATGTCCACCGTGCCGGAGGAGGTCTTGTGCGCCGTGTAGTCGATGCGGCTCGGGTAGAGGGTGCCCTGATCGAGCCACCAGCGGACCGTCATGTAGTTGCCGAAGACGTCCTCGATCCGGTTGAGGTTCCAGCGGAAGTTGCCGACCTGCGCCGGCACGCCGCTGCCCTCGTCCTGGCCGAAGGTGAATTTCCGCCCGAGGCCGTCCTCGACCTCCCAGCGCGTGATCGCGGGCGGCACGCTGAAGCTGCGCGCCCGGATGAAGTGCTCGCTCTCGGAGTGGTACTCGCTGAACCCGCCGGCGACGCAGGGCGTGCCGCTCATGGACGGGTCGCAGCGCAGCACGAGGTCCAGGAGGGCGCCGTTCCACTGGATCGCGAACCGGTCGGCCGCGTTGAAGGTCGGCTGGCCGTTCCGGGTGCTCCTCTGGATGAAGGGGAAGGTGAGGTCCCAGCCCTTCCCGACCAGCCCCTGGGTGACCCGGCCGCTGCTGTAGCGGATGGTCAGATCGGGCTGGATGCCCGAGCGCCCCGGCGGCACCTCGAAGGTATAGCCGCTGGAGGACGATCCGGCGAACGGGTCGACCGAGATGACCGTCGGTGGCGAGCCGAGCACGCCTGCTCCGGCGGCGTTCCCGACGTCGGTGGCCGCCCCGGCATCCCCTCGCGCGACCAGGATGATCGCCAGGCTTGCAAGCAGTCTGATCAGGTTGCGATTGGACATGGTTCCCCCCACCCGAATGAGTCAGGCCCGGGACCGGCGACCGGTCCCCTGCACCGGCCCGGCGTCCCTGCCGGACCGCATGGCGAACTGTGTCTGTCTAATTGCGGGATGGGGCGGGTGCGGTTCCAGGAAATCTGCGGAAGATGATCACGATCAGGCGCGCTCGAAGATCTCCTTGGCGATGATCAGGCGCTGGATCTGGGAGGTCCCTTCGTAGATCTGGAAGATCTTGGCGTCGCGCATCAGCTTCTCGACCGGGTACTCCCGCGAGTAGCCGTAGCCGCCGAAGATCTGCACCGCGTCGAGCGCCGTCTGCATGGCGGTGTCGGCGGCGAAGGCCTTGGCGCAGGCGGCCTCCCGGGTGTTGCGCTCGCCCCGGTCGATCTTCCAGGCCGACTGCCAGACCAGGAGGCGCGCCGCCTCGATCTTCATCGCCATCTCGGCGACCGTGAAGGCGACCGTCTGGTGCTTGTGGATCGGCACGCCGAACGTGGTGCGCTCCTTGGCGTAGCGCACCGCGTGATCCATCGCCGCGCGGGCCAGGCCGACCGCCGCGGCCGAGACCACCGGCCGGCTGTGGTCGAACGCCGCCATCGCCAGGAACCACCCCTGCCCTTCCTTGCCGAGCAGGTTGGCCTTCGGCACCTTGACGTCGTTGAAGGTGATCGCCCGCGTGTCGGAGGCGCGCTGGCCCAGGTTCTGCTCCTTCTTGCCGACCTCGATCCCCGGCGTGTCGCGCGGCACCAGGAAGGCGCTCATCCCCTTGTAGCGTTGCGCCGGGTCGGTGTAGGCCACCACGAAGTACCAGTCGGCGACGCTGCCGTTGGTGATCCACATCTTCGATCCCTTGAGGACGTAGTCCTCTCCCACCCGGCGCGCCGCCGTCTTGATCCCCTGCACGTCCGAGCCGGCCTGCGGCTCGGTGACGCAGTACGCGGCGAACTTGAATTCCCGGGTCATCGGCATCAGGAAGCGCTTCTTCTGCTCGTCGGAGCCGCCGACGATCACCGGCGCCTCGGCCAGCGTGTTCGCCTCCATCGCGGTCCCGATGCCGGTGCAGCCCCAGGCGACCTCCTCCGCGACCAGGCAGCCGTCGATCACCCCCAGCCCGGGGCCGCCGAACGCCTCGGGGATGTGGGTGTTCATCAGCCCCAGCTCCCACGCCTTGCGGCAGACCTCGCGCGGGAACTCGCCGGTCTGGTCGTGGTGCGCCGCCTTGGGGACGATCTCCTTCTCGGCGAATTCGTGCGCCAGCTGCCGCAGCTGCTGCTGCTCGTCGGTCAAGGCGAAGTCGATCATGGGGGGCCTCCTGCGGGGATTATGCGGTGCGGCGGGAGGAGGGTCAAGGCGGGCCGCCGATTGACAGCCCCCTCGGAAACCCGTTAGATTGCCGCATCCCATTCATCGATCCCGGGGGACGACATGGACACCTACAGGAACTTCATCGACGGCAAATCCCTCGAGGCCGCCTCCGGCAGGACCTACGAGGTCCTGAACCCCGCCACGCGCGAGGTGATCGCCAAGGTCCCGCAGAGCGACGAGAAGGACGCCGACCGGGCCGTCCTTGCGGCGCGGCGGGCCTTCGACCGCGACGGCTGGCCGGAGACGTCGGCGCGCGAGCGGGGCAGCATCCTCTTCCGTATCGCCGGCTGGGTCCGCTCCCACGCCAAGCGGCTCGCCGAGCTCGAGACGCTCAACAACGGCAAGCCCCTGGCGGAGGCGGAGGGGGACGTGGCCGACGCCGCGTTCTGCTTCGAGTACTACGGCGGCCTGGCGACCAAGGTCCACGGCGAGGTACTGCCGGTGCCCGGGCAGGCCTTCGCCATGACGCTGCGCGAACCGGTCGGCGTCGCCGCCCTCATCGTCCCCTGGAACTACCCGATCATGATGGCGGTGCAGAAGGTGGCGCCGGCGATCGCCGCCGGCTGCGCCAGCATCCTGAAGCCGGCCCGCCCCACGCCTCTGACCATGCTCGAGATGGCCAACGGGTTCGCCGAATGCGGCGTGCCGCCCGGCGTGGTGAACGTGCTGAGCGGCCCCGGCAACAGCATCGGCCTGGCCCTCGTCCGGCACCCCGGCGTCGACAAGATCTCGTTCACCGGCAGCGGCGAGGTGGGCCGCGAGATCATGCGCGAGGGATCGGCGACGCTCAAGCGCGTGTCGCTCGAGCTGGGGGGCAAGTCCCCCAACATCTTCTTCGCCGACGCCGATTTCGAGGCCGCGGTGGAGGGGGCTCTCTTCGGCGTCTTCGTGAACCAGGGAGAGGTCTGCTCCGCCGGCAGCCGGGTCCTGGTGGAGAGGCCGATCTACCGGAAGATGCTCGACGCCATGGTGGAGAAGGCGAAGAAGATCAAGCTCGGCCCCGGCCTCGACCCCTCGACCAAGATGGGGCCGCTGGTCAACCAGGAGCAGTACGACAAGGTGCTGTCATACATCGACATCGGCCGGAAGGAGGCCAAGCTGGCGCTGGGCGGCGGCAGGCCGCCGGACCTCCCGAAAGGGTGCGAGAAGGGATTCTTCGTGCAACCGACGATCTTCTACGACGTCGACAACGCCGCCCGCATCGCCCGGGAGGAGATCTTCGGGCCGGTCATGTCGGTGATCCCCTTCGACACCGAAGAGGACGCCTACCGCATCGCCAACGACACACCGTTCGGCCTCGCGGCCGCGCTCTGGAGCCGCGATCACTTCAAGGTGATGCGCGCCATCAGGAGGATCCGCGCCGGCATCGTCTGGGTGAACCACATGCAGCCGGCGATGGTCGAAGCGCCGTGGGGCGGCTTCAAGCAGTCCGGGTTCGGACGCGAGCTCGGGACCTACGGGCTGGACGAGTTCACGGAGGTCAAGCAGGTCTACATGAACCTCGACGAGAAGCCGATCGGCTGGTACCTGTAGGCCGCCGGCCCGCATCCGCCCACTGCTCCCGCGAGGCCCGTGTCATGAGAACGGTCGTCCTCCTGACCTTCAGCAACATCTTCATGACCTTCGCCTGGTACGGGCACCTTCGGTACCGCGACTCCGCGCTCTGGAAGGCGGTGCTGGCCAGCTGGTTGATCGCCTTCGTCGAGTACTGCTTCCAGGTACCCGCCAACCGCATCGGCAGCTACCAGTTCACGACGGCGCAGCTCAAGACCATGCAGGAGGCGATCACCTTGGTGGTCTTCTGCGTCTTCTCGGTCCTCTATCTCAAGGAAGGGCTGAGGTGGAACCACCTGGTCGGCTTCTCGCTGATGGTGGGGGCCGTCTTCGTCATCTTCAAGAAGTGGTGAGCGGTCCGGACGGGCCGGATGGCGAATGCCGGCCGCGCGGGCGCACGCCCCAACCTGGAGGGCGCGCCCGAACCCCACCCGTGGTAGAGTCTCCCGGGCTTTGACCGAAGCGCTCTCAACATATTCAGCCGGAGGTGCAGATGGCCGCCAAGAAGGGTCGCAAACCAAGCGCCGCGTTCATGAAGCCGATGATGCCCAGCGCCATGCTGGCCGAGGTCATCGGCTCGAAAGCCCTGCCGCGGACCCAGGTCACCAAGAAGCTCTGGGACTACATCAAGAAGCACAAGCTCCAGGACAGCAAGAACCGGCGGAACATCAACGCCGATGAGAAGCTCAAGAAGGTGTTCGGCGGCAAGAAGACGGTCAGCATGTTCGAGATGACCAAGCTGGTCTCCAAGCACCTGAAGGGGTAAAGACTCTCCGGGGTTCCCGGAGGGGCCGCTTTTCGTGCGCCGTGGGGGGGATCGATGGACGACCACAGCGCCGCGAGCGGGGAGGGTGCGGGTGTTCCCCCCCCGCCACCCGGCGCGCCGGATCAGGCCCTCAGCCCGTGGCTGGCGATCTGGGTGCGGCCGCGCGCGGCGATGCGGCGGATCCTGGATACCGATCCCCGGCGCGGCGTCATGGCCCTCGTGGTCGTGGCGGCCCTGGTGGGCGCGACCGGCGTGGCGGCCGAGCCGCGCATCGCCCTCCTCCTGCGCGTCCCTTCGAGTTTCATCCTCACGGTGGCCTACGTCGCGCTGCCGATCTGCTCGATCGTCGGGCTGTACCTGTTCGGCTTCCTCATCGCCCTGACCGGGCGCTGGCTGGAGGGTCAGGGGGACGCCGTGGCGGTGCGGGCGGCACTCGCCTGGTCGCGAGTGCCGCTCATCTGGGGCGGGCTGCTGGTCATCCCTCGCCTCATCCTGGCCTCCGCCCCGGGCGCCGACGCCGGCGACCTGATGCAGAATCCCGGGGCCGCGATCCTGCAGGGAGTGCTCGGGATGCTGCAGCTCATCCTCGGCGTCTGGGCGGTCGTGGTGATGCTGAAATGCCTGGGCGAGGCGCACCGCTTCTCCGCCTGGCGGGCCCTGGGGGCGTTCATCCTGTCGTGGATGATCTTCACGGTGTGCATGCTGACGCCGGCGGTCGTGGCCTTCCTGGTGCTGCGCGGGATCTCCTGAGCCCCCGGAGCCGTCGCGGCACGGCCGGGCGGCATCAGGGACCGTCGATCGTCTCGAGGACACGGGCCAGGAAGGCGGCGCGCGGCGCCATCCGGTCGATGCGCACCTTCTCGCCGATGGCGTGCGCCCCATCCCCCTCCACCCCGAGACCGTCGAGCACCGGGACGCCGAGGGCGGCGCAGTAGGAGCCATCGCTCCCGCCGCCTGTCGATCCCTCGCCGAGCGGGAAGCCGACCTCGCGCGCCGCCGACCGCGCCTGCTCCAGAAGGGAAGCGACGGCGGCGGTCCGCACCATGGGCGGGTGCGTCAGGAGGGCATCGGCGCGCAGTCGCGCCTTCGGGTTGCGCGGTCTGAGACTCAGGACCGCCGTCTCGATCCGCGACCACTCGGCCGTGGTCGGGACCCGCACGTCGAATTCGGCGCGCGCCGACGGCGCCACCACGTTCCTGGCGACGCCGCCGGTGACCAGCCCGGCGTGCAGCGTCGTCCCGGCGGACGGATCCTCGAGGAGCTTGAGCGCCAGGATCTGCGCCGCCAGCTCCTCGATGGCGTTCACTCCCTTGCCCGGGTCGATGCCGGCGTGCGCCGGCACCCCCTCGACCTCGAGTCCTATGCGGCCGACTCCCTTGCGGGCCGTCTTGGCGCCACCGTCGGGTTGCGACGGCTCCAGGCCCAGGACGTAGGCACAGGCGCGTGCCTCGGCCTCGATGCGCGGCCGCGATGCCGGGCTGCCGGTCTCCTCGTCGCCGCTCAGCAGGCAGACGACCGTGAGCCGCGGTCGGAAGACGCCCTCCTGCGCCGCCCGGGCCAGGAGCAGGCAGAGGACGATTCCGGCCTTCATGTCGTACACGCCGGGGCCGAATGCGAATCCCTCTTCGACGCGGAAGGGCCGGCGGGACGCCTCACCCGGCGGCCAGACCGTGTCGAGGTGCCCCAGGAGCATGGCGGGCCGGCCGGGGCCGCCGCCGAACGCGGCGCGCACGACGTCCCCGGACGCGGCCTGCGCGAAGGTGGCTACCTCGGCCCCGGCGGCGCGGAACTCTCCGCCGACCAGGGCCCCCAGGCGGTCGACGCCGGCCTTGTCCGAGGTCGGAGAGTCGATCGCCACGAGCCGCTCGAGGAGGCCGAGCGCCGCGTCGGAGCGGGACTGGAAATATTCGAGGAGATCGCCGCCCCGGCCCACCCTGGAGACCGCCCGTCCGTTACAGCGACTTCAAGAGCGGGGCCACCCGGGCGAAGGTCTTGAGGTGCGCCTCGATGTCGGCCTCGGTGTGCTGCACCGAGATCGTCCACTGCTCGTCCGGCCCGGGCGGCTGTGGGATGATTCCCTCGTTGAGCATGCCGAGGTACCAGGCGTGCGACGCCTTCCGATCGAGGGTGTACCAGTCGCGGTAGTTCTTGATGACGTCCTTCTTGAAGTTGATCGTGCCCATCGATCCGACCCCGTTGGCGTAGCACGGCAGCTTGTGCTCGCGGATCAGGGCGGCGTAGCCGTCGACGAGCTTGCGGTTCAGGTCGAAGGCGCGCTTGCTGGCCTCGGGGGTGAGGACTTCCTTGAGGGTCACCTCGGCGGCCGCCAGCGTGACCGGGTTGCTGGCGTAGGTTCCGACGTGAATGACGCGCAGGGAGTTCAGCTCTTCCATGATCTCGGCCGAGGCCCCGAAGGCCGCCAGCGGCATGCCGCCGCCGATGGCCTTGGCCAGGACGGTGATGTCGGGCTTGACCCGGTAGTGCTCGGTGGCGCCGCCCGGGGCGATCTTCAACCCGGTCTTCACCTCGTCGAAGATCAGGAGCGCCTGGTACTCGTCGCACAGGGCCCTGAGGCCGGGCAGGAATTCGGGGTCGGGCTCCGTGACGCCCATGTTGAGCATGATCGGCTCGACGATCAGGCAGGCCACCTGGTTCAGGTTCGCCTGGAACTGTCCGCGCACCGAATCAAGGTCGTTGAAGGAGGCGACCAGGGTATGGGCGTAGGACTCTTCCGGGATCCCGTCGCTCCAGACGACGCGGCGGGGGCGGCTCTTCAGGCCGGTGAGACGGAGGGGAGGCTTGTTGCTCACCAGCACCGTGTCGTGGGCGCCGTGGTAGGCCCCCTCGAACTTGACGACCTTCGCCCGGCCGGTGTAGCCCCGCGCCAGCCGGATGGCGTGCATCGTCGCCTCGGTGCCGGAGTTCGAGAAGCGCCACTGGTCCTGGCCGAAGCGCTTCCTGAGCTCCTTCGCCACCGACATCTCCAGACGGTGGGGCATGGCGTGCAGCGTCCCTTTCTTCGCCTGGGCCTCGATCGCCTGCACCACCTTCGGGTGGGCGTGGCCGACGAACATCGCGCCGAACGCCATGGCGAAGTCGGTGTACCGGTTGCCGTCGACGTCCGTGATCGTGGTGCCGACCGCCGACTCGATGAAGATCGGGTTGGGATCGACAACCCGGAAGTTCGAGGAGACGCCCCGTGGCAGGTACTGCCGGGCCTCCTGGAACACCTCGCGGGACTTCCGGGTCCGCTCTTCGTAGCGGCTGACGATGGCGTCGAAACCTGTCATGATGCGTCCACCTCCCCGCCGCTCAGGCCCGGGGACGTTGCGTCACCGGCGCCCCGACAGGCCCAGGCGGGGGGCATGGGCGTCATCGGGGCTGGAGCGGCTGATGACCGCCGAGTCTACCAGAGAACCCGGCTCCCCGGGAAGCCCGCCCACCGGGCCCTCCGGGGCCCGGCCGCCCAGGAGCCTGCCCGGGGCCACCTCGGGCTTCAGGGCCCCCCGGGAGAGTCCAGCAAGCGGACGGTCTGCTCCGCCGGACCCGCTTGCAGCCTCAGGTCGAGGCGGCCCTGCGGCGCGTGCTTCCCGGATTCGTCCAGGCCATCCCATCCGAAGGCGTACTCCCCCTCCGCCATCCGGCCGGCGGCCAGGATCCGCACCACCTGTCCCTGCGCGCCGACGATCGCCAGGCTGACCGGGCCCGCCTCGTGGACCGCCACCTTCATGGTCCAGGAGAGGTCGGCGGCCGACGGCTCGATGAAGCCGAGGACCTCCGCCGGGGCCGGGTCCCTCGGGTCCGGCTCGACGGGGCCGGACCCCCTCCTGTGCGTCTTGAGCGGGTGGCCGGCGCGGTCCAGGCCCTTGCCGCCCGCCAGGTCGGCGCTCAGCTTCACCCCGACGCGGCCGAGGACCGTCTCGCGGCGCGCCCCGTGCACCAGCAAGTGCCGCACCCCGGTCGGCACCCAGTCGCTGCCGACGTCGGTGATGGTGAACTGGACCGCCTGCAGGTCGGAGCTCATCGACGCGCTCAGGCTGGGGTAATCGGCCTCGAACCCCTCGGGCGGGTTGACGGTCGTGGTGACGTCCCAGCTCCCCAGGCTCTCGAAGACGAAGGGATAGAGCTCCTGCTGTCCTGTCCACTCGATCCATTCGGGTTCGATCACCACGAGCTCCGATCCGTCGCGCACCGTGTAGGTCCCGGAGTACGCCTTGCCGTTCGTCGTGACGATCTCGAGGAGGCGTTTCTGCTCGGTCTCGCCGCACTGCAGGGTGGGGGCCTGGGCCCCGACCAGCAGATGGGCGTCGGTCGCGGCGAGGGCCAGGTAGTCTCCCGACAGCAGATGGACGCTCAAGGCGCCCGCCTCGTCCGTGCTGCCCTGCGCGGCCGGACCGCAGCTCCGCATGATGCAGGCGTAGCTGTTGGGGCCGATGCCGCCGCAGGACTGGCGGGCGCACGACCGGTTCGACCGGTCGAAGACCTCGACCGCCAGTCCCGCCATGGGGGCCTTGGTGGCCTGCGGGTGCGCGCCCGGACCGACCGTGTAGAGCGCGGCCGCCAGGTCGAGGCGGGCCGCGTCGTCCACGACACCGTCGCAGTCGTTGTCGATCCCGTCGCAGATCTCGGCCGTGGCGCCCTGTTGCGGGTCACAGCTCTGCCGGGCGCCGGCGACGCAGTTCTCGACCGTGTGCCGGCAGGCCCCGAGGCCGCAAGTGGTGGTGCCGAGGCCGTCGTCCACGGCCCCGTCGCAGTCGTCATCGATGCCGTTGCAAGCCTCCACTCCCGGCGACCCGGGCGAGCAGACCTGCGGCACCCCGCCCGCGCAGTTGGGCACCGTTCTCTGGCAGGCCCCGATCCCGCATGTGGTCGCACCCAGGCCGTCATCCACGGCGCCGCTGCAATCGTCGTCCTTGCCGTTGCACGTCTCCGCGGCGCCGGGATGCACGCCGGCATCGCCATCGTCGCAGTCTTCCGCCTCGCCGTTCGGGCAGAAGGCGCTCCCGGGCGAGCCGAATCCGTCACCGTCCCGATCGATGCACTTGCAGGTGCCTGCGCCGCCCGCCTGGTAGATCGCCGCGATCTCCTGGGAACCGAGCGCCCGGCCGAAGATCTCGATCTCGTCCATCATCCCCGCGAAGCGCTGGCCGCGCGAGATCCGCACCCCGAGCCAGAGATCGTAGGAGGTCAGGGCCTCGAAGTGGCCCAGGAACTGGCTCGCCACCGGCTCACCGTCCAGGTAGAGCGCGGCGGAACCCGAGGCCTGGTCGTAGGTCGCCGCCACCTGGTGGAAGAGGCCGGGCCGGACCAGGCCGCCCGCAGAGGCGATGATGTGGTTGTTGAACTCGGTGTCGAGCAGGTTGGCGTACAGGGAGCCGTCTCCCCCGCCGAGCGGAGGCGCGACGCCGATCCAGAAGTGCGCTCCGGCCATCGAGCCGTTGTTCCATTCCACCAGCGGCTGCGACGTCGCCGCCACCGGGTCGATCCACAGCGCGATGGTGAAGCCCGCGGACCTGCCGACGTCCAGGAGCGGCGAGGCGGGAATCAGGGCCGCGTCGTCGACCCCGTCGAGACTCAGCCCGCCGCCGACCTCCCCGGAGGAGAAGGACGGATCCCCGACCGGGCTCGCGGGGTTGTGATCGATGAGGTCGGCCGTGCTGCCGTCCAGCGGCCACCAGGCGACCAGGCCGTCCGTGGGAGGCACGCAGGACTGCGCCCTGGCCGCCGGCGCGTGCAGGACCAGGAGGCAGCCGAGGACGAAGAGGAAGAGCAGGCGGAAGGCGAGTCGCGCCATGTGAGATCCCCCTTGCTGGAGCCCGGCAGGGGCCGCACCGAGCGATTGTTATTGGAAGCGAGGAGAGGCCGTCCCTCGAAGAGGGGCTCGACGTTCCCTGAGCGACCAGAGGGTAGTCCCGCCGTCCGGTCCAGGTCAAGCGGCGCCCCGCGTTGGTGCAGGGATGAAACGGCGAGGGGATCTGGGAGTGAAGCGCCCCGCCTTGCTTTCGCCGGGCACCGGGTCCGGCGAAAGCAAGGCGGGGCGCTTCACTCCCGGCGCCCTTTGCGGATTCATCCCAGCATCGAGAGGAGACACCGCTGGCGGACAGAACGCCGCCACTCCTGCTCGGAGAAAAAACGAATCTGCGCGGAGGTCCGGTGTGAAGCGGCGCGCCCCGCGCGGTTGCCGGGCCCTCTGAGACCTCGCGTCCGGGGCCCCGCCGCGCGGTCTAGAGCGCGGTGGGCGGACGCGAGGCGAAGCGGAGGGGAGGCTCGCGCAGCGAGCCGGACCCGGTGCCCGGCAACCGCGCGGGGCGCGCCGCTTCACACAGAAGCTCTCTCAGGGTTCGGTCTGCTTCTCGAGGTACAGCTCGTCGGTGTCGTCGTCGAACGAGAAGAGCTCGGCGTAGCGGCCCCAGCTGATGGCGACGTCCAGCTCCTTTTCCGCCAAGTCGGCGAACTCGGGGCGCAGCCTGTCGAGGAAGTACTCCTCCGCCACGCGCTGGTCGTCGTCCTCCTGCAGGGTC
>QHXZ01000105.1 GCA_003223165.1 Acidobacteriota bacterium
CTCCGCCAGCTTCATTGGCCGTGGAATTATACATGGGGGCCCTTCCCCCTCATCCCTGCGTGGCGTGCGGGCACCGGCGAGAAGCTCGGAAGGCTCCGGAAGCGGGGCGGGCAGGAGGCCGCCGGAGGCGATCGGTGACATGGGGGGGGGCTACTTCTTGCGGGCGCCGCCCGCGCCGTGGGCCCGGGAGAGGTCGAACACCGACCCACCCTGCGCCCCTGCGGAGTTGTCGAAGCCGGACTTGAGGGTGTTCTCCATCTCCCGCTGGGCCACATCGGCGGTCGATTCGATCCCCTGGAGCTTCAGCTTGAACTCGTCCGGGTTGGTGGCGCGGCGCAGCGCCTCCTCCATGGATGGCTTCGTGGATCAGCTTGGTCTTGTCCTTGTTCTCGATGCAGTCGCGCACGAAGTTCGTGATGCGCAGCACCTCGGCGGCGGGCACCCGTCCGTTGCCGTCGGCGCGCGGCAGCAGCCGCATCGAGATGACCGCCTTGAGGACGCTCGCCAGCTGCAGCCGGATCTGCTTCTGCTGGTGCGGCGGGAAGACCGAGATGACGCGGTTGACGGTTTCGGTCGCGTCCAGGGTGTGCAGGGTCGAGAAGACCAGGTGGCCCGTCTCGGCCGCGGTCAGGGCGGTTTCGATCGTCTCGTAGTCGCGCATCTCGCCGACCAGGATGACGTCGGGATCCTGGCGCAGCGCCGAGCGCAGCGCCGTGGCGAACGACTTCGTGTCGACTTCGATCTCGCGCTGGTTCACCAGGCTCTTCTTGTCCCGGTGCAGGAACTCGATCGGGTCCTCGATGGTCATGACATGCTCGGTGCGCTGCGTGTTGATGTAGTCGATCATCGAAGCCAGGCAGGTCGATTTGCCCGACCCGGTGGTCCCCGTGACCAGGATCAGGCCGCGCCGCTCGTCGGCGATGGTCTTCAGGACAGGCGGCAGGAGCAGATCTTCGATGGTCAGGATCTTGGCCGGGATGACGCGCAGCACCAGTCCGACGGTGCCGCGCTGCTGGAAGATGTTGACGCGGAAGCGCCCCAGGCCGGGCACCGAATAGGCCAGATCGATCTCGAAATGGTCCTTGAACTTCTGCTTCTGGCGCCCGCTCATGATGCTGAACGCCATGGCGATGGTGTCTTCCTGCGACATGCGGTTCAGCTCGGAGAGGGGGGTCAGGTGGCCGTTGACGCGCAGGACGGGGTGCGAGCCGACCTTGAGATGCAGGTCGGACGCCTTGCGCTCATTGGCGATCTTGAGGAGGTCGTTGATGTGCATGCGCTTCCTCCGCAGGCGGTCGCCCACCCCGCAGCGGCCGGGTTGAATCTAGGTTCCGGCCGCGGGGAAGTCAAGAAAGGGGCTTTGTTTTGTGGGCCTTAGAGCGGGCTCAGCCAGCGGTGCCGATCGTCCTTGCGGCCCGAGGTGATGGCCTGGAACTCGGCCTGCAGCCGCGCCGTGATCTCGCCGCGCGCGCCCCGCCCGATCGTCACCCGGTCGATGCTGCGGATGGGCGACACCTCGGCGGCGGTCCCCGCGAAGAAGACCTCGTCGGCGATGTACAGCATCTCGCGCGGCAGGCTGCGCTCGACCACAGGGATCTTCATGTCTTGCGCCAGCTGCAGGATCGCCTGCCGGGTGATGCCGGGGAGGATCGACGCCGTGAGGGGGGGCGTGTACAGCGTGCCCTTCTTCACCAGGAAGAGGTTTTCGCCGCTCCCCTCGCTCACGAAGCCGCTGGCGTCGAGGGCGATCCCCTCGGCGTAGCCGTTGACCAGCGCCTCCATCTTGATGAGCTGCGAGTTCATGTAGTTGGCGCTGGCCTTGGCCATCGCCGGCAGGGTGTCGGGGGCTTCCCTCCTCCAGGAGGAGACCATCACGTCGACCCCCTTCTCGGCCGCGTCCTTCCCCAGGTAGGAGCCCCAGGGATAGACCGCCACGGCGACATCGATGGGGCACGGGAAGGGGTCGACGCCCAGGGACTCGTAGCCGCGGTAGACCAGCGGGCGGATGTAGCAGGCCTCGAGGCGGTTCGCCCGCACGGTCTCCACGATCGCCGCCTCGATCTGCTCGCGCGTGTACGGGATCTCCATGCGGTAGATGCGGCAGCCGTCGAACAGCCGGTCCACGTGGTCCCGCAGCCGGAAGACGGCGGAGCCGCGCTGCGTCTTGTAGCAGCGGATCCCTTCGAAGATGCACGAGCCGTAGTGGACGACGTGGGACAGGACGTGGACCGTGGCCTGATCCCACGGGACCTGGCGGCCGTTCATCCAGATCGAGTCGGTCTTCGTGAAGGCCATGCGGGTGGCGAGTATAGAGCAGGGGGCAGGGCGGATCAAGTGATCGCGTCGCGGCGGCGCAGCACCAGCGCCGACCAGGGACGCGCCCGGCGCCGGTCGACCGGCTCGAGGCCGGCCGCGGCGGCCCCCGCCAGGAGCGCCGGCTCGTCCTGCACCAGGATCCCGGCCAGGAGCGCGCACCCGCCGGGGCGCAGCGCCGCCGCCAGGTCGGGCAGGATCCGGCCGATGACGCCGGCGCCGATGTTGACCAGCGCCAGGTCGAAGGTCGCGCCGCGGCAGGCCTCGGCCGCGTCCAGGCGCCGCAGGACGATGCGGCCGGCGAGCCCGTTGTCCTGCAGGTTGGCGCGCGCCACCGCCAGCGCGATCGGGTCGTCGTCCACCGCCAGCAACCTCCCGGCGCCCAGCCGGCAGGCGGCCATCGCCAGGATGGCGGTGCCGGTCCCGAGATCGAGCACGCTGTCCCCCGGGGCGAGGTGCGCTTCGAGGAGTCTGAGGCACAGGCGCGTCGAGGCATGCTCGCCGGTGCCGAACGCCTGGCCGAAGCGCACCCGGATCACCAGCCTGCCGCGCGGCGCCGCGGCGCGGCACCCCTCCGGGAGGATCAGGAAACGCCGGCCGATGGCCATCGGCCGGAGCGAGCGCTGCCAGATCTCGGCCCAGCGCCGATCGGGGACCTCTTCCAGGCGCGGCGGGCGGGCCAGGCCTAAGCCCGCGCCCAGCAATGCCCGCGCCACGTTCTTCTCGCTCCGCCGCCGCGCCCGGCCCGGGAAGTAGGCGCGCAGCGTCAGCCGGGGAGCGCTGCGCCGCCGGGCGGACGATCGGACCTCGACGCCGAGGCAGCCGGCGTCCCAGAGGGCGGCCACGGCGGCCTCCTCGCGCTCGGGCGGAACGACCAGGGAGACTCCGTAGAAGCGCGTGGCACTCCTCAGCGGAAGATGTCCTTGACGCGGCCGAACAGATCCTTCGGCGCGGCCTCGGCCGGCTCCTCCACCTCGCGCAGCTGCTCGAACAGCTCGCGCTGCTTGCGGCTCAGCCGGGCCGGCACCTGCACGGCGGCGGAGACGTACAGATCGCCGCGGCCGTTGCCGTTCGGATGGGGAACGCCCTTGCCCCGCAGGCGGAAGGTGGTCCCGCCCTGCGTGCCGGGCGGGATGGCGATCGTCTGGCTCCCCTCCAGGGTCGGCACCGGCACCTCGGCGCCGAGGACCGCCTGGGTGAGCGTCAGCGGCACCTCGCACGCCAGGTCGGAGCCGTCGCGGCGGAACATCGGGTGCTCCCTGACCTGCACCACGACGTACAGGTCGCCCGGCCTCCCGCCCTGGGCGCCGCCTTCCCCTTCCCCCGGAATGCGCAGCCGGCTGCCGCTGTCCACCCCGGCCGGGAGGGGCACCTTGAGCCGCCGCACCTCGCGCCGGCGCCCCTCGCCGCGGCAGGCCGGGCAGGGATCGCGTACCACCTGGCCGGTGCCGCCGCAGGCGCCGCAGCTCTGGCTCATGGCGAAGAACCCGCGCTGGTGCACCACCTGGCCCCGCCCGTGGCAGGCCTCGCAGGTCACCCGGCTGCCGCTCTTCGACCCGCTGCCGCGGCAGTCGCCGCAGCTCTCCAGCCGCGGGATGGTCACTTCCTTCTCGACGCCTTTGGCCGCCTCCATGAACTCGATCTCGAGGTCGAAGCGCAGGTCGGCCCCGCGCCTGGCCCCGCCGCGGGCGCGCCGGGCCCCGCCGAACAGGTCGCCCATCGAGAAGCCGAAGACGCTGCCCAGGATGTCTTCGAAGTCGGAGAAGACCTCGGGGTTGAAGCCGCCGGACCCGGAGGCGCCGCCCACGCCCCGGTGGCCGAACCGGTCGTACCTGGCGCGCTTCTCGGCGTCGGCGAGGACGGCGTAAGCCTCCGCCGCCTCCTTGAACTTCTCCTCGGCCCCCTTGTCTCCGGGATTCCGATCGGGGTGGTACTTCATCGCGAGCTGACGGTAGGCCTTCTTGATCTCGGCCTCCCCGGCCTGCTTCGGGATGCCGAGGACTTCGTAGTAATCCCTCTTAGCCGCCTTCACAGATCCCCTCCAGCCCGGGCCGCACTCTTCCCGGCGCGGCTTCAGCCGCGGCGCGCCCTCGGCGCCGCCGGCTGCAAGCCGCTGGCAAGGCGCCCGCGCCGACCTCGGACGAACAATTCTATCAGGAGGAGACCGGGGCCGACCCACCCGCCCCGCTCGCCCCTCCCGGAGCGCCCGGCGACGGATGGTACAGGATGACCTCGGTCAGGATCTGCGATGCCTCTCCGAGCTTCTCGAGCGATTCGGCGCACTCGGAGATGTTGGCCGAGGCGAGCGCCTTGCGCGCCCCATCCAGGATCTTCTTCACCGTGGCCCGCTTGTCCTCGGCCAGCAGGCTTCCGAACTCGGCGAAGGATTTCATGTTCGACTCCAGGAGGCCCTCCAGGCGCGCCTGGATGCGGTTCAGCTCCGCCTTCCTCTTGTCGGTCTCGGCGAACCGCTTGGCGTCCTCGATGATGTCGCCGATCTCCTTCTCGCTCAGCCCGCCCGACGGGGTCACGGCGATCGTCTGCTCCTTGTTGGTCGCCATGTCGCGGGCCGAGACGTGCACGATGCCGTTGCTGTCGATGTCGAAGGTCACTTCGATCTGCGGCACGCCCTTCGGGGCCGGGGCGATGCCGATGAGCTCGAACCGGCCGAGCGACTTGTTGAAGGCGGCGACCTCGCGCTCCCCCTGCAGGACGTTGACCTCGACCTTCGCCTGGTTGTCGACGACGGTCGTGAAGATCTTGGTCTTGCGGGTCGGGATCGTCGTGTTCCGCTCGATGAGCTTGGTGAACATGCCGCCCCGGGTCTCGATGCCGAGCGACAGCGGGGTGACGTCGAGGAGCACCATGTCCTTGACCTCGCCCTGCAGGATGCCGGCCTGGATGGCGGCGCCGACCCCCACCACCTCCTCGGGGTTCTTGTCCCGGCTGGGCTCCTTGCCGAAGATCTCGCGCACCACGTCGATCACGCGAGGGACGCGCGTCATGCCGCCGACCAGGAGCACCTCGTCGATGTCGGAGGGCTTCAGCCCGGCGAGCGACAACGCCTCGACGCACGGCTTGCGCGTGCGCTCGACCAGGTCGACCGTCAGCTCGTTGAGCTTCTCGCGCGTGAGCGCCACGTTCAGGTGCTTGGGTCCCTTGGCGTCGGCCGAGATGAAGGGCAGGTTGATCTCCGAGCGCTGCTCCAGCGACAGCTCGCACTTCGCCTTCTCGGCCGCCTCCTTCAGGCGCTGCAGGGCCAGCCGGTCCTCGCGCAGCGACACGCCCTCCTTCTTCTCGAACTCCGCGAGCAGCCACTCCAGGATGCGCTGGTCGAAGTCCTCGCCCCCGAGGAACGTGTCGCCCGAAGTGGACTTCACTTCGAAGACCCCTTGTCCGAGCTGCAGGATCGACACGTCGAAGGTGCCGCCGCCGAGGTCGTAGACCACGATCTTCTTCTCGGAATCCTCGTTCAAGCGGTAGGCCAGCGACGCCGCCGTCGGCTCGTTGATGATGCGCAGCACCTTGAGCCCCGCGATGCGGCCGGCGTCCTTGGTGGCCTGCCTCTGGCTGTCGTCGAA
>QHXZ01000106.1 GCA_003223165.1 Acidobacteriota bacterium
CACCCCCTCTCCCGACCATCGCGAGCCGGAACTGCGCGGCCAAACCGCATGATCAACACGGCCCTCACGGACGCGACCTGCGACGTCGACGGCGCGCAGCAGCTGGTTGCCGGCTAGCGAACAGCAGACACAGACGCCAATGGGTGGCATGTGACTCCCCCCCTCGACCCCCCGATTATCGAGCTGCGTGGTGTCGTGAAGCGTTACGGCGACGTCGAGGCCTTGAAGCAGACGACGCTGTCGCTGGGCGTCGGGGTCAACGTTCTTCTCGGTCCCACCGGCTCCGGCAAATCAACGCTGCTCCGTCTGTTGACCGGCCTGTCCCTGCCGAGCGCGGGCGAGGTTCGCCTGTGGGGGGAGGCCCTCGACCCGCGCACGATTGGGTTGCTGCGACGGCGCCTGGGTTATGTGATCCAGGAGGGCGGACTGTTTCCGCACATGACGGCGGCCGCGAACATCACGCTCGCCGTGCGATATTTCGGCTGGGACGCCGGGCGCATCGAGCGCCGGCTCGAGGAGCTGATCGATCTGACCCACTTTCCGCGCGACGGGATGACTCGCTTCCCCGTGCAGCTCTCGGGCGGGCAGCGCCAGCGGGTCAGCCTGATGCGCGCCCTCATGCTCGGGCCCGAGCTGCTCCTCCTCGACGAGCCGCTCGGCGCGCTCGATCCCATGATTCGAGCGGATTTGCGGGTGGACCTCCGGGATATCTTCAGGATGTTCGGACAGACGGTCGTGCTCGTCACGCACGATCTCGTCGAGGCGGAATTCTTCGCCGACCGCGTCGTCCTCCTGCGGGAGGGAGCCGTCGTGCAGCAGGGTCCTCTGCGGGACCTCGTCGAGCGGCCCGCCGAGGAATTCGTCACCCGGTTCATCCATGCTCAAAGTCGGCCCGGAGTTCCACGATGAGGCGCCCGAGCAGCCGTCTTGCCGCCCTGACTCCGGCTCTGATCGTCGCCCTGTGGGGCGCGTCCTGCCACGGCGCCTCGCCCGAAGTGCGCGTCGGCTCGAAGAAGTTCACGGAGTCGGTCGTGCTCGGCGAGATCGTCACCCAGGTGCTGCGCAGCACCGGCACGCGCGTCGAGCACCGGGCGCAACTTGGAGGCACGCAGGTGCTCTGGCACGCGCTCCTCGCGGGGGAGATCGATCTGTATCCCGAGTACACCGGGACGATTCGCGAAGACATCGTGCGGGAGGCGCCGCCCGATGAAGGCGATGATTTCCTGAGGAGCGCTCTCGCCGGCCGCGGCGTCGGGATGAGCGCCTCTCTCGGGTTCGAGGACAGTTACGCCCTGGGCATGAAAGAGACGGATGCCGCCCGGCTGGGGGTGACGCGCATCTCCGACTTGCGCGGCCTTCCGCGGCTCCGGCTCGCCTTCAGCGAGGAATTCCTGTACCGGCGCGATGGCTGGCCGACCGTCAAGACGCATTACGGTCTGCCGCAGACCCAGGTGCGATCGCTCGATCATGACCTCGCCTACCGCGCCCTGGCCGCCGGAGACGTCGACGTCATCGATCTGTACACGACGGACGCCGAGATTCCTCACTACCACCTCAGGGCCCTCGACGACGATCAGGGCCATTTCCCCAGGTACCGCGCGGTCATCCTGTATCGGCTGGATCTCCCGGCGCGCGCGGCCTCGGCCGTGGCGTCGCTGGCGATCCTCGAAGGCCGCATCACCGTCAGGGACATGCAGCGCCTCAACGCGCGCGTCAAGCTGGAGCGTGTTCCCGAGCCGGTCGTGGCGGCCGGCTTTCTCGCGTCGGCTCTCGGAATCGAGGGGGAGGCGGGCCGCGAGCCGAGAGCGCGGCGAGTCGGCCGGTACGTCGCCGAGCATCTCGCGCTCGTGGCCGCGTCGCTGAGCGCGGCGATCCTCGTCGGGATACCGCTGGGTATCATCGCCGCGCGCCGCAGGAGGCTGGGGGCGGCCATCCTGGCCGTGGCCGGGATCGTCCAGACGATCCCGTCGCTGGCGCTTCTTGTCCTCATGATTCCGCTGCTCGGCATCGGGACGCTCCCCGCGGTCGCCGCGCTTTTCTTCTACAGCGTTCTCCCGATCGTCAGGAACACCGTGACCGGTCTGACGGCTATTCCGGCCGCCCTGATCGAGTCGGCCGAGATTCTGGGCCTTTCATCGTGGGCGAGACTCCTGAAGGTGGAGCTGCCCATCGCTTCGCCTTCGGTCGTGGCCGGCATCCAGACCTCGGCCGTCATCAACGTTGGAACCGCGACCCTCGGAGCGCTGATCGGCGCGGGCGGCCTGGGGCAGCCAATCCTCACCGGCATCCGCCTCGACGATCTGGGCTTGATTCTCGAGGGGGCCGTGCCGGCCGCGCTTCTTGCCCTCCTGGTCCAGGCGCTGTTCGCCGGACTGGGCAGGCTGGTCATTCCGAAAGGGCTCCGGCTGCGGCCGGATTCGTGACTTCCCTTCGGAACTGTTCAGTGGTAACCTGCGTTCTGCGCCAAACAGAGAATTCGCGTAGCCCGCGTGCCATCCTCAGGAGGGGAGGGCTCGATGCCGCGTCTCTTGCAGCCGGAGCGCGCGCTCCGGCCGGAAGGTGTGAGTTCGATCGATCGGGCGGATCTCGTTGCACGGTACCGCCGCAATCGAGAACGATCGCGTGCCCTGTTCGATCTCCTGATCGACGAGAGCGCCTACTACAGCCAGCCGATCCCTCTTCGACACCCCTTCGTCTTCTACGAGGGGCACGTCCCGGCGTTCAGCTTCAGTACGCTCGTGAAGACCGCCCTCGGAGGGGCCGGCATCGACCGAGAGCTGGAAGGTCTCTTTGCGCGCGGCATCGACCCTCCAACGGACCAGGCGGCCGCGGGCGATCCCGGACGCAATGGCGAGAGGTGGCCGAGCCGGTCTGTCGTCCGGCAGTTCGCGCGGGCGGCCGACGCGCGCGTGATCGAGGCCCTGACCCGCGACGAGATCGACCGGCCGGGTCACCCTCTGCTCGATCGCGCCGAGGCCGTCCACGTGATCCTCGAGCACGAGGTCATGCACCAGGAGACGCTTCTCTATATGCTGCATAGACTGCCGTGGGATCGGAAGCGATGCCCTCCCGCGTACCGCCCGGACCTCGGAGGCGCGGCGCCGCAGTCCGCGTGGATCAAGATTGCCGCGGGCCGCGCCACGCTGGGGGTCGATCGTGGGTCGACGCGCTTCGCCTGGGACAACGAGCGCCCGCGTCATTCAGAGCCGGTGCGCGCCTTCGCGATCCAGCCCGACAACGTGACCAACGCCGCCTTCATGGACTTCATCGACGCCGGAGGCTATCAGGAGCCGCGCTGGTGGCGACCGGACCTCTGGAACTGGGTGCGACAGGCGGACATCCGGCACCCGCTGCTCTGGGAGCGCCGGGCGGATGGCTGGACGTGGCGCGGCATGTTCGGACCCATTTCGCTTCCACCCGCCTGGCCGGTGTACGTGACTCACGCGGAGGCGGAGGCGTATGCGCGCTGGAGCGGCGTGAGACTTCCAACCGAGGCCGAGTTCCAGCGCGCGGCGTATGGTACGCCCGACGGTGACGAACGCCAGTTCCCCTGGGGCGATGCCCTCCCAGATGCCCGTCACGGTGTCTTCGACTTTACGAGCTGGGACCCCGCGCCCGCCGGCAGCCATCCCGATGGACGCAGTGCCTGGGGCGTCAACGATCTGGTCGGCAACGGATGGGAGTGGACGAGCACGGCATTCGGTCCCTTTCCGGGCTTTCAGGCCATGGCTTCGTACCCCGAGTACTCGGCCGATTTCTTCGATGGCGATCACTTCGTCATGAAGGGGGCCTCGCCGGCGACGGCGCGCGAGCTGCTGCGACCGACCTTCCGCAACTGGTTCCGCGCGCGGTACCCGTACGTCTACGCAACGTTCAGGTGCGTGAAGGACTTCCCATGACCCCGACGGTGCTCACGACGCCCGCCAGGGCCACGCCCGGCTCCGTAAGCGGATTCGCGAACGATGTGCGGCACTATCTGACGCAGCATCCGCGACAGCTTCCGTCGCGCTACCTCTACGATGATCTGGGCTCGGCGCTCTTCGAGGCCATCTGCCGGCTGCCATGGTACCCGCTGACGCGCGCCGAACTCCGCCTGCTCGAAGCGCACGCCCGCGAAGTCCTGGATGCCGGTATCACGACAGTCATCGAGCTGGGATCCGGGAGCGGCGACAAATTGTCTGCGTTGATCGCCGCCGCCGGATCCCGGCGCGGCCGTCTGGAACTGCACCTCGTCGATGTATCGAGCAGCGCGCTCACCGAGGCAGGTCAGGCGCTCGAGAGACTCGAGAACGTCCGGGTCGTGACCCACCGGGCGACGTACGAGATCGGTCTCGGGGAGTTCGGGCTCGCGCGCTCCGTCGGGGGGCGCCGGCTGGCGTTGTTCCTCGGCTCGAACATCGGCAACTTCGATCCACCGGGACGCGACGCGTTTCTGGCATCCGTTCGGTCGGCCATCGACCGCGGCGACGCTCTCCTGCTTGGCGTCGACCTCCGCAAGCCCGTGCGGGACTTGCTTCTGGCCTACGACGATCCGCTCGGCGTCACAGCGGCGTTCAATCGCAACCTGCTGACGCGGATCAATCGCGAGCTTCGGGGCGACTTCGAGCTCGACGGCTTCACCCATCGCGCGCTGTGGAGTGAGGACAGTTCGCGCATCGAGATGCACCTGCGCAGCAATCGAAGCCAGAGCATCAGCGTCCGCGAGGCCGGGCTGGATTTCGTGATGGGCGAGGGGGAGATGATCTGGACGGAGAGCTCGTACAAGTACGACCCGCCGGAGATCGTCTCGATGCTCAAGCGCTCCGGCTTCAGCGTCCGAGCACAATGGATCGATGCCGCCGATCGCTTCGCGCTCACCCTGGCCGAGGCCGTCTAGAACGCCAACTTTTCCGCGGGACTCGGGCGGCCCGGTCCCAGCCGCCCTACGGCGCGCCGGGCGCCGGCTCCATGACGACCTGGTCGATGAAGCACCAGCCCCAGTCCTCGCCCGGCTCGAGGCTGCGGATGATCGGATGATGGATCTTCCTGAAGTGCTTGGTGGCGTGCTTGTTGGGCGAGTCATCGCAGCAGCCCACGTGGCCGCACGACAGGCAGAGCCGAAGGTGAACCCAGTCACTCCCCATCGCCAGGCACTCTTCGCAGCCGTCGGGCGTCTTGGGCGCCACATCGTGAACCTGATCCAGGTGCGTGCATTCCTTCGGCATCGGATCCCTCCCTTTTTCCGGCGTGGCCTACGCCACCGATTCGGCGAGCACTTTGTGCACGAGCTGGATGCAGACCGAGCCCTCGCCCACGGCCGCGGCGACGCGCTTGACACTGCCGGCCCTGACGTCGCCGATGGCGAACACGCCGGGCCGGCTGGTCTCGAAGAGGAGCGGCGGGCGCGCGAGGGGCCAGCCCGCCGCGGCCAGAGCGGTCGCGTCCAGGTCCGGCCCCGTCCTCACGTATCCCTGACCGTCGAGGGCGACGCAGTCCTGCAGCCACGCCGTGTTCGGGTCGGCCCCGGTCATCAGGAAGACGTGCCGGATGTCCGCCGTCGTTTCGACCCCGCTCCCGCCCCGCCACGTGACCCGCTCCAGCCGCGAGTCGCCCCCGAGCGCGACGATGCGTGTGCTCGTGAGCAGCGTAATGTTGGGCGTCTCCTGGATGCGCCGGATGAGATAGCGTGACATGCTCCGGGCGAGCTCCGGCCCGCGGACCAGCATGGTGACGCTGCGGCCCACCGCCGAGAGGAAGACCGCGGCCTGACCCGCGGAATTGCCACCCCCGACGACGATGAGGTCCTCGCCGCGGCAGTAAAGTCCCTCGACCTGCGTCGCTCCGTAATAGACGCCGACTCCTTCGAACCGCGAGAGGTTCGGCAGGTCCGGTTTGCGGTACCTGACGCCGGTTGCGATGACGACCGAGCGGGCCTGCACGACGACGCCCGCGCCGAGGTCCACCCGGTAAGGACGGTCGCACCCGAGCCGCGCCACGGTGCGGGCGACCGCGAGCTCCGCCCCGAATTTCTCGGCCTGGACGAGAGCGTTGCTGGCGAGTGCCTGACCCGTAACTCCGGTCGGGAACCCCAGATAGTTCTCGATCCTCGAGCTCGAGCCGGCCTGCCCGCCCGGCGATCGGGCCTCGAACACGAGCACGTCGAGCCCCTCGGACGCGGCATAAACGGCGGCCGACAATCCTCCGGGCCCCGCCCCGATGACCGCGAGATCGCGCACGACCGTCTCGTTGAAATCGTTCAGCCCTAGACAGTCGGCGACGTCCTCGATCGTCGGCTTGCGCAGCACCTGGGTGCCCCGGCAAATGAGGACCGGTACATCCTCGACTCCGACTCCGAACTTGTCGAGCGTCTCCTGCACCGCCGCGTCCCGCTCCACATCGAGATATCCGTGCGGCTGGCTGTTCCGGGTCAGGAACTCCTGGATCGCGAGCGTGCCCGCGGAATGGCGCGAGCCGATGAGGACGACGTTGCCTCCACCCTGCGCCATCAGCGCCAGGCGGCGCAGCATGAACGCCCGGAGGAAGACTTCGCTCAGCTCGGTGTCGACCTGGACCATCGACCGCAGACGATCCGGGGGCAGCTCGAGGACGTGCGCCGCGCCGCGGGCTCGGGCGCGCACGACCACCGGCCGGCCGGACAGGAGATCGACGTCGCCCGTGAATGCGCCGGCATTGTGCACGGTCACCACATGATCGGCGCCCGAGAGGATCTCGATCTCGCCTCGGAGGACGACGAACAACGGCCTGTTCCGGTCCCCCGCCTCCCACAGACTTTCGCCGTCCGCGACCTGGCGCTCGCTCGCGAAGGGGGCAATGCGGGCGATCTGCTCCGGCGTCAGGGCGGGGAAGGCCTCCGCCTCGGCTGGCGTCATCTCCGCCATGGGATTGCCACGGAACCGACATCATGCTTCATTCTGCCCTCGGCATCATCAAGATCCGCAATGTCGCACGCCGGCTGAGAGGATACGCTCGACGCGCGTTTCCTGGCAAGCGACCTCTCATGCTCTAGAAACCCTCCAATCCGAGCGGCACGGCGGCAGACAACTTCTTCTCGAGGGTGAGCAGGCGTGCGCGTGGTACCCTAGAGGAAACCAAGCGCTACCCTGGTTCTCAGCCCGCCACAGCAACGGGAGAATGCGCGGAGTTCGCAGCCCTGTCGAGAAAAGCGCGAGTTTCCATCTTGAGGGCCTCGGCCGCGCGGGTCGGCGGTGCGCCGGGTCGAAAATTCGACGGACGTTCGCGCCCGCGTGTCGAAATCGCGGAGCCCCGGCCGTCATCTCTCTGGAAGCGATCGCGGCCCTCGCCGGGCCGCGCGCCCATAGGAGGCTCACGATGCGCTACATCATGGTCGTCTATGAGACCCCCGCCGACATCGACAGGCGCGACGACCCCGCGGGCGAGCAGTACATAGCGGCTTGGCGGGCGTACTACAAGGCCCTCGAGGAGGCGGGCGTCTATGTCGGCGGGGCGCCCCTGAAGCAGGCGGCGACGGCCACGACCGTCCGCCTGAGGG
>QHXZ01000107.1 GCA_003223165.1 Acidobacteriota bacterium
CCACCTTGCTGGTGGCTCCGCACGGTGACCAGCTTCGCCTTCCCTTGGGCCTCCAGCAGCCGGTCGGGCGCCAGATCCTTCACCAGATCGAACCGCATCTCGACGAGGTCGGCGCGCGGGTCGGCGTCGCGGTAGGCGCGCAGCATCGCCTCCGTCGTGTCGCAGGCGACCACCTGGATGATGCGTGTGCGGGCTGGCAGGACGGCCTCCGCGCCCGACCGTTCAGGGGTCGGGGCCCTTGGGGAAGACGGGAGTGCTCAGGTACTTCTCCCCCCTGTCAGGGAGGAGCGTGACGATCGATCCCCGCCGTACCCTGCGGGCGATCTCGAGGGCCGCGAACAGGGCCGTGCCCGAGGAGATGCCCGCGAAGATGCCCTCCAGCCGGGCCAGGTCGCGCGTCGCCCGGAAGGCGTCCTCGTCCCGCACCGTCATCCTCTCGTCCACCAGGCCCCAGTCCATGATCGGCGGCAGGCGCGACTCGCTCATGTTGCGCAACCCCTGCTGGGCGTGCCGGGTCTGCGGCTCGACGGCGACGGCTTTGAGGCCGGGGTTGAGCTCCTTCAACCGGCGCGCCATGCCCACCAGCGTGCCGCAGGTTCCGAGCGTCAGGACCAGCCAATCCACCTTGCCGCCGGTCTGCCGCCAGACCTCCTCGGCCGTGCCTTCGTAATGCGCCCCGACGTTGTCCGCGTTGGTGTATTGCCCGACCCGGTAGTACCTCCCGGGGTTCGCGGCGTAGAGCCGATCGGCGATCTCCCAGGCCTCGTCCGACCCCCCCTGCGGGGAGGTGAACACGATCTCCGCCCCCAGGGCCCGGAGGATCTGCCGCCTCTCGACGGAGACTCTCTGGGCCATGGTGATGATCACCGGGTATCCCTTGACCGCGCCCACCATCGCCAGTCCTATCCCGGTGTTGCCGCTGGAGGACTCGAGCAGCGTCATTCCCGGCTTGAGCTCCCCCCGCCTCTCGGCCCGCTCGACGATGGCCAGGGCGATCCGCTCCTTGACGCTGCCCATCGGATTGAACCCCTCCACCTTGGCGTAGAGGGCCACCTCGGGCTCCGGGTTCATGCGGCGGATCCGGACCAGGGGCGTGGCGCCAATCGTTTCCAGGATCGATTCGAAGGCCTTGTCGGGCGACGGCATCAGGGCGCGATTATAGCCCAGGGCCGGCGCCCCGCTGTTCCGCTCGGGGCGCATGGTTGACAGCCTCGCGCCGATGACGCTACGATCGCCGCCCCCTATGGAGAGGCGATGAGCGAGCAGACCGCCGCCCGGCTCACGAGCCACGCGCGCTCGGGCGGTTGAGCGGCCAAGCTCAGTCCGGTGGACCTGAGCGAGATCGTCAAGGAGTTCGCCGGGGCGGCCAAGACCGACCCCAACCTGCTCGTCGGATTCGAGACCGGCGACGACGCGGGGGTCTACCGTCTGACGGACGACCTCGCCCTGGTGCAGACGGTGGACTACATCACGCCGGTGGTCGACGATCCGTTTCTCTTCGGGCAGGTGGCCGCGGCCAATTCGATCTCGGACGTGTACGCCATGGGCGGCCGGCCGCTCACCGCCATGAACTGCTGCAACTTCCCGGCGCGCGGCATCGACAAGCCCTCGTTGCGCCGCATCCTCGAGGGAGGCTTCAGCAAGATCAAGGAGGCGGGGGCCACGCTCGTCGGCGGCCACACGGTGCGCGACGACGAGCTCAAGTACGGCCTTTCGGTGACCGGCCTCATCGACCCGAAGCGGATCATGACCAACGCGGGCGCGCGCGCGGGAGATCACCTGGTGCTGACCAAGCCGATCGGCACGGGGGTCATCATCACCGGGCATCGCCGCGGCCTGGCGCCGGAGGAGCTGCTCGATCGCGCCGTGCAGTGGATGGCGACCCTGAACCGGGTCGCCTGCGAAACGATGCTCGAGTTCAATCCGCACGCCTGCACCGACATCACCGGCTTCGGGCTGTCGGGCCATGCCCTCGGCATGGCGAAAGCCAGCAACGTGCGCCTGCGCCTGCGGTTCAAGGACATCCCGAAGTACGACGAGAGCCTCGAGCTCATCGCGCAGGGGGTGGCGACCTCGGTCACCGCCTCGAACCTGCAGGTGGCCCAGGACTTCCTGACGTTTTCGGGGCGCTTCTCCGAGGAGGAGACCTGGCTCATCGTCGATCCCCAGACCTCCGGAGGCCTGTTCATCTCCTTGCCGGCCGAGGAGGCCCCCGCGCTGGTGAGCCGCCTGCGCGCCCAGGGCAACCCGATCGCCGCCGTGGTTGGCGAGGTCGTCCCCGCGGACGGCAAGCCGGGCCTGGAAATCCTCAAGTAGCCGGGGGCCGCCCTTAGAGCGTGGCGATCGGGTCGACGTCGATCGCCAGGTCTTCCACGCGCGCGCCGCGCCGATCGAGGTCCGCCAGGGCCTCCGACAGCGCCTGCTGCAGGGCGCGCCGCCGCCCCGCCTTGACGATCACCTGCATCCGGTACTCACCCCGCAGCCGCTCGAGCGGCGCCGGCGCCGGCCCGAGAATCTGAAGCGAGGAGGATCCCGACCGGCGCAGAGCCCCGGCCACCGCGGCGGCTTCCTCCCGGGCGCGCTCGAGCCGCCGGTCCTTCACCAGCACCAGGGCCAGGGCGGTGTACGGCGGGTACCCCATGACGCGCCGATAGGCCAGCTCCTTCTCCGCGAAGGCATCGAAGTCGTGGCGGCAGGCGGCCCTGATGGCATGGTGCTCCGCGTCGTAGGCCTGCACGATGACCTCGCCCTCCCGATCGGCGCGCCCGCTCCGCCCCGCGACCTGGGTCAGGAGCTGGTAGGTCCGCTCCGCCGCCCTGAAGTCCGGCAGGCCGAGCAGGGCGTCGGCCGACAGCACGCCGACCAGCGTCACGTTCGGAAAGTCGTGCCCCTTGGCGATCATCTGCGTACCCACCAGCACGTCGATCTCGCCGCGCTCGACGCGCGTCAGAAGCGCTTCGACCGAGCCGCGGCCCCCGGTGGAGTCGCGGTCCATCCGCGCGATCCGGGCGGACGGAAAGGTGGCCCGCAGCGTCTCCTCCAGCCTCTCGGTCCCGGTACCGCCGAAATGCAGGTGGGCGCTGCCGCACCGCGGGCACGAGGTGGGGACGCCGCGCACGAGGCTGCAGTAGTGGCATCGCAGCCGCCGCTCGCGCAGGTGCAGCGTCATGGCGATGCTGCAGCGACGGCAGTTCACCTGCTCGCCGCAGGCCCGGCACAGGACGAAGGTCGAGAAACCCCTGCGGTTCAGGAGCACGAGGCTCTGCTCGCCGCGCCCGAGGCGGATCCGCAACGCCTCCAGGAGCCGGCGCGACAGCACCGTTTCGCGCCCGACTTCCTCGAACTCGCGGCGCATGTCGACCGTCTCGATGGCGGGCAGGCCGGCGGTCCCGACGCGGACCGGCAAGCGCAGCAACCGGTACTTCCCCCGCGTGGCGTGCAGGTACGACTCCATCGACGGCGTGGCCGATCCGAGCACGACGGTCGCCGCGTCCATCTTGCCGCGCAGGATCGCCAGGTCGCGACCGTTGTAGCGCGGGGACTCCCCCTGCTTGTAGGAGGCATCGTGCTCCTCGTCCACCACGATGAGGCCAAGGTTGCGGAGCGGCGCGAAGACTGCCGAGCGCGCTCCGAGCACCACCTCCGCCTTGCCCTCGCGTATCCGGCGCCACTCGTCGTAGCGCTCCCCTTCCGACAGGCCCGAATGCAGGAGCGCCAGCACCTCCCCGAAGCGGGCCCGCATGCGGCGTGCCAGGAGAGGGGTGAGGCCGATCTCCGGAACGAGATAGAGCGCGCGGCGCCCCTGCGCGACCGCCGTCTCGATGCTGCGCAGGTAGACCTCGGTCTTGCCGCTGCCGGTCACTCCCTGGACCAGGCAGGTCGCGAAACGGCGTGTGTCCAGGGCCTCGCGTATGGCCGCGATGGCGTCCCGCTGGTCGGCGTTCGGCTCCGGGGAGGTCGCCGGCACCGCCGGCAGCTCCAGGGCCGCCGGCCGGCGCGGGACCTCGCGCCTTTCGACCGCCACCCAACCCCTCTCGCGCAGCGCACGCAGCGTCGGGCGGGCTGCGCCCGTCCTTTCCAGGAGCGTCGCGGCGGCCATCTCGCCCCCCGACGACGCGAGCAGGTCGAGGACGGCCCGCTGCCGCGCGGCGCGCGCCCCGGCCTGCCTCCGGTCCCCCGCTCCCGAGGCTGGCCGCGGCAGCAGGCGAACGCGCTCCTCGAGCCTCGGGCGCGGCCCCGGGCGGAGCGGGACCTCGGTCACCTGGATCAGCCCCCCCCTGTCGAGCCTCCGGAGCAACTCCGGCCGGCACCCGGAACCCAGGCGCTCCTTGAGATCAGCCAGTCCCACCGCCGGGCCGCCCTCGGCGGCGAGGTCCGCCACGGCGGCCAGGACCGCCCGGGCCCGGGCGGCGCGGGCGTTCTCCGGGCGCGCCGCCCCTCCCGGGGACTCCGTTGGCGCCGCCAGGACACGCGCGCCGGCCGGGGTGAGGGCGACGATCCGCCGCAGGACCGCCTGCATCCCGGGGAGGGCGGCGCGGATCACTTCCCCCCACGAGGCGAGGTAGTAGTCCGCGGCCCAGCGGGTGAGCTCGAGCATGGTCTCGTCGAGGATCGGGTCGGGGTCGAGGACCTCTTCGATCGGCCTGAGAGGGATTCCCGGCACGGCGTCGGTGCCTTCGCCCGCCTGCTCCGAGACTTCGAGCAGATATCCGGTCAGGCGGCGGCGCCCGAAGGGGACCATCACCCGCACCCCCCGGCGGCAACGTGGCAGCAGCCCGGGAGGCACGGAGTAGGTGAACAACCGGCGGATCGGCCGCGGAATGGCGACCGAGGCACGGATGATGCTCATGCCACCGTCTTGAGGAAGGTCATGACCTGCTTCATGTCGTCCCAGACCTCCTTCTTGGCGGCGGGATTGCGCAGCAGGTAGGCCGGGTGGAACGTGGGCATGACCTGGATGCCGTTCACCTCGTGGAACCTCCCGCGCAGGTGGGTGATGGTCGCGCGGGTCGCGAGGACCGTCTGCACCGCCGGCGTGCCGAGGCAGACGACGACGCGTGGCCGGATGGCGGCGATCTGCTGGAACAGGAAGGGCGAGCAGGTGGCGATCTCGTCCGGATGCGGGGTGCGGTTCTCGGGCGGGCGGCACTTGACGACGTTGGCGATGTAGACCTCCTCACGGCCGTAGCCCATCGACTCGATGATCTTCGTGAGCAGCTGCCCGGCCCGCCCGACGAACGGCTCGCCACGCCGGTCCTCGTCCACTCCGGGACCCTCGCCGACGAACATCAGCCGGGCCCCGGGAGCGCCGACGCCGAAAACGATGTTCGTGCGCTGCTCGCACAGCCGGCAACGCCGGCAGTCGCCGATCTCCTCCCGGATGAGGCGCAGAGCGGTCTCGGAGTCGGGGGCCTCCGGGGCGCGGGCCCCGGCCAGGGGCGAGACCGGAACCGCCCGGCCTCCCGGATCGCCCCCCCGGCCACGACCCTCCCCCCGGGGCCCCGGTGGCTCGACGACCTCTTCCCCGCCGAAGAGTCCCGCCTGGACGGCGTGCTTCTGCGCCGGCCCCTCTCCCGGTGCGGGGCCCGCGCCGCCGACGCCCATCGTGCCGGGACGGGCGTCTGGCCCGGCGGCACGCGGGCCGGGGCTCAGCTCGTCGATCCCCATCAACCGCAGCCACTCCAGGCGGGCCCGGAGGGCACGCCGCGCCTCGGCATTCCCGGGGCCGCGCATCATGCTTCCCTCCGGCGCCTGCCGGCCTGGGGATCGCCCCCGCCATCCGCCCCTTGGGCATGAGGGGAAGCTCGGACCGGCGCCCCTCACGGTCAAGGACCAAGGCCCGGTTCGTCTCCGCCTCGAACCCTTCGCCTTCCGCCCCGATGCGATTGGCGACCACCATGTCGAGGTTCTTCCTGCGCAGCTTCTTCAGGGCGTTGGACGCCAGGTCGCTCGTCTCGGCGGCGAACCCGACGAGCACCTGTCCCGGTTTCTTGCGCCGTCCCACCTCCTCGAGGATGTCGGGCGTCGGAACGAGGCGCAGCGCGATCGAGCCGTCTCCGCCCGCGGCGCGGCTGGCCTTCCTGCGCAGGGTCTCCTTCTTGATCTTGGCGCGCGAGCGCTGTTCCGGACGGTAGTCGGCCACCGCGGCCGCCTTGAGGACGAGGTCGACGCCGGGGGCCTGGTTGAGGGCGGCGCGGAACATCTCGTCAGCGGTCGTGACGCGCACGAGGTTCACACCGTCGGGGGGAAGCAGATGCGTCGGGCCGGAGATCAGCGTGACCTCGGCCCCGCGCGCCAGCGCCTCGGCCGCGAGCGCGTAGCCCATGCGGCCGGTGGAGGGGTTGCTCAGGAATCGGGCAGGGTCGATCGCTTCCCGGGTGGGGCCTGCCGTCACGAGGACGCGGCGGCCCTCAAGCGACCGCGGGACTTTTTTTTTACCAGGGACAGCGCGGCCTCGACGATCGCCTCCGGCTCGGCCATGCGGCCGATGCCCTCCTCGCCGCAGGCAAGCTCCCCGACGCCCGGATCGATGACCCGCACGCCGCGGCCCTTGAGCACCTCGACGTTGGCGCGGGTCGCGGGATGCTCCCACATCCAGAGGTTCATGGCGGGGGCCATCGCCACGGTCGCCGTCACCGCCAGGTAGAAGGTGGTCAGGAAGTCATCGGCGATCCCGTGCGCCAGCTTCGCCAGGATGTCGGCCGTCGCAGGCGCCACCAGGAGCAGGTCGAGATCGCGCGCCAGGGCGATGTGCTGGATGTCGGCGCCCTGGCTCAGGTCCCACGGATCGCTCAGGACTTTATGTGCCGAAAGAGTCTGCAGGGTCAGGGGGGTGATGAACTCCCGGGCGTGGGCCGTCATGACGACGTGCACCTCGCAGCCGGCCTTCATCAACCCCCGGACGACTTCCGCCGCCTTGTAGGCGGCGATGCCTCCCGACACCCCCAGGGCGATCCTCGGAGCGCGTCCGGCGGCGCGGGCGCCCCGCTCAGGCTCCTTGCTCACTGGCGCCAGCCGCGGTCTCCTCGGGGGCATACGCCTCGGTGGTCACCTCGGCCACCTCGGCCTCGCCCTGGTACTCCTCGGGGAAGGGACCGTAGTTGTAGTCGATCACGCCGGCCAGCACCTCTTGCTGGGCGATGGTAACCGGCTTGAGGGCGTTGGTCTCGATCTTCGGCCGAGCGCCTCGCTGCAGCTGCTTGCAGCGCTCGGCCGCGATGGTGATGAACTCGAACTTGTTGCCGACGGATCCGCTGGGGATCATGCAGAGCCTCCTTGCGAACAAGGACCCATTGTAGACGAAAACAGGCCGTCCCGGAAGCGTCAGGGGACCGCCCGGCGCCCCGCCGCGAAGTCGGCGGCGATTTCCTTGATGCGCGCGGCCTGGCGCTCCCTCCGGCAGCGCGCCGCCGTGACGATGGCCTTGAGCTGGGCGAAGGCTGCTTCGAGATCGTCGTTGATCACCACGTAGTCGTACATCGACGACCTCTCGACTTCGCCGCCCGCCAGCCCAAGCCGCCTGGCCACCGCCTCCCGCGTCTCGGTGCCCCGCTTCAGCAGCCGCTCGCGCAAGGCTTCGCGGCCGGGCGGCAGGATGAAGATCAGCACGGCCTCGGGGATCGCCCGCTTGATCGCTTCGGCGCCCTGGGTGTCGATGTCCAGCAGGATGTCCCGGCCCCGGAGGGCGGCCTTCCGGACCGCGGCCGCCGAGGTGCCGTAGATCTGGCCGTCCACGACCGCCCACTCGACGAACTCCCCCTTCCGGCGACGGCGCTCGAACTCCGGCCGGCCGACGAAATGGTAGTCCACTCCCTCCCGCTCGCCGTCGCGCGGCGCGCGCGTGGTGAACGACACCGAGAAATCGATTCCCGCGATCTCTTCGAGGAGGCGCTTGCACAGCGTCGTCTTGCCCGCCCCGGAGGGGGCTGACACGACGAAGACCGTGCCGCGCGCGCCGTGAGCCCGGCCGGGCGTGGCGCGCTTCATTCGAGGTTCTGCACCTGCTCGCGGATCTTCTCCACCTCGGACTTGATCTGCAACGCGGCCTGGCAAATCGACAGACGCTCGGCCTTGGAGGAGATGGTGTTGGCCTCCCGGTTCATCTCCTGCATCACGAAATCGAGGGTCTTCCCGACCGGACCGTCGGGTCGCTCTAGCACCGCCTGGCTCCGCTGCAGATAGCCTCGCAGGCGCACCACCTCCTCCGTCAGATCGACGCGGTCCGCCATGAGCGCCACTTCCTGGGCGAGGCGCATGTCGTCGAGGCCGCGCTCCTGCACCAGCGCGGCCACGCGCTCCCGCAGCCGCGCCGCGAAGGCCTCCGGCAGCCCGCGGGCCTCCGCCTCGATCCGGTCCACCCCCTCCTCGATCGCCTGCAGGCGTGTCAGGACGTCCCGCGCCAGGCGGGTCCCTTCCTGGCCTCGCATGGCGTCGAAGCCGAAAAGGGCCTGCTCGAAGGCCTTCGCGAGGAGGGCCGGGCCGGGCCCGCCGTCGGTGCTCGCGTCCGTCAGGATCGACAGCGCCCCCGGCAGGCCCGCCACCGTTTCGATTCCGAGCGCTCCCTTCAGGGCAAACTCCTTCTTGAGGGCCGCCGTCGCCTTCAGAAACTCCGCCACGAGCGCCCGGTTGACCTCGATGCGGTAGGTGGGCGGCCGCGCCGAGGCCAGCGAAACGGCGACGTCGATACGCCCTCGGGCAACGACCCTTTGCAGGCGCCCGCGCAGGTCCGGCTCGAGCGCCGACACCTCGGCCGGCAGGCGCATCTTCATGTCGAGAGAGCGGTGGTTCACCCCCTTGATCTCCACTTCGACGCGCACGCCGTCGCATTCGGCCGCGGCGCGGCCGAAGCCGGTCATGCCCTTGATGGTGAACGCCTCCGGCATCAGGCCACCCGCTGCCGCCGCGCGCCGATCATATCCCAGGCCGTCGCGGCCACCCTCTCGATGGCCCCCGGCCGCCCCAGTCGCGCGCGCACGCCCGCCAGCCCTCTCCGCATCGCGTCAGCCGCTCCCTGATCGGTGAGAATACGCCGCAGCTCCCCCGCGATCCGCTCGGGCCGGCACGCGCCCTGCACCAGCTCGGGGACGATCTTTTCCCCGGCGATCAGGTTCGCCATGCCGATGAAACGCACGTCGGAGACCAGCCGCGCCATGAGATAGGTCATCCCGTTCATGCGGTAGACGATCACCATCGGCACGCCCAGGAGGGCCGCCTCGAGCGTGGCGGTGCCCGAGGCCACCACCGCGGCATCCGCGGCCGCCAGGGCATCGTAGCGCCCGCTCTCCACCAGCACCGCGCGCGGCGACGCGTCGCCGGCGGAGCGCGAATCCCGCGCGCCCTCCGCGGCGCGCACGATCGCCTCCACTTCGCGCGGCGCGAGGGTGGGGGCGACGGGGATGACGTACTGGATGTCGCGGAATTCCCGTCCCAGCAGGCGCGCCGCCTCGAGCATCAGCGGCAGGAGGACCCGCAGCTCGTTGCGGCGGCTGCCCGGCAGCAGCGCCACCGTCGGACGCTTCGGGTCGAGGCCCAGGGGTGCCAGCGCCTGCGCCCGGCCGCGCTCGGGGCGAACCAGGTCGAGCAGCGGGTGCCCGACGAACTCGACCGGAACGGAGGCGCGCCTATAGATCTCCTCCTCGAATGGCAGGATGACCGCCATCCTGTCGACGCGGCGCGCGATCTGCCGCACTCGCCCCCGCCGCCAGGCCCAGACCTGCGGGCTGACGAAATACAGCACCGGGACCCCTGCCCGGCGGGCCCGCCGGGCCAGGCGGAGGTTGAAATCCGGATAATCGATCAGGATGGCCAGCTCCGGGCGGTCCGCCATGCCGTCCAAGACCCGGCACGCCTCCCGGTAGGCCCGGCCGATCACCCGCAGGCTGCCGAGGACCTCCAGGAAACCGGTGACGCCCATCGCTCCGGCGTCGCCCAGCGGCTCCAGGCCGGCCGCTCGCATCGCGGGGCCGCCCACGCCCACGAAACGTGGTCCCGCCGCGCCCGGCTCCCCTGCCCCCCCCGGCGACCGGTCCCCGTTTGAAGCGCCGCCGGCCGGCTTCGCGGGCACGGCACCGGACATGGCCCGCATGAGCAGGCCGCCGTAGAGATCCCCGGAGGCCTCGCCGGCCACGATCAGCACGCGCGGCGTCCCGGCGGTCACCGCGGCGACCCACCGCGGGCCAGGTCTTCGGCGCGCCCCGTGAGCCCCTCCAGGGTCTCCTCGAGGCTGCGGCGCTGTCGCTCCATGTCCTGGCGATCCGCGCGGGGCGCGATCAGCAGGGGGTCACCGTAGACGAAGACGCCCCTTCCGAAGGGCAGAGGGACCTGGAAGGCGTCCCAGGAGCGCAGGTTTTTTTTTTCGAGGCCGCGAAGGCCACCGGCACGATCGGCGCGCCCCCGAGCCGCGCCGCCTCGATCACTCCGATCTGCACCCGGTGGCGCGGGCCGCGAGGGCCGTCGGTGGCGAAGGCGGTGTCCCGTCCGGCGCGCAGGTGGCGGATCATCTCCTTCAGGCCCGCGGCGCCCCCGCGGCCGGTCGAGCCCCGCACCATGAGGTGCCCGAAACGCTCCAGCGTGCGCGACAGATACTCGCCGTCCCGGTGCCGGCTGCTCAGCACCGCGAGGCGTCGCCCGTGCGCCTGTCCGCGGTACGAGTAAGTCATCAGCAGGAGCTGGTCGTGAAAGAAGGCATGCACGTAGGGTTGCCCCTGGCGATGAAACCGTTCGACGACCTGCTCGTTGACGGATGTCCAGCGCATGAGACGGCGCAGGACGCGGATGAGGCCGCTGGCGAAAAGCGGCCCGAACCGGAGGCCCGCCCGATTGACTGCGTCGCTCGTTCCGCGAGAGCGCGTGGTTCTCTCCTGATATGCCGCCGTCGGGCGGCATTATACCAGCCACCTCCCCGGAGGTCCGTCAAGGGGGCGCCAGCACCTCCCTCAGATGACGGTCGAGATCCAGCATCGTCGCTCCGGCCTCGTACCTCCCGGCGGCCTCGACCATCGGGACCTCGGGAGATCGTGCTTCATACCTCTCGCAGAGGACGCGCGCTATCGCCTGGACATCCTCAGGATCGACGACCGCGCCTGCATTCAGCTCGCGGACGATGTCGCCGGCGTCCGAGCCTTCGGGCGCGAGAAGGAGGATGAACCGTCGGGCCGCCAGGTACTCGAAGAGCTTGGCAGGGATCTGGCGTCCGTGCTCGGCACCGACGACGAGCAAGAGCACGTCCGCACCCTTGATTCTGGACATCGCCTCGCCGT
>QHXZ01000108.1:0-5855 GCA_003223165.1 Acidobacteriota bacterium
GTACCTGTTCGCCTTCGAGGCCGCCTCGATCCTCCTGGTCGCCGCCATGGTCGGCGCGGTGATCCTCGCCAAGCGGAAGCTCGAATGATGCACGTCGAGTTCTTCCTGATCATCGCGGCCCTCCTGTTCAGCATCGGCTGCGTCGGGGTGCTGATAAGGCGCAACGCCATCGTCATCCTGATGTGCATCGAGCTGATGCTGAACGCGGTGAACCTGACCTTCGTGGCCTTCGCGGCGGAGGGGCAGGCGATGACCGGGCACATCTTCGTGTTCTTCGTGATGACCGTGGCCGCGGCGGAAGCGGCCGTCGGGCTGGCGATCGTGATCGCGTTCTTCCGCCGCCGGCGGAGCACCGACGTGGATGACGCCAGCCTGATGCGCTGGTAGCGCAGGCCTGGGAAGGGACCGATAGATTGATGCTGCACCGGCTCTGGCTGATTCCCGTGCTGCCGTTCGCCGGCTTCGTGCTGAACGGCCTCAACGCGCTCCTGGGCGCGCGCTTCTTGCCGCGCCGCGCCGTCGGCGTCCTGGCGTGCGCCGCCGTCCTCGGGTCGTTCCTCCTGTCGCTCGGCGCCGTGCGCGAGCTGGGCGCCGGCCCCGGGGGCCGGATCTTCACGCAGGACCTGTTCGCCTGGATCCCGATGGGCCAGTCGGCGGACGGCGCCGACCTGACGGTGCGCTGGGGGTACGCCCTCGATCCGCTGTCGGCGGTCCTGATCCTGGTGGTCACCGGCATCGGCTTCCTGATCCACGTCTACTCGATCGGCTACATGGCGGACGAGCCCGGCGACGCCTTCGCCCGCTTCTTCTCGTACCTGAACCTGTTCATGGCGATGATGCTCACCCTGGTCCTGGGCGCCTCGCTGCCGGTCGTGTTCGTCGGCTGGGAAGGGGTGGGACTGTGCTCCTACCTCCTGATCGGCTTCTACTACGACCGGACGTTCGACGAGGCGTCGCGCATGACCTGCGCCGACGCGGGCCGCAAGGCGTTCATCACCAACCGGGTGGGGGACATCGGCTTCATGCTCGGCATGCTCCTGCTCTTCTCGAGGGCCGGGACGCTCGACATCCAGGGGATCCTGGCGCGGGTGGGGACGCTCGGCCCGGGGGTCTGCACCGCGGCGGCGCTGCTGCTCTTCCTCGGGGCGTGCGGCAAGTCGGCCCAGATCCCGCTGTTCGTATGGCTCCCGGACGCCATGGCCGGCCCCACGCCGGTGTCGGCCCTGATCCACGCCGCGACGATGGTCACGGCGGGCGTCTACGTCACCTGCCGCATGGCGCCGCTCTACCTGGCCTCGCCCGAGGCGATGGCCACGGTGGCGGGCGTGGGCGCCCTGACGGCCTTGGTCGCCGCCCTGATCGGCATCGCCCAGGACGACATCAAGAAGGTCCTGGCCTACTCGACCGTGTCGCAGCTCGGCTACATGATGCTGGCGGCCGGGGTGGGCGCCTTCTCCGCCGGCATCTTCCACCTCATGACGCACGCCTTCTTCAAGGCGCTGCTCTTCCTCGGCGCCGGCTCGGTCATCCACGCGCTGTCGGGCGAGCAGGACCTCCGTGCGATGGGAGGACTGCGCGGCCGCCTGCCCCTGACGCACGCCGCCTTCCTGGTCGCCGTCCTGGCGATCGCCGGGATCCCGCCCTTCGCCGGCTTCTTCAGCAAGGACGCGATCCTCTGGGCGGCGCTCGGCGGGCGTGGCGGCTCGCCGTTGCTCTGGGCGGTGGGGGTCCTGACCGCCGGGATCACCGCCTTCTACATGATGCGGCTGTACCTGCTGGTCTTCGCGGGGGCGCCGCGCCTGAGCGAGCAGGCCCGCCGGCACCTGCACGAATCGCCCGCGGTGATGACCGTGCCGCTCCTCGTCCTGGCCGCCGGATCGGCGCTCGCGGGGCTCCTGGGCGTCCCCTCGTTCCTCGGCGGCGGCCGCCTGCCGGACCTGCTCGGCAGCTACCTGTCGCCGGTGCCCGGTCTGGGCGCGGCGGACCCTGGCGCGGCGGAGGCCGCCGCCGCGGGCGCCGCCGCCCTCGGCATGGCCGGCCTCACCGAGTGGGGAGCGCTGGCGATCGCCCTGGCCGTCTCGCTGGCCGGCATGGTCGTGGCCTGGGCGATCTACGGCCGCGGGCGCAAGGCCCCGGCGGCCGCGCCCGCGGCGGGCCCGATCCTCCGCCTGATCAAAGGGAAGTTCTTCGTGGACGAGGCGATCGACGCCCTGGTGCTGCGACCGTACCGGGCCCTCTGCCGCCTGTCGGCCGCCTTCGACGAGACGGTCGTGGACGGCCTGGTGAACGGCGTGGGGGCGGCGGCCGAGCTCGCGAGCCAGGTGGGGCGGTACGCGCAGACCGGCTACGTGCGCAACTACGCCCTGGTCTTCTTCCTGGGGACGGTCGCGATCCTCTATTGGGTCCTGCGATGACGACCGCGCGCGATCTGGCGGACGCCCTGCCGATCCTGATCCCGGCGGCGGGAGGCCTGTGGGTGCTCGTGGTGGTCTCCCTCCTCGGCGACCGGCACCTGCGCGCCCCGGCCCTGCACGCCCTCGGCATCCTGGCCCTCTCGGGGGCCGCGGCGCTGGCCGCGCTGGCGCGCGGGCCGCGCGGCGCGATCTTCGAGGGCGCCGTGCTGCTGGACGCCCAGGCGCTCGCCTTCCACCTGATCTTCCTGATGATCGCGGGGCTGACGGTGCTCGCCTCGATCGACCTTCTGCGCCTGGCCGGGGCGGGACACGGGGAGTTCTACGCGCTGATCCTGTTCGCCGTGTTCGGCATGACCATGATGGCGGGGAGCGAAAATCTTCTGACCCTGTTCCTGGGCCTCGAGGTGCTGTCGATCTCGCTCTACGTGCTGGCGGGGTTCACGCGCGATCGGGTCTATTCCGTCGAGGGGGCGCTCAAGTACTTTCTCCTCGGCGCCTTCTCCACCGGCTTCGTGCTGTACGGCATCGCGCTGTTCTACGGCGCGACCGGGCGCATCGACCTGCGCGGCATCGCCTCCCACCTGAGCGCCGCGCGCGGCGGGTCGCCCGACCCGCTGATCGTGGCGGGGGCGGCGCTCCTGCTCATCGGCCTCGGCTTCAAGGTGGCCGCGGTGCCCTTTCACTTCTGGGCCCCGGACGTCTACCAGGGCTCGATGGGGCAGGTGGCCGGCTTCATGGCCACCGGCACCAAGGCGGCCGCCTTCGCGGCCTTGCTGCGCGTCCTGACCGTCGGCCTCGGGGAGGAATCGATCAGGGACCAGTGGGTCGGATTGCTCTCGGTGATTGCCATCCTGACCATGATCGTCGGCAACGTCCTGGCCCTGGCGCAGCAGAACATCAAGCGGATGCTCGCCTATTCGAGCATCGCCAACGCAGGCTACCTGCTGGTGGCGGTGGTGGCCGGCGGGCGCGCCGGCAACGGCACGGCGACGGTCCTCTTCTACCTGGCGGCCTACGCCTTCATGACCGTGGGCGCCTTCGCGGTGGCGGCCCTCCTCGGGAGCGCCGGCGAGGAGGACGAAGGGTACAGCCTGCCGGCCTTCGCCGGCCTGAGCCGCAGGCGTCCCTACCTCGCGGCGGCGATGGCGATCTTCATGCTCTCGCTGACCGGCATCCCGCCGACCGGCGGGTTCATGGGGAAGTTCTACATCTTCAAGAGCGCCGTCGACGCCGGCCTGTACGGCCTGGCCGCGGTCGGCCTCCTGGCTTCGGTCGTGGGGGCCTTCTACTACCTCAGGGTGGTGGTGCAGATGTACCTGCGGGAGCCCGCCGGCGATGCGCCGCCCCTCCTCGTCGGTCGCGCGGAGGCGCTGGCGATCCTGATCGCCGCGTTGGGCACCCTCTGGATCGGCCTCTTCCCCTCCAGCCTGATCACCTTCGCCCAGCAGCTCGGCCCTTGACGTTCAGGGGTGCGCTCGCTACGATGCCATTCTTGTGAAACGAGGCACAGGGGGCAGGCGCCCCAAGCGCGACGGCGCCGCACGGGCCCGGAGCGCAGGCATCTCCGACCTGACCGCCCAGCGCCTGTCGATCTACCTGCGCTGCCTGGATGATCTGCAGAAGGCGGGCCTCGAGACCATCTCGTCGCAGGCCCTGGCCGACCGGTTCCACCTCAACTCGGCGCAGATCCGCAAGGATCTGGCCTACTTCGGGGAGTTCGGCGTGCGAGGCGTCGGCTACGTGGTGGCCGACCTGAAGAGGCAGCTCGTCCAGATCCTGGGCCTCACGCGCAACCGCCGGGTGGTCATCGTCGGGGCGGGGAACCTGGGGATGGCCCTGGCGGACTACGGAGGATTCAACCGCGAGGGCTTCTCGATCGTGGCGCTGTTCGACAACGATCCCCGCAAGGTGGGGGTGGTCTCGCGGGGCGGGGTGCCGGTGATGGACATCGGGCGGCTGCCCGCCGTGGCGAAGAGCGAGAAGGTCAGCATCGCCGTCGTGGCGGTGCCGGCGGGGGCCGCCCAGAAGGTGCTCGACCTGGTGGTGGAGGCGGGGATCCGCGCCGTGCTCAACTTCGCGCCGGTCCGCCTCGCGGCCCGGGCCGGCATCACCCTGAAGGCGGTGGACCTCAAAATCCAGCTCGAGAACCTGGCCTTCCACCTGGCCCGGGCCGAGGGATCGTGAGGCCCGCCCGGGCCCGGGCCGGGGAGGACGAAGCGTGAGCCCGCTGCGCGCCGATCGCGTCGATCGGGCCGAGGTCCTGGATCACTTCCGCCGCCACCGCGGCCTGCTGGCCGTCCAGAGCAAGATCCCGATCAAGGACGAGTACATCCTGAGCCTGGTCTACACGCCGGGCGTGGCGGATCCCTGCCTGGCCATCCACGAGGATCCCGAGGCCTCCTTCACCTACACGATGCGCGGCAACACCGTGGCGGTCGTGACCGACGGGTCGTCCGTGCTGTCGTTCGGCGATGCCGGGCCCCGGGCGGCCCTGCCGGTCATGGAGGGGAAGTGCGTCCTGCTCAAGACGCTGGCCGGCCTCGACGCCTTCCCCCTGTGCGCCGCCGAGCGCGACCCGAAGCGCCTGGCGCGCCTGATCCAGTGCCTGACACCGACCTTCGGAGGCTTCGCCATCGAAGACATCGCCTCCCCGCGCTCGTTCGAGCTCCTGGAGGCCCTCGAGGGGATGAGCGACGCCGACCTCCCGGTGCCCTTCTTCTTCAACGACATGCAGGGGGCCTGCTCCGTCGTCCTGGCGGCCCTGCGCAACGCCCTGAAGGTGACCGGCAAGGAGATCAAGAGCCTGCGCGCCGTGATCACCGGGGCGGGGGGCGCCGGGATCAGCGTGGCGCGCTTCCTGCGCAAGGCGGGGGTCCCGGACATCTCCCTGTGCGATCGGCACGGTATCGTCTGGGAGGGGCGGCAGGAAGGGATGAACCGCTTCAAGCAGGCGGCGGCGCGCGAGCTGAACCCGGACGGCCGCAAGGGCACCATCGCCGACGCGCTCAAGGGGGCCGACCTGTTCGTCGGGCTGTCGGCGGCCCGCACGGTCGAGCCCGCGGCCATCCGCGCCATGGCCAGGAAGCCGATCGTCTTCGCCCTGGCCAACCCGACGCCGGAGATCCAGGCCGACGAGGCGAAGGAGGCGGGGGCGGCGGTCGTCCTGACCGGCGGCGTGAACTACCGCCATGGCATGAACGTGGCGCTGGCCTTCCCCGGCATCCTGCGCGGGGCGATCGACTGCCGCGCCACGCGCATCTACGACGAGATGCTGATCGCCGCCGCCGACGCCATCGCCGCGCGCGTCCCCGAAAAGGAGATCGGCCCCGAGCGCATCGTGCCGCGCGTGTTCGACCTGCGCGTCGGCCCCGCCGTGGCCGAGGCCGTGGCCGGCGCCGCCGTCGCCCTGGGCGTGGCGCGCGCCGACGTCGATCCCGAGTA
>QHXZ01000108.1:5874-6377 GCA_003223165.1 Acidobacteriota bacterium
GGGGGACGAGGCGCTCGAGCTGCACCGGCGCTACCGCGGGGCGATCGAGATCCAGAGCAAGATCCCGGTGAAGGACGAACACACGCTTTTGATCATCTCCAACCCCGGGGTGGCCGCCCCGGTGGAAGAGATCGTCAAGGACCCGCTCAAGGTCTGGGAGTACACCACCAAGGGGAACCTCGTGGCGGTGGTCACCGACGGCTCGGCCGTCCTGGGGTTGGGGAACATCGGCCCCGAGGCGGCGCTGCCGGTGATGGAGGGGAAGTGCGTCCTCTTCAAGACCTTCGCCGGCATCGAGGCGATCCCGATCTGTCTCGGGACGCAGGACACCGAGGAGATCATCTCCCTGGTCAAGGCGCTCGAGCCGTCGCTCGGCGGCGTGAACCTCGAGGACATCGCCGCGCCGCGCTGCTTCGAGATCGAGCGCCGCCTGCGGCTCGAGACCGACATCCCGGTCTTCCACGACGACCAGCACGGCACGGCGGTCGTGGTGCTGGCGGGGC
>QHXZ01000108.1:6507-9520 GCA_003223165.1 Acidobacteriota bacterium
TGACGAACCGCGGCCTGCTCAAGGGAGGGCTGGCCGCGGCCCTGCGGGACCGCGACATCTTCATCGGCGTCTCGGGGCCGAACCTGGTGACCCAGGAGATGGTGCGCTCGATGGCTCCCGAGCCGATCATCTTCGCGCTGGCCAACCCGACGCCCGAGATCATGCCCGACCTGGCCCGGGCGGCGGGGGCCAAGGTGGTCGCCACCGGCCGCTCGGACTACAAGAACCAGATCAACAATGCCATCGCCTTCCCGGGGATCTTCCGCGGCGCGCTCGACGTGGCGGCGCGCAACATCAACGGCGCCATGGAGGTGGCCGCGGCGCACGCCCTCGCCGACCTGGTGCCGGACTACGAGCTGTCGCCCGACTACATCCTGCCCCGGGCCCTGGATTTCCGCGGGGCGCCCGAGGTGGCCGCGGCCGTGGCGCGCGCCGCCATCGAGTCGGGCGAGGCGCGGCGGCGCGTCGACCCGCGCCTCATCCTCGAGAACACTCGCGACTACCTGTACGGCGGCACCCTGCGCGCCCTGCCGGGCGAGCCGATCGCCCCCCGCCCCGCCGAGAAGCCGTCGCGGCGCTGAGAGGCCCGCGGCGCGCGCGGCCGGTCGCGCGGCGCCCGGCGGCGCCCCCTCCGGCCGAAGGGCCGTCCCATCTGGAATTCCGGCGTGCCTTGTGATAAAACGGAAGCCGTTTCAAGACCAGGAACAACGGCGGTCCGAGAGGCGAAACAGGAGGCGGTCCGGCCACCCGGTGGCCCGGAGCCGCGCTGGGGAGGCAGGCGCGATGGGCAGCGTAGCGGTGCAGGAGACCCTCAACCCGTTCGAGATTGCGCAGGCGCAGTTCAACACCGCCGCGGAGCACCTGAAGCTCGAGGCCTGGCTGCGCGACGTGCTGCGGCGGCCGAAGCGCCAGCTCATCGTCTCGATCCCGACCAAGATGGACAACGGGACGATCAGGGTGTTCGAAGGGTACCGCGTGCAGCACAGCCTGGCCCGGGGTCCCGCCAAGGGCGGCATCCGCTACCACCCCAACGTCACCCTGGACGAGGTGAAGGCCCTGGCCTCCTGGATGACCTGGAAGTGCGCCACGGTCAACATCCCGTACGGCGGGGGCAAGGGGGGCGTGGTCTGCAATCCGAAGGAGATGTCGCAGCGCGAGCTGGAAGGGATGACACGCCGCTACGCCTCCGAGATCAGCATCATCATCGGCCCCGAGCGCGACATTCCCGCCCCCGACGTCTACACCAACGCCCAGACGATGGCCTGGATCATGGACACCTACTCCATGACCGTCGGCTCGACCCAGCTCGGCGTCGTCACCGGCAAGCCGCTGCAGATCGGCGGCTCGCAGGGGCGCAACGAGGCGACGGCGCGCGGCGTCCTGTTCGTGACCCGCGAGGCGTGCGTCGAGAAGAAAATACCGATCAAGGGCGCGCGCGTGGCGGTGCAAGGCTTCGGCAACGCCGGCAGCATCGCGGCGCGCCTGCTGTCGGAGGACGGTGCGACCATCCTCGCCGTCTCGGACAGCGGCGGCGGCATCACCAACCCGCGCGGGCTCGACATCCGCGCCGTCCTGGCGCACAAGGAGAAGACCGGGATGCTGCGCGGCTACCCGGAGGCCGAGCCGATCAGCAACGAGAAGCTCCTGGAGCTGGAGTGCGACGTCCTCGTCCCGGCGGCGCTCGAGAACCAGATCACGCAGGAGAACGCCCCGCGCATCCGGGCGAAGATCGTCGCCGAGGCCGCCAACGGCCCCACCACCCCGGCGGCCGACGAGATCCTGCACAAGAAGGGCGTCTTCCTGATCCCCGACATCCTGGCGAACGCCGGCGGCGTCACCGTCTCCTACTTCGAATGGGTGCAGTCGCTGCAGTCGTTCTTCTGGGAGGAGGCGCAGGTCAACCAGCATCTCGAAAAGGTCATGACCCGCGCCTTCCGCGAGGTGCTCGCCATCGCCAAGAAGTTCGACGTCCACATGCGGACCGCCGCCTACATCCTGGCGGTCGGGCGCGTGGCCGAGGCGACGCGCATCCGGGGGATCTATCCCTAGGCTGAGGGCGCTGTTCGTCGCCCCGCTGGCGCTGGCCCTGGCCTCCGCCCCCGCGATGGCGGGCGCGGTCACGCGCTTCTACCCGAAGAACCTCCCGCTCAAGACGGAGATGGACGAGGACAAGATCGTCGTCTTCCTCTACGAGCCGCCGGGGGGGGTGGGGCCGGTGCCCGCCGACGCGTCGACCCCGGTCCTCTTCTTCTCCGGCGAGTGGGGCTACACGCCCCTGCACCAGGACGCCTCCTGCGACCTGGCGGCCAGGGGGCGCTACGTCCTCGGCATCGACTCGAGCGAGTACTTCAAGAAGATGCTGCCCGGGGCGTCCCTGGCCAAGGACATGGCGCTGTTCCGCGCCACGCTCAACGAGGCGGCCAAAAGGCGCAAGGACGCCCCGGTGATCCTGGCCGGCTTCTCCTGGGGCTCGGGCCTGGTGCCGTATGTCCTGAACCGGGCCGGGGCCCAGGGGGTCGCCGGGGCGCTCCTGATCGCGCCCCCCCGTAACGGCCAGGCGATCTTCCGCGCCGCCATCAAGCTGAAGATGGCCGTCCCGGAAGAGGAGGCCTTCGACGTGGCGAGGGAGATGGCGCGCCTGCCTCCTATCCCCGTCGTCCTGATGCAAGGTTCGCTGGACGACCAGGCCGACGCCAAGGGGCTCCTGCCGAGCCTGCGCGGAGCGAGGCTCCTGGCCCCCATCGTGGGCGGCGATCACCAGTTCCACGAGGTGCGCGACGTCTTCTTCGACCAGGTGAATCGCGCCCTGCGCTGGATCGAGACGCAGCCCGGTGACCGCCCCGCCGCTCACTGAAGCGCGGTCGGCGCGGCCGGGACCGACCGCCGGGGAAGGCGAGCCTCAGAAGTCGAACTTGCGGGTGAGGCGGAGCTCCTGCTCGTCGCCGAAGCGCGCCGACAGCGCCCAGGCCCCCAAGCCGTCGTGCCGCTTGAGCGTCGGTCCCGCGAGCCACCC
>QHXZ01000109.1:0-507 GCA_003223165.1 Acidobacteriota bacterium
CCACGCGCCGCATCGCGGGGGATGACGCAGCGACGCAGGACTCCCTTCGACGCGAACCCGGTCGCGCCGTGCGCCCGCAGGCCCTCCTGGAGCGTCATGGCGAGACGATCTCCGCGGCCGTACCGAGCAGGCGCATGAGCGGTCCGGGGATGCCGAAGCCGAGGACGATGAGCACCGCCACGTTGAGGGCGAGCGGCAGGAGGCGGCGCGGGTGCTCGCGCGCCTCGAGGTGCTCCGGCGGCTCCCCGTAGAGCATGCGGTTCAGGTGGCCGAGCACGGCGATGAAGATGCCGACGAGCAGGACGAGCACCGCCGCGGTGATCCAGGGCCGGCCGGCGCGGAAGCCGGCGCGGACGAGCATCATCTCCGAGACGAACACGCCGGAGGGAGGCAGGCCCAGCAGCGCCAGAACCGAGGCGGCGAACAGCGCGCCGGTCCACGGCATGGCGCGCAGGAGACCGCGCACGGAACCGATGCGGGACGTGCCGTAACGCTCGCGGATGGCGC
>QHXZ01000109.1:541-6458 GCA_003223165.1 Acidobacteriota bacterium
AGCGACGCCGTCACTCCAAGAGGGCCGAGCCCCGATCCCAGGCACATCAGCCCGATGTGCTCGACGCTGGAATAGGCCAGCATCCTCTTGTAGCTTGCCTGACGGACCAGGAGCAGCGCCGCCACCAGGACGGAGAGGACGGCGATCAGGATCAGCATCCGATCGGTGAACGCGGTGCCGACGCAGGCGTCCACCACCACCTTGAATCGCAGGATGGCGTAGAGCGCGACCGGCAGGAGGCAGCCGGACATCATGGCGGAGATGGGCGCCGGCGCCTCCGAGTGCGCATCCGGCAGCCAGGTGTGCATCGGCGCGAGCCCCGCCTTGGTTCCGTAGCCGACCAGGAGGAACACGAACGCCAGCCGCGTGACGTCGGGATCGAGGGACCCGGCGACCCGCGTCAGCACGGTCCAGTGCAGCGCGAAGGGTGTGGCGCCGACGCGCTGCACGAAGTTGAAGTAGGCGAGCACCGTGCCGAGGAACGCCAGCGCGATCCCGACGGACCCGATGAGAATGTACTTCCAGGAGGCCTCGAGGGCGGCCCGGGAGCGGCGCAAGCCGACCAGGAACGCCGTGATGATCGTGGTTGCCTCGATCGCCACCCACATCACGCCGACGTTGTTGACGATCACCGCCAGGAGCATCGTGAACAGAAACATCTCCGCGAGCGCATGGTAACGGCGGAAGGAGACAGCGTCTTCCGGCTCCGCCGCGGAGGTGCCGGCACCGGCCTCGAACCAGAGGGCGACGAGCCCGGTGCCCGTCACGACCAGCGCCAGGATCGCCGACAGGCCGTCGGCGCGCAGGGACTCCTCCGGGCCGATCGACACAACGCCCCCGCCCGCGACCCGCGCCGCGATCACGAGGGAGAGCAGGAAGGCGGCGCCGGTCAACAGCGCACCGGCCCAGGCCACGGCGGCGCGTCCGAGCGCCGGCAGGATCGCCACGGCGGCGGCCAGGAGCGGGCAGGCGAGCAGCGCGATCAGGATCATGGAGTCAGTGCCTCAACTTCTTGAGTCGATCGACGTCGACCGTGTCGAAGGTCTCGCGGATGCGGTACACGAACACCTGCATGACCAGCACGCCGAGAAGCACGTCGAGGAACACACCCAGCTCGACGATGAGCGGCACACCGAATGTCGCCAGGACCGCCAGGAGCGCGATGCCGTTCTCCAGGATCAGGAAGCCGATGATCTGACTCAGGGCGCTCTTGCGGCTGACGAGGATGAACAGACCGACGAAGACGGTCGCCAGAGCGAGCGGGATGCCCCCGCGGGTCGGCAGCGATCCGAGCGCCGTCACCGGCAAGGCCACCCCGTACGACAGCAGCGTGAGCGCGCCGGTGATGACCAGGCTGGCCGGAGTGTTCACGTACGGATGAATTTCGAGATCGGCGCCGACATGGCGCTGCACGCGCTGCAGGACGTTCGGGATCAAGACGACCTTGATCAGGAAGACCAGGGCCGCCACGAGATACAGACGCTCGTCGCCTGTCTGCGCCGCGACCAGGACCATGGCCACGACGATCAGGAACGACTGGCGCGCGAACGCCCGGATGTAGGCCGCCAGACTGTGCCTCCAGAGCACGGCGATCCCCGACAGCAGCACCAGACTGGAAGCCAGGGTCACGAGTCGGGAGAACAGGTCGGGTGCCAGCGCGTCACCTCACCAGGAACGACGACGTGATCGCCAGAAGGGCGAGCAGGAACGAGACACCCAGGAGCTCCGGAACACGGAACAGGCGCAGCTTCGCGAGACGCGTCTCCAGGACGGCGATACCGGCGGCCAGGACCGCGAGCTTGAGAACGAGGGCCGCCACCGCCAGACCGAGGGTCCCCGGACGCAGCGCGACCGCCACGCCCCAGGGGCAGACGAGGTTGGACAGGAGCGCCAGGAAGAGGAAGAACTTCATCTGCGCGGCCCACTCCACCAGGGCGAGGTACGGGCCTGAATACTCCAGAATCATCGCCTCGTGGATCATCGTCAGCTCCAGGTGGGTGGCCGGGTTGTCCACCGGCAGGCGGCCGCACTCGGCGAGCATGACGATGAACAGCGCCGCGAACGCCATCAGGTGACCCGATCCGAGCGTGGACCCCGGATGGGCGAGCGTGCGCGCCACGATCTCGCCGAGGTTGGTCGAGCCCGCGCCCGCCCCCATGCCGAAGATCGCCAGGGCGATCGTCGGTTCGGCGAGCGCCGCGATGGTCATCTCTCGACTCGCGCCCATGCCACCGAACGGCGAGGCGGTGTCGAGGCCCGCGAGCGCCAGGAAGAAGCTCCCTAGGAGCAGCAGGTACACGACCACGATCAGATCGCCGACCCGATCGAACGGCAGGGGCGCGGCCACCAGCGGGATGAGGAGACTGGCGACGAGCGTGCTCGCGAACACGACGAAGGGCGCGGCGTGGAAGATCCAGGAGGCCTGCGTCGAGACGACGCGCTCCTTGTCGAGCAGTTTCGCGAGATCCCTGTAGGGCTGGACCAGGGGCGCCCCGCGCCGTCCCTGCAGACGAGCCTTGAGCAGGCGCACGAAGCCGATGAGTCCCGGGGCCAGGAGCAGGGTCAGCAGGCACTGCAACCCCTCGAGCAGCCAGGGGATCACGTCACATCCACCGGGCCAGGAGGAGCAGCGCCAGAAGCGCGGCGACGATGTAGGCGATATACAGATGCAGCGAGCCGCTCTGGATGAGCCGGCCGGTGCCGGCGAGAGGTCGCGCCAGGCCGAACAGGGGGCGGTAGACGGCGTCCTCGAACCAGGCACGGATGCGGCTTTGGTACTGGATCGAGCGCACGAAGTATTTCGACTCCGGGTGGAACTCGATGTCCAGCGTCTTCGCCGGGCGATACAAATCGGCGAACACACGGCGCAGAGGCTCGGCGAAGGCGGTGCTGGTGTATTCCATGCGCGGCGATTGCACGGCGCGGCCGCATCCCCAGGTCTCGGCGCGCCGCAGGGCGCGCGACGAACCCGCCAGGCGAAATGCCAGCGGGATCGCCCCGCCCGCGGCCAGGAGACAGAGTGCCAGCGCGGTCGGCGAGATGGCCGAGGCGCCCGCCCCGGCCTCCATCACCAGACCCAGACGGAAAGCCGCCGGCGTGTCCGACAGGCCCGGCATGCCGAAGAATGCGCGGGACAGGATCGGCGCGGCGGCGAACGGCAGGACGCCGAGGAGCACGCAGGCGGACGCCAGCAGGCCCATTCCCAGTCGCATCGTCCGCGGGACCTCACGCGCCTCCTCCGCGGCGGCGGTGCGCGGCATCGCCAGGAACGGGATGCCGAACGCCTTGACGAAACAGACCGCCGCCAGCCCGCCGGTCAGCGCCAGCGTGCCGGCGGCGATCGCCATCATGGCCGCCATGAGCGGGTAAGGGATGGCGGCGCCCGCCAGGAGCGACTGGAAGATCATCCACTCGCTGGCGAAGCCGTTGAGCGGGGGAAGGGCGGCGATCGCCGTCGACCCGACGAGAAAGCACAGGGCGGTCTGGGGCATCCGCTTGATGAGACCCCCCATCTCCTCCATGTTGCGCGTTCCCGTGGCCTGCAGCACGGCGCCCGATCCGAGAAACAGGAGCCCCTTGAAGGCCGCGTGATTGATCGCGTGGTACAGCGCCGCGGCCAGCGCCATGGAGGCCAGCCCCGCCATTCCGTAGGACTGAAACACCAGGCCGATGCCGACGGCGATGAAAATGATCCCGATGTTTTCCACGCTGCTGTATGCGAGAAGGCGCTTCAGGTCGTTTTCGACCAGAGCCGACAGGATGCCCCCGAGCGCCGAGACGACACCGAGCGCCAACACCAGCCCTCCCCACCACGGCGGCCCGCCTCCCAGAAGATCGAGGCCGACGCGCAGGAGGCCGTACATCCCGATCTTGAGCATGACACCCGACATGAGCGCCGAAACGTGGCTGGGCGCGGCGGGGTGCGCCCGGGGCAGCCAGGCGTGCAGCGGCAGGACCCCGGCCTTTGAGCCGAAACCGAGCAGGGCCAGGAGAAAAACGGCATGACGCGCCGCCGGCGCGAGCATCCCAGCGGCCTGGCGGATCTCCTCGAAGCGTCCGGCCTCGGTCCCCGCGGCGGCGAGCCACAGCGCGGCGGCGATCGCCGCGAAGCCGGCGTGAGCCATCCCGGCGTACCAGCGCCCGGCGCTGAGGTTTTCCGGGGAGTCGCCCCGTCCGATGACGAGGAAGTACGATGCCAGCGACATCACCTCCCAGAACAGCAGGAAGGTGAACACGCTGTTCGCCAGGACCACCAGACTCATCGCCAGGAGAAACAGTGGGACGATCGCACGGGCGGGCCGCCAACCGGTGCTGTGCCGTCCGAGGGCACCGTCCACCGCTCCGACGGCACGCTCCGGCCCGTAGCCGAGACTGTAGATCGCCGCGGGAACCCCCACCAGGCCGATCAGGAGCAAGTACGCGGCGCTCAAGGCGTCGAGGCTGAACTCAAGGGCCGCCTCGGGGAGCGCCGACGGCAGTTCCAAAACGGACGAGCCGCCGGCCGCGAGACCGAGCGCCGCGGCCCCCATCCCGGACAGCGCGCCAGCGGCCGACAGGAGGCCGGTCACGCGCCGGGCGCGATCGTCCTCGAACAGAAGCGCTGCGGCCGCCGCAGCGATGTAGGAGACGGCCATGATGCCCAAAAACCCGATCACCTCGAAGCTCGGCGGCATCAGCGTCGAGGCAGGCGGTCGAGCGCCTTCAGGATGCCGCGCAGGATGTCGAGCGGCTCGGGCGGGCAGCCGGGGACGAACAGATCGACCGGGATCACGCGGTCCACCCCGCCGACGACGGCGTAGCTGCCGGCGAACACCCCGCAAGTGCGCGCGCATTCGCCGACGGCGACGACGAGCTTCGGGTCGGGGGTGGCCTCCCAGGTCTTGCGCAGCGGCAGCTCCATGTTACGGGTCACCGGCCCGGTCACCAGGAGCATGTCGGCGTGCCGAGGCGAGGCGACGAAGCGGACTCCGAAGCGCTCGCAGTCGTAGACCGGTCCGTTGAGTCCTGAGATCTCGAGCTCGCAGCCGTTGCAGGATCCCGCGTCCACCTCGCGGATCGCCAGCGATCGGCCGAGGAGACGTCGGGTGCGTTCCTCCACGACGCGCGCCAGGTGGAGCCCTTCGTCCCCGCCGGAGGGCAGGTCCTCGGTCACCAAGCCGGTCCGCCACATCTTCGAAAACAGCAGGGCCACGCGTCTCCCCTTCAGCGGAGCGGCGCGGGCCGGCCCGCGCCGTACAGCATGAGATAGATCACCACACCGGTGACCGAGACGTAGAACCAGATCGGCAGCGTCAGGCGCGCGATTCGGACGTGACGGTCGAAGCGCTCGCGCAGAGCGCGTGTCACGGTCACCAGGGCCAGCGGCACCACGGCGACGGCCAGGATCGTGTGCGTGATCAGGATGGTGAAATAGACCGGACGGGCCCAGCCCGCGCCGCGGTAAGCGACCGAGCCGACGTGGTAGTGATAGGTCAGGTAGGAGACCAGGAACGCGGCGGAGGTCACGAGCGCCAGGAGCATGCAGGCGCGGTGCGCCGCGATGCGTCTCTGTCGGATCAGGACGTAACCGGCCGCGAGAAGGACCGCGCTCGTGCCGTTGAGCACGGCGTTCAGTGCCGGCAGGTCGGTCAGCCTCATGCGGCGGCCCCCCCGCCGGTCCGACGCGCCAGTGCCAGCGCCGCACCGAAGGAGACGGCGCAGAACAGCACCGTCACCGCCATGGAGACGCCGAACGATGGCAGCGCCGCGACGGCCGGCGCACCGGCGGGATAGAGGGCGCGCCGGAAGGCGGCGAGCCCGTAGGTGACCGGGTTGGCCGTGATGATCGCCCGCAGCCACATCGGCACGCCCAGCGCGGGGAAGGGGGCCCCGGAGAGCAGCCACAGCGGCATCAGGAAGACGGTCATGATGGCGTGGA
>QHXZ01000131.1:0-6195 GCA_003223165.1 Acidobacteriota bacterium
CGACCTCATGGTGATCGAGGAGGAGCGGGACGGGAGCACCCAGCGGCTGGCGGTCGCGCCGGGCCAGTCGCGCGTCCCGGTCTGGGCGAGACGCGCCGGCACGCTCAAGGCCGGCGAGACGGTCCGCGTGCGCTCCTGGGACCCCTGCGCCCTGATGGCGGCCGAAATCGAGATCCCCGGCGCCGCGCGCCGCGGGCTTCCCTCCGGGGCGATCAAGGTTCCTCTGGCGCCGCCAGGGAGCTTCCTGCCCTTACGGACCGGGCCGGACGGGAGCGTCGAAGCCGAAGCGGCGGGCCAGCCGGTACAGTAGGAACACCGCCGGGCCGGAGACGAGCCCGATGGTCCCGGCGAGCGCCTTCTCCTTCCCGCCCCAGGCGATGGTCACGAGGCACAGCGCGATCGCCGGCAGGCAGACCAAAAGCAGACCGGCCCGGCCGCCCGGCACGCGGTAGGGCCGGGGCAGGTCGGGTCGCGTGCGCCGCAGCCGCATGAGCGCCAGGTAGAGCAGCACGTACGAGGCCACGAGCAGCCAGGCGTAGATGGTGATGAGACCCGCGAACCCGTGGCCCACGCTCAGCAGGCTGCAGACCACGCCGCCGGCCACGATCGACGCCCACGGCGTGCCGTGCCGTCGGTGCGTCGCCGCCAGGGCGCGGGGCAGGAACCCCCCGCGCGCCATCGAGAACGGGATGCGCGAGGTGGCGAGAAGCGTGCTGTTGAGCAGCGCCGCGTTGCTGACCGTCGCGCCGACCAGCATCAGGAGGCCGAGCGCCGGGCCCCCCAGGAGCGTCGCCGCCGTGGTGAAGTACCCTTCGCCCCACTCCTTCCAGGAACCGACCGATCCGAGCGCGCAGGCCGTCGGCACGATGTACCCCAGCACGACCCAGGGGACCACGATCAACAGGGCGGTCGGATAGGCGCGGCGCGGATCTTCGACCTCTTCCGCCACGGCGCCGAGCTGCTCGTACCCCGAATAGAGCCAGAGGGCGATGAAGAAGCCGGCCCGCAGCGCCTCGGAGATCCCCTTGTCCGGGTGGACGATCGGCAGGAAGGGGTTCGACCGCCAGTGGAGGGCGCCCAGAAGGGACAGGATCGGGAACGGCGCGAAGCAGAGGAACGTGAACAGGAGCGACAGCCAGCCGGCCGTGCGGATGCCGCGCACGTTGGCGTAGACCAGGGCCCAGATCACGACGAGGCAGATCGCCGTGTGCCGCCACCCCTCGATGCCCGGGACATAGCGGCCCAGGTAGTCGGTGAACAGCACGGCGTAGGCGGCGTTGTTGACCGTGTTCGCGCCGAGGTTCCACCACCCCGCCTGGAAGCCCCAGAAATCTCCGAAGGCCTCGCGCACCCAGCGGTAGATGCCCCCTTCCTGCGGCAGCATGGTGGCCAGCTCGGCCGAGGCGAGGGAGATCGGCACCGACCAGAGGAAGGGCAGGGCCAGGAGAAGCAGGAGGGTGAGCCCGGGCCCCGACTCGCCGACGATCCCTTCGAGCCCGTAGGCGCCCGCCGCCGAGATCGTGTACATGAGGAAGACGAGCTGCCACAGCGACGCCTTCCGCTCCCGGCCGAGCCCCATCGCCACCCCCCGAAGGCGCTCACCCTAGCAGCCCCCCGGAATCCGGTCAATCGACCGAGAGGGGCCCGCGGCCGGCCCCGGGACGCTGTCCCCGGGATGGCCTTGGGCCGGGCACTTCTGGTAAAGTGTCCGGCACCAAAGAGGCCATCATCATAACCATGCCGGGTCGGGACGATCCCGTTCCTGCCCCGTACCCGGCGCGGGCCTCCGGCCCGCTTCGAAAGGGAGAGTGTCATGGCGGATCTCAAGATGATCGTCGACGGCAAAGAGGTCGAATCAGCCTCCGGCCAGCGGACGCAGGTGATCAACCCCGCGAACGAGAAGGTGGTGGGGAGCGTCCCGAAGGGGACCGCCGAGGACGTCGACCGGGCGGTCACGGCGGCCCGCAAGGCCTTCAAGAAGTGGTCGCGCCTGACTCCGGGGGAGCGCGGCGCCCTGCTCAACAAGCTGGCCGACCACCTCGACAAGGACTTGCAGCGACTGGCCGAGATGGAGACCTCCCAGACAGGCAAGCCGCACAAGCTGACCGTGAATTCCGACCTGCCGTTCGCCAACGACAACATCCGCTTCATGGCCGCCCAGGCCCGCGTGCTGGAAGGGACCTCGGCCGGGGAGTACGCGCCCGGCTACACCAGCATCGTCCGGCGCGAGCCTGTCGGCGTGATCGGGTCGATCGCCCCGTGGAACTACCCCTACCTGATGGCCGCCTGGAAGATCGGCCCCGCCCTGGCTGCAGGGAACACGGTGGTGCTGAAGCCGGCGTCGAACACGCCCCTGACGGCGATCGAGATCGCCAAGGCCGCCCTCGCGGCCGGCATCCCGGAGGGGGTGCTCAACGTCGTCACCGGCCCGGGCGCCGAGGTCGGCTCGGCGATCTGCAAGCACGACGACATCAACATGATCTCCCTCACCGGCGACACCGCGACCGGCAAGAAGATCATGGAGCAGGCCTCGAGCACGGTGAAGCGCCTGCACCTCGAGCTGGGCGGCAAGGCGCCCTTCATCGTCTTCGACGACGCCGACCTCGACGCCGCCGTGCAGGGCGCCGTGGTCGCCGGATACGTCAACACCGGGCAGGACTGCACCGCGGCGACCCGCCTCTACATCCAGAAGCCGAAGTACAAGTCGTTCGTCGACCAGTTCGTGGCGGCGGTCAAGAAAATCCGTGTCGGCGATCCGACCAAGCCGACGACCGACATCGGTCCGCTCATCTCGAAGGATCAGCGCGAGCGGGTCGCCGCCTTCGTGGACCGCGCCCGCAAGGCCGGCATCGAGGTCCTGACCGGCGGCAAGGCGATGGACGGCGCCGGTTTCTTCTACCAGCCGACGGTGCTGGCCAACGCCAAGCACGAGGACGAAGTCGTGCAGCGCGAAATCTTCGGCCCGGCGGTGGTCGTGATGTCGTTCGACAGCGAGGACGAGATCGTCCAGAAGGCCAACGGCGTGGATTACGGTCTGGCCTCCTCGATCTGGACGCGCGACGTCTACCGGGCGCTCAGGCTGTCGCGCGAGCTCGAGTTCGGCGAGGTCTGGATCAACGACCACCTGCCGCTCGCCTCGGAGATGCCGCACGGCGGCGTCAAGAAATCGGGCTTCGGCGCCGATCTGTCGCGCTACTCGTTCGAGGAGTACACGAACCTGAAGCACGTCATGGCCGATCTTTCCGGCGAGGTGCGCAAGAGCTGGCACTTCACGGTCTACGGAGATCAGGCCTAGGCGCCGCTCCGTTCCCACCTTGGTCGTGTGCGAGGCAGGCCGTGCCGCGCGGGCAAGGCCCGCCTCGCACGTGACCTGGGGAGTGAACTGAGGGGCGCCTGGACCTGAACCGTTCGCGGGATTCGAATCAACCACGGCTCATGCGACGATCAGCATGAGGTGTGCAAGGGCGGGCCCTCACACGGACCCCTGAAGCACCTGTCGGTGCCGGGTCGGTGCGAGGGCGCGCCCATCGGCAGATTTCCCCGCCCCAGGCCGCGCGGCTGGAAATCCGGCCGGAGCGCCTGCGGTGGGGGTCTGAGACCGCCTGGTGAGGCGGTGGGCGAAGTTGCCTACGCCGCCCGGTACTGCCTGAGGAGCCGCTTGTACGCTGCGACGGCCCGCTTGTGCTTCTTCAGGGCCTGAGCGCCTTCCCGCCGCGCACGTTTCAGCCTCATCGCCAGCTTCCTGTGTGCTCTCTTGGTCATAGTCCACCTCCTGCCCCGAACATAATTCCGCGGAAGGCGAGAGTCCAGTGCGGAGGAGGTGGTCCCGGGTTACTTCGTCCGGCCGGCGATGAGGGCCGCGCCGAAGACCGCCGAGCAGAGGCAGTCGCTCAGAAGGAAGCAGGCGGACCGCAGGGGCCGGCAGGCCCACAGGCGGCCGTCCCGCAGGGCCCGGCGCACGGAGCCCCAGTGCTCGGAGAGGTAGCGCCGGGTCGAGGGGAAGAAAGATGGCCAGGCGAGGACGGTGGGCCTCGTCGGGAGCTTCAGCCGCGACAGGAGCGAGGGCGGCGCCACGTGGCGCGTCTGCAGCCACAGCTCCTCCATCTCGAGGAAGAGGCGCACGTAAGCGCGCAGCTGCGCGAGCACCTCGGGGACGCGACGGCGCAGGTGCCGCCAGCGCCCTTCCGTCATGAAGCCGCGCCGCCGCTCGCGGCGGTCCTTGAGACGGAAGAAGCCGGTGATCATCGGGTGCGCGTCCTCGATCATCGCCGAGCGGTACCAGATGAAGTTCTTGAACAGCCCCCAGTAGGTCCGGTGGTTCGCCCGCAGGAGCACGTCGCGCATCCCCTCGAACGAGTAGAAGCTCCTCCAGGCCGCCCGGTAGGCGTCGAGCCACTCCTGCCCCGTCATGCGCGGGTGGCGCATCGTCGGGTGGAAGGAGTCGTAGTCGCCGGGATCGGCGTCGAGCGGCACGCCGTTGCGCACCATCTCGAGATGATCGCGCGAGCCGGGGATCGGCGTCAGCATGAAGAACGAGGCCTGGTCGACCTTCAGCACCTCGCGCAGATCGCGCACGTCCTGGGCGATCGTCTCGGGGGTGTCCTCCGGGAAGCCGAGGATGTAGCCGACGTGGCAGGCGATGCCGGCGGCATGCCAGGCGTCGAACATGGCGCCGTACTCGGCCGCCTTGTTCTGGGTCTTGCCGGCGGCCTTCAGGTTGGCCGGGCGGATGGTCTCGAGACCGATAAACACCTGGCTGCTCCCGGCGCGCGCCGCCTTCTCGATGAAGCGCGGGATCTTCCAGGCCAGCGTGTCCACCTGGATCATGAAGTCGATGGCGATCCCCTCCCGCTCGCGCAGGCGGATCAGTCCGTCGAAGATCGCCTCCCAGCAGGGGTTGCGTGAGAAGTTGTCGTCGGTGAAGAAGTAGTAGTCGATCCCCCTGGCCCAGTTGCGCCGCACTTCCTCCTCGATGCGCGCCGGGTCGCGGTGGCGCATCGTCTTTCCCTGCACGTTGATGATCGAGCAGAAGGAGCAGTTGAAGGGGCAGCCGCGCCCGACGTCGACGGTCGCCATGTGGGGGTAGGCGAAGCGTCGCATGTAGCGCTCCGGGATGCGCGGCAGCGGCGCCGTGGTCAGGTCGGGGCGGACGCAGACGTCGTAGCGCGTCTTGAGACGGCCCGCCAGGGCGTCGGCGAGCAGCCCTCCCCAGGCCTCCTCGACCTCGCCGTTGACCACCGTCACGCCGGCGTCCATCAGCTCCGCGATCTCGCGCGTCGGCTCGTGGAACAGCTCGAGGATCCCGCTGACGTGGAAGCCGCCGACCATCACCGGCAGACCGTGGCGGCGGAACTGCAGGGCCAGGTCGGCGGCGCGGGGGAACTGGTTGGTCTGGACGGCGACCAGGACGATGAGGGTGAGGTCGCCCGGCCTGCGGGCCCGGTGCCGGCGGACGATCGCTCTGGCCGAGACGTCGTGCACCGTGTCGTCGTACGCGGCGATGCGGACCGACACGGCCAGCGTGTTGGTCGGCAGGACACCGCGCCAGTGGCGCACGACGTAGCCGTCATCGTCGTAGCGCGACGGCTTGATCAGCACGACGCGCAGGGTGCGCGCGAGGTCCCGAGAGCGCTCCGCGCGCGTGAAGGCCTGGGGGGGATCCGGCGAAGCGGAAGGCTCGCTCATGGCCGCCTCCTCGAGGGGGCATCATACTCCAACCGCAGCGCGCGCGCTTCAGTCGGGGCGGCCGCGGGTCTTCCCGACCCACCCGTCCCAGAGGCCGAACGCCTTCATCTGACCGTCCAGCCCCGTCTTCTTCAGCACGGCCTCGATGGCGGCGCGATCCAGCCGCGCGGCGCGGCCGGGCGACTCGGCCAGGCCCCAGACGAGGGCCGCGGTCAGGGCGGCGTTGATCTTCAGCTCGCGCAGGTCGGCCTTGTCGAACGTGTCCGACGAGGCGTGGTAGTTCTCCATGTAATTGGCCGGCGCCTGGTTGGCCACGAAGTTGGGGACTCCCTCCAGGAGGAAGTCGACGTTGTCGGTGCCGGCGGGGGCGTCGTCGGAGTGCGCCGCCGCGCCGTATCCGGCCACCGGAGCGAGGGACGACTCGAGCCACGGCCGCATCTCCGGGCGCCCGCCGGTGGAGAAGCCGGTGATCCGCCCGGTGCCGGCGTCGAACACCGCGACCGCCGCGTA
>QHXZ01000131.1:6216-6788 GCA_003223165.1 Acidobacteriota bacterium
CGTAGCCGAGGGATCCGAACAGGCCTTGCTCCTCGACGGTGAAGAGCACGAACCGCACGGTGCGCCGAGGCCGCACCTCGAGCGCGGCCATCTGGCGCGCCACGTCGAGGAGCATGGCGCAATTCGCGCCGTTGTCGAGCGCCCCGGTGCCCAGCTCCCAGGAGTCGAGGTGGGCCCCGGCCAGGACCACCTCGTCGGGCCGCTCCCGCCCGCGGATCTCCGCCAGGACGTTCCGGGACGCGAAGGCCGGCCCGCCGGTGACGGCCAGGGACAGGCGCACCCGCGCCGCGCCCTCGTCCGCCAGCCGGGCGAGCCGCAGCCCGTCCTCACGCGCCACGATCGCCATCGGAAAGGGCGCGAGCGACTCGCCGAACTCGGCATTGTGACGGTACAGCAGCCCGCGGTCGCGCCCGCCCACCAGGATCAGCCCCGCGACGCCCGCGGCCGCCGCCCTGTCCATGATCGCCGGCAGTCGCAGGTAGTCCTCGAAGAGGTCTTCCCACGTCACCAGGACCTTCGAGTCGATCAGGCCGACGGCGCCGCGCAAGGCGGAAGCCTTCAGCCGGAACTCC
>QHXZ01000132.1 GCA_003223165.1 Acidobacteriota bacterium
CGCGACGGCCCGCGCGCCCGGAGGAGGATCACAATGCGCTACATCATGGTCGTCTACGAGACAGCCGCCGACGTCGAAGGGCGGGACAATCCCGCGGGCGAGCAATACATCGCGGCCTGGCGGGCGTACTACAAGGCCCTCGAGGAGGCGAACGTCTATGTCGGCGGGGCGCCTCTGAAGCAGGCGGCGACGGCCACGACCGTGCGGCTGAGGGAGGGCCGGCGGCAGGTGCAGGACGGTCCGTTCGCCGAAGCCAAGGAGGAGCTGGGCGGGTTCCTCATTCTCGAATTGCCGACCCTGGACGCGGCCCTTGACTGGGCCGCGCGATGCCCCGCGGCCGCCGCCGGCGCCCTGGAGATTCGGCCGATGGACGTCGACATGCACGAGACCATCGTCCGTCCCTGAGCGCCATGGCCGATGCGCAGCACGCAGTCGAAGCCGTGGCGCGCGCGTCCTACGGCCGCCTGCTCGCCTACCTCTCTTCCGAGACGAGGGATGTGGCCGGGGCGGAGGACGCGCTGGGAGAAGCGCTGGTCGCTGCGCTCACCTCCTGGCCGCGCGACGGCGTGCCCAAGCAGCCTGAGGCGTGGCTCCTCACCGCAGCTCGGCACCGTCTGATCGACCAGGCCCGCCGCACGCGCGTGCGCAGCGATCACTCGGACGCGATTCGACGTCTCACGGAGGGGACGGCGGGGCCGCCGGCCGTCGCCGGCTCGTTTCCCGACCGGCGCGTCGAGCTGCTGTTCGTCTGCGCCCACCCGGCGATCGACCCCGCCCTGCATACCCCGCTGATGCTGCAGACGGTCCTCGGCCTCGACGCGGCGCGCATCGCGCAGGCCTTCCTCGTTCCGCCCGCGGCCATGGGGCAGCGGCTGGTGCGGGCGAAGCGCAAGATCCGCGAGACGGGCATCCCGTTCCAGGTGCCCGAAGCCCACGAGCTGCCGCGCCGCCTCGACACGGTTCTCGAGGCCATCTACGCCGCGTATGGTCTCGGCCGCGACGAGACGACCGGCGCCGACGCGCGCGGGCAGGATCTGGCGGACGAGGCGATCTGGCTGGCGCGCGTCGTCCGCACACGCATGCCCGAAGAGCCCGAGGTGCGCGGCCTCCTCGCCCTGATGCTGTTCTGCGACGCGCGCCGCGCGGCGCGGCGGACGCCCGAAGGACGCTACGTCCCGCTTTCGGAGCAGAACCCGGCGGCGTGGTCGGCCGAGTCGATCGTCGAGGCCGAGCGCGAGCTCGCTGCGGCCGCGCCGCTCGGGCGGGTCGGCCGGTTCCAGCTCGAGGCCGCCATCCAGTCGGTCCATGCCGAGCGAGCGCGCAGCGGCCGCACCGACTGGGACCCGGGTGGCGCAGGCCGCCGCGGTGTCCGAGACGCGCGGGGCCATCGCGGCGCTGACGCTTCTGGACACGCTGGACCGCGCCGCAGTGGCCGCTTATCAGCCTTATTGGGCCGTGCGCGCCCACCTTTTCAGGAAGCTCGGCCGGGCGAAAGAGGCCACAGAGTCCTACGATCGCGCCATCGGTCTGACCGAGGATCCCGCCATCCGGCGGTTCCTGATCGACCGCCGCGGCTGAAATTCTCGGACTTCCTGTCGAAATCTCCCCCCCTCTAACGCCATCAGAGTGAAGGCCGGAATCAACACACCCCCGGCCGAGGAGGTGAGCGATGTGTCCCGCCTGTCTCACGACCCTGGCGCTGATTCCCGTCGGAGCGGGTTCGGCGGGCGGCGTGGCCGCCGTCATTACGCAGAAGTTCCGCGGCAAGCACCCCGCGAACGACCCGGTGAACCACAACCCGGCCGACGTCTCGGCCAACAAGGAGGACTACCGATGAACGCCCGCACAATCCCGAAACCCGTACATCCCGTCGCCTCGCGCGAGGAGTGGCTCGCGGCCCGGCTCGAGCTGCTCGAGGCTGAGAAGGAGCTGACCCGGCGCAGCGACGAGCTGGCGCGGCGGCGGCAGGAGCTGCCGTGGGTCCGGATCGACAAGGAGTATCGCTTCGACACCGACGAGGGGAGCGCATCGCTCGCAGATCTCTTCCGAGGACGCTCGCAGCTTCTCGTCTATCACTTCATGTTCGGGCCCGACTACACGGCCGGCTGTCCGTCCTGCTCCTCGATGGCGGACGGGTTCGACGGCGTCGCCGTCCACCTGGCCAACCACGATGTCACGCTTTCGGTGGTGTCGCGTGCGCCTCTCGCGAAGCTGCAGGCGTACAAGCGGCGGATGGGGTGGACGTTTCCGTGGGCGTCTTCGCACGGCGGCGAGTTCAACTTCGACTTCAACGTCCGGTTCACCGAGGAGCAGCAGCGCGAGGGGCTCGTCGAATACAACTACCGGCGCGAGGCGGCGTGGCAGCTGAACACGCTGGCCCGGAAGGCCGGCGGCGAAGGGCCTGTCGCCGAGATCGCGGCCATGACCGGAACCGACGTGCCCACGTACACGCGCGAGAGGCCCGGCATGAGCGCGTTCGCGCTCGAGGACGGCGTCATCTACCACACCTATTCCACGTATGCGCGCGGTCTGGACGGTCTCTGGGGGATGTACCAGTGGCTCGACCGCGCACCCAAGGGGCGCAACGAGACGGGCGTCTGGTGGCGCCGCCACGACGAGTACGACAGCGAGTGAGGCATGCAGGAGAAGGACGGGAAGAAGGCAACGAATTGGCCAAGCCCTTTGTTCGTTGCCTTTTCCCGCTGCCTTATGGCCTGGACACGTCGGTCGTGGATGGGACGGTTCCTCTTGACACGGGCGCGCGCCTTGTGCAACGGTTTACGCGCTGCTCCGATATCAATTCTAGGGGCGGCCATGCTGATTTTCTGTGCGACGGTGGCGTGGTCCGCGGAGCAGTCTCAGACGGCCCCAGCGATCCAATGGCACAAGCGGTGGGACCAGGCGATGGAGCTCGCACGCAAGGAAGGGAAGCCGGTCCTCCTCGATTTCTGGGCCACTTGGTGTCAACCCTGCAGGGAGATGGAGTTCCATCTGTGGTCCAGGGCGGACGTCGTGGCGCTGGCGGGTAAGTTCGTCTGGCTCAGAGTCGACGTCGACCACCAGCCGGAGATAGCCCAGAGATACCGCGCGGATGCATTGCCGACCGTCGTCCTGAGCGATCCTTGGGGCACGGAGATCGCGCGGCGGCAAGGCTTCGGCAACGCCGATGAGTACCTGGGCATTCTGATGGCCATGCCCGGTGACTTCTCGGAAGTCGCACCGTGGCAGGCGCGCCTCGCCGCAAACCGCTCGGACCTGCAGGCGCTTCGAGAGATCGGACTTGCCTATCACAGGATGAAGCTGTTTCAAGCGAGCACGGAGTTCCTCGGGAAAGCTCTGGCGACGAGAGAGGTGCGCTCTCAGCCGGAGGTCCTGGCCGAGGCCCTCACGGTCATCGGGTGGAACAGCCTCAAGACAGGGAACTTCAAAGCGGCGAGGAAATCTTTCGAGCGCTGCCTGAGGGAAGTCCCGACTCATCGCGCACTCGACGTGACAGTGTACGGCCTGTTTGCTGCTCATCTTGCTGCCGGCGAGCGGCAGGAGGCCGAGCCGCTGCTTCACCGACTCGAATCGTGTTGCCCCGACTCGGCACTCACCCAACGGGCGCGCACGGATCTGAAGCCCGTGGTCGCTCAGGGCCACTAAGGCTTGACGCAGCGGAAGAGCTGGCCCCGGGGCAGGAGCGGGGGGACAATCCAGTGAGACAGTGTGAGCTGAAGCGGTTCCGCCTGGTCGAGGAAGGCCGGGAGGACACGCCGGAGGTCCTCATGCTGCCCCGCGAATTGCAGGAGCGCCTGTGGGCGGACATCGCACCGACCCCCGGCGAACCGAAGGGCGAGCACGTGCAGCTGAACGGGTTCGAGCCTGGCCACCTTTTCCCTGAAACTTAGCCTCCATCGGGCCTCAATCAGGCGCCACAAGGCCTGACCGCCAAGAGACATGCCTGAAAGAGTCGCGGGGACCTTCGTTGCAGATTGGCATCGATAGCTTCGCGGCGGCGTACACCGAGACGAGCCGCACGGTCAAGCCGTCGGACCGTCTGCGGAACCTGGTCGAACAGATCGAGCAGGCCGACCAGGTGGGCCTGGACGCCTTTGGTATCGGCGAGCACCACCGCCGCGAGTACCTCGATTCGGCCCCTGCGGTCATTCTCGCCGCGGCGGCGGCGCGGACGCGCCGCATACGCCTCACGAGCGCCGTCACGGTCCTCAGCGCGGCCGACCCTGTGCGGGTGTTTCAGGAGTTCGCCACCCTCGATCTCCTTTCCGAGGGACGGGCGGAGATGGTCGTGGGCCGGGGTTCGTCCATCGAAGCCTTCCCGCTGTTCGGCTATCGTCTGGAAGACTACGACTCGCTCTTCGAAGAGAAGCTGGAGCTGCTCCTGAAGATCCGTGACAACGAGCACGTCCGCTGGTCCGGCAAGCACCGGCCCGCCCTGACAGGGCAGGGCGTCTACCCGAGGCCGGTGCAGAACCCCTTGCCGATATGGCGGGGAGTCGGCGGGACTCCCCAATCGTTCGTTCGCGCCGGTGCGCTGGGGCTGCCCTTGATGGTGGCCATCATCGGCGGCGAGCCACGGCGCTTCCGGCCGCTCGTCGATCTCTACCGGGAGACCGGCACGCATGCGGGGCACTCGCTCGATCGATTGAAGGTCGGCGTGCACGCCCTGGGGTACGTCGCGGCGACGACACAAGATGCCGCCGATGAGTTCTTTCCCGGTTACGCCCGCGCCGTCGCCAGTGTCGCGAAGGAGCGTGGCTGGCCTCCCGTCACCCGTGCCGGGTTCGATGCTCAGCGCGGCCCGCACGGCGCTCTGCTGATTGGCAGCCCCGACGAAGTGGCGGAAAAGATCCTTCGACATGATGAAGCGCTGGGCGGTATCTCCCGCATCAGTTTCCAGATGAACGCGGCCTCATTGCCTCATGAGAAGCTCATGCAGGCCATCGAGGCGATCGGCACCCGCGTCGCGCCCGCGCTGCGCGAACGTGGACGGTGATCTAGTAGCTCCTGAAGACGGAGGCGTTCGTGCCGGTGAAGCTGGTGCGGCCGAGGCTCAGGTAGAGCGACCCGTGGCCGTCGTCGGAATGGCCGTACACCAGGTAGACCGGGCCCAGGAAGGTGTCGACGCCGGCCCCCACGGTCCCGGCGTAGATGAGGTTGTCGAGACGCGCCTCGGAGCGCGTGGCCCACGCGTTCCCTGCTTCGACCCAGCCACCCAGGTAGACGCCGCGGCCGAACCGTCCTGACAGCCCTGCCGACCTGACGTAGTAGCCGAGGCGCGCCACGCCGAACAGCGGGCCCCGCAGCTGGCCCTCCTTGAATCCCGAGAGGGAGCCGAATCCGCCGACCAGGAATTCGTCGTAGAAAGGGACCTCGCTGCCGAGGTTGGTGCCGCCATCGAGCGACACGTAGATCCGATGCCGCCCTCGGTGGAACACCTGCGAGAAGAACCCTGCCACCTTCTCGTACGAAAGATCGGCGCCGAGGGATCGGCGCGACAGGAACAGATCCACGAGACCGTACCGTCCCTGCGACGGAAAGTAAGGGTTGTCCAATCGGTCGATCACGATCCGCCCGGTGAAGCCGGCGGCCGCGATGTCGAACCTGGGGAGGTTGCCGGTCCCGATTGCGGCGGCCGCCTTCACCCGCCCGCGGAGGACGCCCACCCGTACCTCGCCGTACTGGTCGAGCTCGGCTCCCGCGTCAAGCCCCACCGTCGCACCCTGGGGCTCGTATTCGGCGACCCGCCGGTCGCCGTCGTAGAGATTGACGAACTGACCGAACGCGGAGACGCGCGGGGCGACGAAGAAGACCCCCGAGAAATCGAGCGGCTGATGGAACTCCGAGGTCAGGCGGCGATCGCGGCCGATCTTGACGTCGGTGCGCCATTCGGCCCCGAGGGCGTCCATCCTCGTACGGGTGTAGCGGGCCCTGATCCCGTAGTCGCTGTCGCTTTCGAGATCGTTCACGAAGGTCAGGCCGAGGCGGAGGTAGTTCGGGCCCCAGGGCTTTTCCTTGGCGTGGATCAGGAGATCGGCGCCGCCGCCGGTCGTGGACAGACGGTAATCGACCTTCTCGAAGTCGCCGAGAGCGTAGAGGCGGGAGAGATCGGCCTGCAGGGTGCTCAGGTCGAGGGCCGCGCCAGGCCTGGTCCTGATCCTCCTCTCGAGGACCCGCCGGTCCACGCGGGTCGCGCCCTCGATCCGGACCGAGTCGATCCGCGTCGGGAGGGCGGCGGGCGCGCCCCGCACCTCGCGGAGGTGGGCTTCGAACGCGTCAGGCGGCAGGGAGTAGCGGCGCAGGACGTCCGCTTGGGCGCGAGTCGCTTCCTCCCCGCGCCGGAGCGCCTCGGCGCCGGCCGCGAAATCGGTCGCCGGGACCGCCGCCAGATCGGGCCGGATCAGGACGTCGGCGCTCACGGCCTGCTTGGTGATGTTGTCCTGCGTCAGCATGTCGGCGACCTGCCGCGTCACGTCCGCCAGGGTCTTCAGCGACTCCACCGGATCGAACGGTGTGCTCACGTCGACCGCGATGACGAGGTCCGCGCCCGCGTCGCGCGCGACGTCCACCGGGAGGTTGCGGACCAGCCCGCCGTCGACGAGATGGTGGCCGCCGATCTCCGCGGGCGCGAGGGTGCCGGGAAGGCTCATGCTGGCGCGCAGGGCGTCGGCGAGGTCGCCCCGGGCGAGCACCACCATGGAGCCGTCGGCGAGATCGGTCGCCACAGCCCGGAACGGGATCGGCAGGCGGTCGAAATTGTCGATGGAGGCCGCACGCACGGTCAACGACTTCAAAAGGAAACCAATTTTCTGGCCGGCGATCAGGCCCCGGGGCAGGAGGATCCTGCCGCTCCGCAGGCCGAATTCGAAGTCGATGAAGGCACTGCTGTCGTCCTGTTTCCGTCGATACGGCAGGTCGGGACGCGGCGGGCGGTCGTCGAAGAGGGCGCCCCAGTCGACTCGCTCCATCTCGCGCTCGATCTCGTCGGGGGACATCCCGGAGGCGTACAGGCCCCCGACGACCGCGCCCATGCTGGTGCCGGCGACGACGTCGATCGGGACCCGCATCTCCTCCAGGACTTTGAGGACGCCGATGTGAGCCAGACCTCGTGCGCCGCCGCCGCTCAGCGCCAGGCCGAACCGGGCCCTTACCGCGCCGGGCGGTGCGGTGAGGGCGGGCCCTGCGGCGGCTGGGGCCGCTGATCCAAGCGTCGCGGGCGGCTGCCCGCCCGTCTCTTCCTGTGCCATGAGGGGCCGGCCCGAAAATCCGGCCCAACAAGCGAGCAGGGCGGGGCCCAGCGCGCCCGCCGCCATGGCCCTGCTCAGGAGTCGATGAGCTTTTCGAATGCGCATCCTTGCCCTAAGAACTGTACAACACTCCGAACCTGTCAGGATTCATGGACGCCCCCTTCCTGATAGTGCGACTTGGGCCCCCGGCGCCAATCGACATTCGCCGCTGACGGTCGTCCTTAATTCCCCGGACCGGCCTTGCAGGAGTTCCCCGGTGAACGGATCCGGTTTTCACCTGATACTCCCGGTGACGATCGCGACGTAGTGTCCGCCCGCCTTGGGGGTCACATCCGGACCTGCAGACTGCGGTCCAAGCTCTCTTCGAGGTTGGGTGTCTCCTCTGCCAGAAACGATCCGATCCGCGGGGGGTGAAAAATGAAGAACCGAACTTGGGAATTTCTCGCGGCGATTTCCTGGATTCTCCCGATCTGCGCATCGCTGTGGGCGGCAACGCCGTCGTCGGGGACCCTCACGGACGCATCCGGTCCCGTCAGTTACACGTCCGGGCCGTTCACCGGAGCCAATCCGACACCGATTCCCGAGTTCGACAGCGGCCCCGAGTGCCTCAATCCCGTTCAGCCTTGCGATGATTTCGCGCTGACGGTGACGCTGCCGTCGGGTTATGCCGCCGCGCATCCGAACGCCGCGATCAAGGTGACGATGAGCTGGACCGATGCCGGCAGCGGCAAATCGGACTACGACCTCTATATCTATAAGGGGACCGTCATCAACACGGATGGCAGCCAGGCGGCCGATTACCAGTCGGCCAGCAGCGCGAATCCCGAGGTCGCGACCATCAGCCCGGTAGCCGATGGCACGGGGACATTCACCGTGAAGGTCGTGCCGTACACCCCGACCGGCGAGAGCGTCGGCGTGAAGGTTGAACTGCTGTCGGGATCGGGTGGCGGCGGCAGCGGCTTCGGCGGCCCGGATCCGACGGCGCCGGGCGTGCCACGCTACCGGAACTTCTTCGCGCCGGCCGGCACCTCGGCGGAGAACGGCGTGCAAGGGGAGTTCAATGTCGGTTTCAACCCGCACAGCGGGCGCATCATGACGATGAACCTCGGGCCGATCTGGCGCCTGACTCCGCCGGAGCTTCTGACGCCCGCCCAGCCGGAATGCTGCGAGGCCCTGTGGGAGGACCGATCGACTCTCACGACCAACCTGGGTCTCGACCCGATCCTGTTCACGGATCAGAAGACCGGGCGCACCTTCGCCTCCAATTCCACCGCCGGGGCGAACGCGGTCTACGCCTACAGCGACAACGATGGTGATTTGTGGGTGGAAGTCGGCGCGGGGCCGCCCGACGGCGGCGCGG
>QHXZ01000004.1 GCA_003223165.1 Acidobacteriota bacterium
CCATCCAGCTGGGGGCCGACGGCACGATGTATGTGGCCGGCGACACCACCTCCCCGAACTTCCCGGGCGCCACCAACGCCCTCGCCGGCGGCCGCGACGCCTTTCTGGCGGTCCTCGCCCCCGACGGCACGGTCGAGCGGTCGACTTTGGTGGGCGGCACCTCGCATGAGACGCTGGCGTCGCTGTCGCGCATCGACGATTCCACCTTCGTGCTCGTCGGGACGACCGAGAGCGCCGATTTTCCGATCCGACAGGAAGGCCCGTCACCCGTGCCCCAGGCCGCCTATGGAGGCGGCGCCAGTGATGCGTTCATCGCGGAGGTGCGGGACGGCAGCCTGGTCCGCTCGACGTTCTGGGGAGGCAGCGGCGCCGACCGGGTCTCGGACGCCACCCTGAGCCTGACCGACGAGGCCGCCACGGTGGCGACGGGGTGGACCGACTCGGCCGACTTCCCGGTCGTCCACCCGGTGCAGCCAGGGGCCGCGGTCGTTCCGCCGCAAGGCTTCCTGTTGAAGCTGGTCCACGACGCCCGCAAGGACCGGGTGGCGATCTCCACCTACCTCTACGAGACCGGGGGCGCGGTGGCCGCGGACCCTTCCGGAGCCATCTACTTCTCGGGGCCCAACACGCTCGTCGGGAAGCTGAATCCCGTCGGCCATCTCGAGTATCTCGCGCACGGCACGAGCGGCGCCGCGATGGCGCTGAGCGGGTCGCAGAGGGTCGCCGTCGCCGGGGCGATCCGGGACTTCTCGCTGCCGACGTTCGGGGCGTACCGGGCCTACAGCGATGGCGTCTTCGTCAGCGCCGGCGCCGGGAATGGTGACGGCTTCGTCTCGATTCTGGCCGAGGGACCGAACCTCGATGCCACGCGCGAGCAGGACGATGCGGCGGTGACGTATACAGGCACCTGGCCGGCTCGACGTACAGCGGTGGCTCGGCGGTCGAATCCGAGGAGGCCGGCGCCACCGCGACCATCCGGTTCACGGGGACCGGCATCCAGATCCTCGGCCTCCGAGGCCCGAGATCGGGGTTTCTGCGCTACACGGTGTTCGACGAGGCCCGTGGTGGGACGGCCTTCTGGGCACCCTATCAGCTCGGGGGAGTCATCCAGGGCCGGCGGGTGGACACCTACGCCTCCGAGGAAGAGGCGCGCTCGCTCCTGATCTCCCTCGAGGGCCTGACGCCAGGCGACACCTATCGCCTGACGCTCAGCGTCGAGGGGTCGCGCAACCCGCGATCGCTCGGGAACCGGATCGACTTCGACGGCTTCAACGTGCTGGGCGGAAGGTAACCCTTGATTGCGTCCCGCAGGCGATCATCCGCGGGCGGGACGAGAAAGGAGCGGAGCCATGTTGAACGAAACGCGCTGGTTCACACGTCGCACGCTTCGGAACTTTCTCTTCGTGCTGCTTCCGAGCCTGGTGTTGACTCTCCTGGGTTCCCTGGTCTCACCGCAGCAGCCCCTGGCCCAGACGGAAGCCGACCCGGGGAAGCTCCCCGCTGCAGCCCGCCAGGTCCCCGATTGGGACGCCTATGGGTCCATCGCCGGCGTCGGAGTCCGGCTGGCGCCCGCCAACACGCGGTACCTGGATCCGAAAACCGGCGTGCCGGTCACGAAGATCAGCTTCGGGACGGACTTCCCCGAGGTCGGAACGACGAACACCGATGCCAGGGTCGAGTACTCCGAAGGCGGCCCGTACATCTCCCGGGAGTGGGGGAACGGGCAGCACACCATCCTGATTCGGGTCGTGATTGGGGGCCTCGGGATCCCGTACCTTGGAGATTACCAGCGCGGAGGAGGGGTGACCAACTGGCGGAGGTTCTCGGGCTACCCCGGCTCCTATCCCCGCTTCGAACAGACGTCCGTCTTCTCCAGCGACCCGCTGACACCCCGGATCCTCTACTATGTCGACAACGGCAAGCTCTACCGCTACAACACCGCGGCCAACGCCCTCGAGGCCGGAGACAATATTCCCCTCGGCGGTCTGACCGTCATGACGGGCGGCTACTTGGGGTGGATGCAGTCCTCGAAAGACAACGACTGGATCGTCTTTCAGTGGAATACCGATAGCTGCACGCCGTGCCCGGGCGCGCAGTGCCAGGATGTCTGCTCGACCTGCCCCTGGCCGAAGGTCTTCGCCTACAACAAGGCGGGGAACGGGCAACTGCGATCCCGGGATGCGCCCTGCATGAACGAGCCGCACATGGACCGCGACGGAAGGTACCTGCTCATCATGGACGGCGGCGCGGGGGAATGCGGCCAGGGACAGCAGTTCGAGTTGTTCTGGCACCTCTGGGATCTCAGCACGGATCCCGGGGTCGTGACCTGCCGGGGGCCGGTCTACTCGGGGCACATCGGCTGGGCGCGAGGCCTGTTCGCCGCCGCCAATGGCAACGAGACCGCGAACCGGGACTTCTACTACACGGCCGCCACCGATCTGCTGACGTACACGAAGCCGTATGCCGATCCCAACGCCTTCCAGCCTGACCATCGCGCGGGGCAATGGGTCCAGAACCGCACGGATGCCGGGCAATGGTATTGGGGAAGCAACTATGACGATGGAGAAGCGACCGTCGAGTCCGACCCGTACTGTCCGAACGCCCTGGGGTGGTCGCCGGTGCTCCCCCCCGCCTGCGGCCAGAACTGCGGCAAGATCTTCACGGGCGCGATTTGCTGGAACCCCACCTACCAGAAGCCCACCATCGGCATCAAGGCGGTCTATCAGACGGCCGCCGAGGAGGGCGACTCCAACCGCCTGGGCCACACTCTCTCCCAGGCCGGCTCCGTCGCGTCCATGACCGAAGGAACCTTCTTCTACGATGGCGGAGACCCCCAGGTCATCGGAGACGAGCAGCTCTACGTTTGGGCCCGCCACGACGGCATTCCGACCGGCCGGGTGCGTCTCGCCGCGCCCACCCCGGTGCACCGGGGGGTCGGGGCGCAGCGCCACGACGGGTCGGAGGTGCGCCTTCTCTGCCATGACTACGCCTGGAAGGACGATCGCCATGAGTCGTCCGCCGATTACTACGACACCCCCTTCGCGACGACGTCGCCCGACGGGAAGCTCGTCATGTTCGCCTCGAACATGGGCAAGAAGGACGGGCGAAGGGACGTGTTCATCGCCGAGGTCCCCCTGAGCACGACGAACGTGGTATGGACCAACGTCATGAACGCCGTCGCCAACGGCAATTCGCTGCAGGAGACCTGCGGCGGGTGCGGCAACGCGGGGGCGCAATCGTCGCAGAGCATCGCCTCGGGCGACGGATCCATGGAGTTCACGGCCATCGAGACCACCACGTCGCGGGCGGCGGGCTTGAGCGTCGGGAACACCGACAACACGATCGCCGACATCGACTTCGCGATCGTGGCGTGGGACATCGACGCGGGGGACGGGCACATCCTCGAGGTCCGCGAGAAGGGCGTCTACAAATGGGAGACGAGGTATTTCCCGAACGACCGCTTCCGGATCGCGGTGGAATCGGGGGTCGTGCGCTACTACAAGTACGTGAACGGGACCCCGAGCCTCATCTACACCAGCACCGTGCCCCCGACCTATCCTCTGCTGGTCGACACGGCCCTGGGCACGAACGCGATCATCGCGAACGCGGTGATCGCCGGCGCCCAGTGAGGCGACGTCGCCCCTTGACACCGGGCGAAGGAGAGCGCCCTACCGTGACGCCTATCCGAGCACCACCTGGACCTGGTGCTCGCGACCGTCGTCGGACAAGGGGATGAGCGCTTCTCCCGGGAGCAGGGTGCCGTCAAGGCTCACCCGCGAGACCCCACGGCAGACTCCCTTCGGGTTCTCGACCGTGATCCGGTAGAGCGTGCGGCCATGACGATAGGCGATCTCGAAGCCTTTCCACCGCCGGGGTATGCATGGATCGATGCGCAGCGCGGGACCTCGCTTTCGGAAACCGAGGATCCACTCCAGGCCCGCACGGTGGAGCCAGCCCGCGGCACCGGTGTACCAGGTCCATCCTCCCCTTCCGGCGTGGGGAGGCTCGGAATAGATGTCCGCGGCCACCGCGTAAGGCTCCACCTTGTACTTGTGAACCTCCGCACGACCGCTCGCATGGCGGATGGGGTTCAGCAGATCGAACAGATCGGCGGCCTTGTCTCCGTCGCCGAGCTCGGCGAAAGCCGCCACGGACCAGACGGCGGCATGGGTGTACTGCCCGCCGTTTTCGCGGATTCCGGGCGGGTATCCCTTGATGTATCCGGGGTCGAGGGCCGTCCGGTCGAAGGGCGGGGAGAGGAGCAGCAGGAGCCGATCCTCGCGCCGGACGAGAAGACGCTCCACGGCCTGCATGGCCTGGCCTGTCCGCGCCTCGTCGCCGGCGCCGGAGAGGGCCGCCCAGGACTGCGAGATGGAGTCGATCCGGCACTCGTCGTTCGCCGCCGACCCGAGCGGCGTCCCGTCGTCGAAGAAGGCGCGTCGGTACCACTCCCCGTCCCACGCCTCCCGCTCCAACGAATCCCGAAGAGAAGCGGCCTTCATCCGCCACCGTGCCGCGCGCTCGCTCTCCGCGCGCCCGTCGGCGATCCGGCTGAACTCCCTCAAGTTCGCGAGGAGAAACCAGCCCAGCCAGACGCTCTCTCCCCGGCCCTCGTGGCCGACACGGTTCATGCCGTCGTTCCAGTCCCCGGCGCCGATCAGGGGCAGGCCGTGGCTGCCCAGGTCGAGGCTCCGATCCAGGGCCCGCGCGCAATGCTCGAACAGCGTCGCCCGCTCCTGCGATTCCGTGGGCTCGAAGTACGCTTCCTGCTGCCGATCCTTGAGTGGCGCGCCCTCGAGCCAGGGGATCTTCTCGTCGAGCACCGCCTGGTCCGCGGTCGTCTCGAGATAATGGGCCACCGCGTAGGGAAGCCACAGGCGGTCGTCGGAAATCCGGGTCCTCACCCCGCGGCCCGTGGGGGGATGCCACCAGTGCTGCACGTCGCCTTCCTTGAACTGCCGGGCGGCGGCCCGCAGGAGGTGCTCGCGCACGAGATCGGGCCGCATCACCGCCAGGGCCAGGACGTCCTGGATCTGGTCGCGGAAGCCGTACGCCCCGCCGGACTGGTAGAAGGCGGATCGCGACCAGATCCGGCAGGACAGCGTCTGATAAAGAAGCCAGCGGTTGAGAAGAAGATCCATCGAGGGGTCGGGAGTCCTGACCTGCACCGTTTCCAGCACCCGGTCCCAGTGTTCCTGGACCTCGCGCAGGACCGCGTCGCAGCTCATGCCGCGGTAGCGCTCGACCAGGGACCGGGACTCCTCGAGGCTCCCACCCTGCCCCAGCAGGAACACCACCTCGGTGCGTGCCCCCGGTTCCAGCTCGACGGTCGTCTGCAGGGCGGCGCAGGGATCCAGGCCCGCCCCGGTGTTTCCCGAGAGCTTCTCTCCGCGCAGAAGCGACGTGGGATGCTCGAGGCTGGCGTTCCTGCCCAGGAACTCGAGGCGGTCGGCGGTCCATGAGGCCTGGCGCCCGCCCAGGTCGGCGAAGGCCACCCGCTGCGCGAAATCGCTGTTCCAGGGGTTCCGGGCGAACAGGGCCCCGGTCGCGGGGTCCACCTCGGTGACCACGAAAGGCGCCGCGCCCGTGCGCGCGACCCCCAGCACCCACTCCACGTAGGCCACGACCGAGAGCCGCCGCTTGCGGCCGGAGCGATTCTCCAGAACGAGGCGGGAGATCTTGATGGGATCGCTCAGCGGCACGAATTGCAGCAGATCGAGAGCGATGCCGTGCGACGTGTGCTCGAAGCGACTATAGCCCTGGCCGTGCCGGATGACATACGGTCCGGTTTCTTCGCGGATCGGCAGGCAGGCCGGCCCCCAGACCGAGCCGCTCTCCTCGTCGCGCACATAGAACGCCTCACCCGGCGCGTCGCTGACGGGATCGTTCGACCAGGGCGTGAGCTTGTTCTCCCGGCTGTTCGCGCACCAGGTATACCCCGCGCCCGCCTCGGAAACCTGGAACCCGAATGCCGGGTTCGCCACCACGTTGATCCAGGGAGCCGGCGTCCAACGTCCCGGGCCCAGGACGGTGACGTATTCGCGGCCGTCCGGCGTGAATCCTCCCAGGCCGTTCCAGAACTCCAGATCCGACGCGGGAGGGGGTGGGGTCTCAGGGCTCTCGCGCTCCACGCGGAGCCGGGGCGGAGCCGGCTCGGGCCGGGGCGCCTGCTCGCGCACGACCTGCTCGGACAGCGATCCCCGGTTCGCCAGGATCAACACCCGCGCCGCCGAACGCAGGGCGGCCAGGTCGTGCGGGGGCAGGAGGTCCTCCCGCAGCACGAAGACGCTTCCGTGTTCCCCGTGCGATTCGTGCCCGACCGCGGACTGGCTCGCCCGCACCATGGCTTCGACCGACTGCTGGAGATCCTGCGCGTAGGAGGTCCCCTTCGCGTTCAGGATCACCAGGTCGGCCGAGACCCCCTTCAAGCGCCAGTACTCGTGCGCCCGCAGGAGCTGCCTCGCAACGTCCCGCTCCTCGTCTCTCTCGATGCGCACCACGGCGATCGGCAGATCTCCGGAGATGCCGTGCGCCCAGAGCCCGGACGGGCCGCCGTGGTTCGCGGCCAGCACCTGAGGCGCCGCGCGCAGCGTGCGATCGAGGTACAGCAGGCGATTGGCCAGGCGCTGGAAGAGATGCGCCTCGTCCCGGGTGATCCGAAGATGGTGCAGCTGGACCTGGGCCTGCGTCCACGCCAGCGAGCTCGCGCGCTCGAACGTCGCAGGCTGACGATACTTCTCCGCGGTCTCGAGGGCCTGCTCCCGGGAGCGCGCCACGAGCGTGGTGAACACGAGACGCGCCGTCCCTCGAGGCGGGATCGCGATACGCTCTCGCAGGCTCACGATCGGGTCCAGGACGGTCCCCGTCGTGTTCGAAAGGGGTCTCCCGGAGACCACGGAGAGAGGTGAGCGGACCTCGTGGCCCCGGCCCAGAAAACGGGCGCGGTCGCTCTCGCACTGCGGCGGACCGGCCGTTTCTCCCTCGGGAGCGGCCAGGTGGGCGAGCCAGATTCGAGGCTCATCCGCGGAACGCGGGCGCCGCGTCGCCAGCAAGGTTCCGTGGCCGGGAACGAACTCCGTCTGCACGAACAGGTTCGAGAAAGCGGGGTGGGCCTCGTCCGCGGCCTGCGTCGCCAGAACGACCTCGGCGTAGGAGGTGAAATCGATCTCACGCTCCCGGTTTTCGAGATTGGTCACGGTCAATCGACGCAGCTCGGCGTCATCCTCGGGGGACACCACGGTCTCGAGCGTGATCGAAAGGGAAGCGTCGCGCTGGAGGATCTTGACCCGATCCTCGGAATAGACGACCTCGTAATGGTCCGCTTCGGCGCCGCAGGGCTGGAAGCCGGCGGACCAGATGTCGCCGGTTTCCACGTCCCGCAGGAAGACGAACGTGCCCCAGCAGTCACGCGTCGTGTCCTCCCGCCAGCGGGTGAGGGCAAGGTCGCCCCACCGGCTGAACCCCGAGCCCGCCGCGGTCAGCATGACCGTGTAGCGGCCGTTCGAAAGAAGATGAGTGCGGGGCGTGATGTCGTGCGGCGACTCGAACCGCCGCAGGGTCGGGGGAACGAGATCGCGGACGTGCGCGGCCTCCAGTACCTCCTCGCCCCGGGGCCTGGTCACGGCCACCGAGCGCGGCGTCCGTTCCTGGAGCAGGAGCTCCGCGGCCTGGATCATGGGATGGGAGTGAAAACGCCCCTGGGTCGCTCCCTCGTGGACCACGTTCCCCAGGGCGATGACGGTCATCCCCTGGTGATGGGCCATGTACGCGCGGACCACCGCGACCCGGGCCTTGTCCGGCAGCCTCGAGGGGGTGTAATCGAGCGCGTCATAGAACCCGTAGGCGCCGCGGGCTCCGGCCTCCTCGAGGCGGGCGAAATTGCCCAGGGCGGCCCTGGGATCCACCATGGCCGCGAGCGCGCTGGCGTAGGGCGCCACCACCACGTCCTCGAACAGCCCTCGCTTGAGGCCCAGGCCGGGAACGCCGAAGTCCGAGTACTGGTAGGTGAGCTCCGCATCGCGCACGTTGTAGGCCGATTCGGAGATTCCCCAGGGGACCCCGCGTTCCGCGCCGTAGCGGATCTGGCGCCCCACCACGAGGCGGCAGGTGAAATCCAGGAGGCTCCGGGCGGGCTGCCGCATCACGAGGAGCGGCATCAGGTATTCGAACATGGACCCCGACCAGGAGACGAGGGCCGCCCCCCCGCCCACGGGAGTGAGGGACCGGCCGAGGAGGAACCAGTGCTGGGGCGAGACGTCGCCCTTGGCGATGGCCACGAAGCTGGCCAGCCGCGCCTCGGAGGCCAGAAGGTCGTAGCCGCTCGGATCGAGCGTGCCGTCGGCCACGCGGTAGCCGATGGAGAAGATCTTGCGGGAGGGATCGAAGAGGAACTGGAATTCCATGGCCTGGACGAGCTCTTCGGCGAGCGCTGCGAGGTCGGAGAGTCGGTGCACGAGGCCGGCGGTGTCGGCCTCCCGATCGCGGGCATGGCTCCTCACGGAGTCTCGAACGGACGCCGCCCAGGTCAGGATTCCGGATAGGGTCCCGTCCTCGACGTCGGCCGCGACCTTGCCGGCGAGCTCCACGAGGACGTCCGCCCGGGACTCCAGCTCTCCGAACCGGCCGATCCGTTCGGGAGACGACGTCGGGGGATCCTGGAGGAGCGCCGACATCGCCTCGATGGCCTCGCGCAGCCGCGCCACCGGAGCCGTCTGAACGCGCCGGGGATGCCCTCCCTTCGCGACCGAATCGAGAAGCAGTTGAAGCGCATCCTGGATGCCGTCGGAGATGCCCGTGCCGGGAAGGGGGCGATGCATGAGCTCACGGCAGGCCTGAGCCAGGGCGATCAGGTGCCCGGCCAGATTGCCGCTGTCCACGGTGGAGACATAGACCGGTTCCAAGGGTCGGAGGCTCCGCGTGTCGTACCAGTTGACGAAGTGGCCGCGGACGCGTTCCAGCTTCGTCATGGTCTGAAGCGTCGCCTCGAGCCGCTCCACCATGTCCAGAATCCCGATCCAGCCGAAATCATGGGCGACCGTCGTGCCGAGGAGATAGAGCCCCATGTTGGTCGGGGAGGTGCGGTGGGCTGCGGCAGGCTCGGGATCGTCCTGGAAGTTGTCCATCGGGAGGGCGTGATCCTCCCGTTCCACGAACGCCTCGAAGAAGCGCCAGGTCCGGCGGGCGATGAGCCGCAAGGCACGCGCCTCCTCCGAGGAGAGGACCCGCGACTTCGCGATCTTCGGGGGGACGCTGATGCGCCAGGCCAGGATGGGTGACAAGACCCAGAGGAGAACGAACGGCGCAGCCACCATGAAGGCTCGCGGTTTGAGCACCACGAACAGCAAGCCGGCGCCGGCGGCGAGGAACACGCCCCAACGGAGGTGCCAGTAGAAGGCCCGGAGCCTCAGGTCGGCTCCGTAGCCCGCCTGCGCGGCCGTCACCCACTCGAGAAGGTTGCGCTTCGTGAGGTAGAGCCGGGCGAGCGTACGGGTCACCGCATCCACCATGAGCCAGGCCTGGTGGGTCAGCATGGAGATGGCCAGCAGTGTCTGCGTCAGCGCCACGAAGATGTCGTGGCCTACGGCGCGCACGTAGCTTCGTTTGGAGATTCCCCAGCGGCGGGGGACGAGCCCATCGAGAACCGGGATCACCGCCGGCACCACGACGGATCCGACGAACAGGCCGGTCCAGAGAAGCGGTGGAACGGCCGGCAGGATCCACGCCGTCACCGCGGCCAGGAACGCCGCAGGCGCGGCGAGGCTGCGGCGGAGGTTGTCCACCATCTTCCAGCGGCCCTGAGCGGGAATGCGAGCCCTCCGGCCCAGGATCCAGGGGAGAAGCTGCCAATCGCCCCGCACCCATCGATGGTGGCGGCGGGCGGCCACCTCATAGTTGGTGGGGAATTCCTCGAAGAGATCCACATCGGTCGCCAGCCCGGCGCGCGCGAAAGTGCTCTCGAGGAGATCGTGGCTGAGGAGCGCGTTCTCGGGAACCTTCCCCTCGAGGGCCGCCTCGAAGGCATCGACGTCGTAGATTCCCTTCCCGGTGTACGACCCCTCTCCAAAGAGGTCCTGATACACGTCGGAGATCGCGGCTGCGTAGGGATCCACGCCCCCGGGGCCCGAGATGATCCGTTGATAGGCCGTGCTTCCGGGGCCCGTGGGCAAGGACGGCGTGAGCCGCGGCTGCACGATCCCGTAGCCCCCGACGACACGTCCCTTGAGGGGATCGAAGCGCGGCCGGTTCAACGGGTGCGCCATGGCCCCGACCAGACGGCGGGCGGTGCCCCTGGGAAGCCGGGTGTCGGCATCCAGGGTGATGACGTAGCGGACGCCCCGGGGGACCACGGGCGGCCGGCCGTTGATGGGGAGGAACGTGGTGTCCCCGGCGCCGCGCAGGAGCCGGTTCAGCTCATGGAGCTTCCCGCGCTTCCTCTCCCAGCCGATCCACTTGCCCTCTTTCTCGTTCCAGAGGCGCCGGCGATGCAGCAGAAGGAACCGCTCCCCGCCCCCGGGCGGGCTCCCGTATCGCACGTTGAGGTGCGCGATGCCGTCGGCCAGCGCGGCGAGGAGGTCCTGGTCGCCGGGCATCGTCTCCTCGCGCGCATCCGCCCAGTCCGTGAGGAGGGTGAAGTGGAGATGGCCTTCGGGATTCGCGAGATAGTGCACCTCGAGGCGCTCGAGCTGCTCCTCGATGCCGGTCTGCCGCGTGAGCAGCGTGGGCACGACGACCAGTGTCCGAAGCTCCGGGGGCACCCCCGGGGCCAGCTCGAGCTTGGGAAGCAGCCTGGGTGGGACGAGAAGCGGAACCAGGCGGTGGACGAGCGACACCGCGATGTCCGAGGCGGGCACCAGGCCGAGGATCCCCAGAAGGACCAGCACCCAGGAGGCGGCCCCGGCGGTCCAGGTCATGAACAAGAGGCCGGAAAGCAGGAGCGCGGTGAGGGTCGCAATCGCTCCCAGGTAACCGGAGAGCGCATGGGTGCGATAGGCGCGGCGGAGCCGGATGCGCACGGGGACGCGAAACCCCAGATGCCTCTCGAAGTCCCTCCGGCCGCCGGCGACGATGTAGTACCCCGGGTCCTCCTCGGCACGCTCGGGGACGCCGGGGAGCGTCTGCGCCGGCCCGTTCTCCCGGCCTGCGTTCCGGGCCAGGAGCACCGCTTCCCGCGCCACCTCGGTTTCCGAGAGCTCCGAACGTCGGGAGAGCAGCTCGATCCGGGCCCGGTACTCGTTCCGGGTCGTGAAGTCCATGGCGGCGAACCCGGGAGCGGTGCGGAGGACTTCATCCACCAGGCTGACGCTCTCGAAGAACTCGGTCCAGTCGATGGAGGACATCCATCGCATGCTGGTGATGATGTTCCTCACGGTGACGTTTGCCGCGGCCTGGGCCTGGTGTTCCTGGGCCACCGCTTCGTCGGCCGTGGTCCCTTGGGCGCTCAGCCTCTTCTCGAGCCACGCCGGGGCCGGCATGATCGAAGGGTCCTGGCCACGGAGCCGCTGGACGAGCTGCACCGCGAACGCGCGGGCCAGGGGAGCGTCGGCGAGGCCGCTCAAGACCTCGTCCGGGCGCTCGAGCTCACGATCGCCAAGGCCCAGCAGGCGATCCGCCAGCGCGTCGGCCCGGGCCCGAGCCTGGCGGGAGCGGATGATCAGCTGCGACAGCCGTCGCAGGTTCTCCACGAGGGCCACGCGCAGATGGATGGCGACCGCCCAGAGCTCCCCGATGGTCAGCGGCCGGACACGCTGGTAGGCCCGGACGAATCGCTGCAGCGTCTCCAGCTCGAAGCGGCTGTCGGTATGGGCCACGTAGGCCCAGGCCAGCCCATAGACGCGCGGGCATCCCGCGAGGTGGCCCGCGGCGATCTTCGGCAAGAGGCGGTAATAGCCGCCCGGAAGGTGGTCCCGGATCCCCCGGAGCTGTTCGTCCACGACGTGGAAGTTGTCGAGGATCCACTCCGCGGCGGGCGTAATCTCCTGCTTCGCCAGGACGGTTGCGGCGATGTCCCGGTACGCGGCCAGAAGCACGCGCGCGTTCTCGCGCACCCTGGGGAGAAGGGCCCGCCCTCCGGGGGGCTTCCCGGTGGCGCGATGCGCCGCGGCCAGGCTCTCGGCGTGTTGCTCCAGCCGCTCGATGCCGAAGAGCTCGGCGCGGATCGGTTCTTCCCCCGGAGAAGGACCGTCGATGACGGGGTCGGTGGCCTTCACTGCAAGCCTCCGTTCCGGGACACGAAGAGGGCGTTCCCGATCGCCGACCCAGGGAGGTTCGGGAGCAGTGGGTTGGATCGTCTAGATGAGGCGGCGGCGTGATTGTACACTCTGCCTGAGCCATGGGGCGGAGTGATTCTCGCGTAGAATCATCCCGTGGCTCATCCGTCCGAGAGCGCCGGCGATCGCCTCCATCAGACCCTCCAGGCGCGCTTCGGCTTCGACCGTTTCCGCCCCGGGCAGGAGGAAGCCGCGGCGGCCGTCCTCGAGGGGCGCGATCTCGTGGCGGTCATGCCGACCGGGTCGGGGAAGTCGCTCTGCTTCCAGCTGCCGGCGCTCCTGCTCGACGGCACCACGGTCGTGGTCTCGCCTCTCATCGCCCTCATGAAGGACCAGGTCGACGGCCTCAGGGCGCGGGGGATCGCCGCGGCCGCGCTGCACTCGGGGCTCACAGCCTCCGAGCGCGCCGCCGCGGAGGGCGACCTGACCGCCGGGCGGCTGCGGCTGGTGTACATCGCGCCGGAGCGGCTCGCGAGCGCCCCGTTCCGCGCCGCCCTGGCCCGCATCCGGGTGGCGCGGCTGGTGGTGGACGAGGCCCACTGCATCAGCCAGTGGGGGCACGATTTCCGGCCGGACTACGGCCGGATCGGAGCCCTCCGGCACGAGCTCGCGGTGCCGGCCGCCGCCTTCACGGCCACGGCGACGCCCGAGGTCCGCGCCGACATCGCCCGCCAGCTCGACCTGTCGGATCCTCTGGAGCTGGTGACGGGGTTCGAGCGTCCCAACTTGACCCTGGCCGTCGATCCTTGCCGCTCGCGCGCCGACAAGGCCCGCGCCGTCGACGCTCTACTGCACGAGGTCGGGCCGCCCGGCATCGTCTACGCCGCGACCCGCAAGAACGTCGAGATCTGGGCGGCGCATCTCGAGGGCCGGCGCCTGAGGGCCGGGCGGTACCACGCGGGGATGGGCGACGCCGAGCGGGCGCGGGTGCAGGACGACTTCCTGGCGGGCCGCCTCGAGGTGATCGCCGCCACCAACGCCTTCGGCATGGGGGTGGACAAGAAGGACCTGCGCTTCGTGGCGCATGCCGACGTGCCGGGGTCGCTCGAGGCGTATTACCAGGAGGTGGGGCGCGCCGGGCGGGACGGCCTGCCGGCGCGCGGCGCGCTGTTGTTCGGGCCGGCCGACGTGCGGACGCAGGAGTTCTTCCTGGCGGGGTCGAACCCGTCCCCGGATCTGTTCCGGCGCGTCTGGGCCCTCCTGGGGGAAGGGACGGACGACGAGGAGATCGAAGTCGCGGTCGCCGCCGGGGACGCCGCCTCGGGAATGGCCGCGAGCACGGCGGCGCGTCTCCTGCGCCGGGCGGCCGAACGGCTCGGGCGGTCTTTCGGCCAGGGCGATCCGCCCATCGACTTCGAGGCGCAGGCCGCCAAGGCGCGGCGCGACCGGGCCCGCCTCGACACCATGCTGCGCTACGCCTTCGGGCGCGGCTGCCGGACGCGCTTCATCTACGACTACTTCGCGGGGGCGGCGCGCGGGGGGGCGATCCCGCGCTGCGGCACCTGCGACGTCTGCCTCGGCTGGCGGCGCGCCGAGGGGCGCCCGCTCGACGACCGGGAGTTCGAGCGGGTCCGCATCGCCCTGTCGGCCGTGGCCCGCCTGCCGGCGCGCTTCGGCGTCGAGCGGATCGCCCAGGTCCTCGTCGGCAGCCGCAGCCGGGAGGTGATCGGCCGGCGGCTCGACCGGATCCCCACCTTCGGCCGGCTGCAGGACCTGGCGCTCGACGAGGTCAAGGGGCTTCTCGAGGTGCTGGTGGACGCCGGATTGCTTGTGCGTCGCGGCATCGAGGGGGGCCGCGCCGGGGCCTTCGTCCTGGCGCTCAGCGACGAAGGCGCCGCCGTCATGCGCGCCGATCGCCGGCCGCTGCTGGCGCTGCCGGGCGGCGACGCGCCGAGGACGAAGGAGACGCGGGCGGCCCGTCACGAGCCGCGCCTTCGCCTGAGGCCCCGCATGAAGAAAGAGCCGGCGGCGCTGCCGGAGCCCGACGCCGGGCTGCTCGATCGCCTCCGGAAGTGGCGCTTCGCGGAGGCGAAGCGCCGCGGCGTCCCCGCCTTCGTGATCTTCCACGACACCACGCTCGGGGCGCTGGCGGCGCTGAGGCCCTCCGACGAGAAGGCCCTCCGGGCCGTGCGCGGCATCGGCCCGGCCAAGGCCGAGGCGTACGGCGAGGCCATCCTGCAGGTGCTGAGCGACCCCTCCCGGAATCCCGGCCCCGGAAACGAAGCGGATCGGTAGCGCGGCTCGACCCTGCATGACGGACGTGTCCCTGAGGACACGTTGCGTGTCGCGTCCTCCACGCTTCCGCCGCCCGCCAGGGCGAAATCCCGCCCATCCGTGCGTCCCGTCCGCTGGTACGGATCCTGCCTTCGCCCGTCGTGCAAAGGAGGATCCAGAGATGAAAAACGACCGTTCCCGCACGGCCCGTCGCATCGCGTGTGTCATCCTCTTTCTCGTGTCGCTGTCACTCCTCCCGCCGCGGGTCGCCGCCGATCCGCCGCCGCCGGACGCGCCGCCGGCCGCGGAGCCGGTGGACCCGTCGGTCGCGGGATCCGGCGCGCTTCTGTGGAAGAGCGCCCGGGGCCTCGTTCCGCTGCCGGTCGTCGACATGCAAGTCGACCTCTCGGTCACGGGACTCATGGTCCGGGGCAACTTGGTCCAGACCTTCCACAACCCGACCTCCCAGGTGATCGAGGCGATCTACGTCTTCCCGCTGCCGGAAGCGGCCGCCGTCGACAGCATGGAGGTGCGCCTCGGTGACCGCCTCATCCGGGCGGTCCTCCGCGAGAAGGAGGAGGCGAAGGCGATCTACGAACGGGCGAAACAGGAGGGAAGGAAGGCGGGCCTCGTCGCTCAGCACCGCCCCAACCTCTTCACGACCTCGGTGGCGAACATCAACCCCGGAGAGACGATCGTGGTGGCGCTGCGGTACCTCGGGGAGGTCTCGTACGAGGACGGGGAGTTCGGCCTCGTCTTCCCGCTGACCTTCACCCCGCGCTACACCCCCGCGCGGTCGGACGGCTCCGTCCCGCAGCAGGGGATCGGAGAAAGCTTCGTGAAACCGGAGAACCCCCAGGCCCCGCGCGCCAGGATCGACGTCCGCATCGACTCCGGCGTGGCGCTGGAGAACGTCCGCTCGGCCTCTCACCCGATTCGCTGGGAGCCCGAGGGAGCGGCCTGGCGCGTCCGCCTCGAGGGGGGGCCCGTCGTCGCGGACCGCGACTTCGTCCTGCGCTGGAGGCTGCGGCGGGACGATCGGCCCGAGGGGACCGTTTTCGTCGAGGACCGCGAAGACGGACGCTACGGCCTGATGATGCTCCTGCCGCCTCTCCCTGAGAGCGCCGCCGGCCAGGGGCTGCCGACCGAGACCCTGTTCGTCATCGATGTATCGGGATCGATGGACGGCCCGTCGATCGCGCAGGCACGGGAGGCCCTGCTCCAGGCGATCGGCCGGCTGCGTCCCGGCGACACCTTCGACATCCTGAAGTTCAATGACCGGAACGAGAGCTTCCGCGAGCGCTTCCTGCCGGCGAGAGGGTCGGAGCTGGACGAAGCCCGCGCCTGGGTCGCGTCGCTCCGAGCCTCCGGCGGCACGGAGATCTCGCCGGCGCTGGTGCGCGGGATGCGGATGCTGGCGGACGCCGACCCGTGGCCGGCGCAGCGTCTCGTCCTGATCACCGACGGCGCGGTCGACAACGAGGACGAGGTCCTGGCCCAGGTGACGCGTCTCCTGGGGAAGGCCCGCCTGCACATCATCGGCATCGGATCGGCGCCCAACCGGTACCTCGTCCGGCGGCTCGCCGGGGTCGGGCGCGGAGCGTGCGAGTTCATCGGCAACGTCGCGGAGGCCGGCAGGCGCATGGGATCGTTCCTGGAGCGCATCGACCGGCCGGTCATGAGCGACCTGTCGCTCGCATGGGAGGAGGCCTCCTCCGCGGCGACCTCTCCGATCGAGACCTACCCGCAGCGGCTGCCCGACCTGTACGCCGGCGAGCCGCTGTTCGTCTCGTTCCGCATGGGGCCTTCGGGGGGCGCGGCGCGCGCCAGCCTGACGGGCCAGGTGGCGGGCGGACCGATCCGGATCGATCTCGGCGTGGCGCCGGACACGGCGCGAGGATCGGGCGTGGCGACGCGCTGGGCGCGGGCAAAGGTGGAGGACTTGATGGACGGACTGCGCCGCGGCGCCGACGAACCCACCGTGCGGCGGGAGGTGATCGGCGTGGCGCAGAGGTTCGACCTGGTGACGCGCTACACGAGCCTGGTGGCGGTCGAGGAGTTTCCTTCGGCGCGCGGCGCCGCGACGACCCGTCGGGTCACCGGCGCCCTGCCGGATGGATCCACCTTGCTCGAAGGGACCCTGCCGCAGACCGGCACATCCGGTCCCCTGCTGACGAGGCTCGGGCTGTTCCTGTTGCTGGCAGGAGCGTTCGTGGCGTCGCTGCGTCGGCTGGGGCTCCGCTGGCGCCGCAACGCGGCTTGATCGGCCGTGACGAAGCCGGGTCCTGCCCTGACCGCATCGATCCTGCTCGCCGGGAGCGGCCTCGCCCTTCTCGGCGGGCAGGCGTACCTCAAGGCGAAGGCGGGCCTCGCGGCGGTGCTCATCGACCGTGCCTGGGAGGCCCAGCTCACAGACGGCCGAGCTCACCGCCCGTGGCCGTGGGCCGACATGCATCCCGTGGCGCGCCTCGAGGTCCCCCGGATCGGCCTGCGCCGGGCCGTCCTCTCCGGCGCTTCCGGACCGTCGCTCGCATTCGGCCTCGCTCACGTGAGCGGCTCGGCATTGCCGGGCGAGCCTGGCAACGTCGTCCTGGCCGGGCACCGCGACACCTGGGCGGCATTCATGAGGGACCTGCTCCCGGGCGACGAAGTCCGGCTACGGACCCGGTCCGGACTGCGACGCTATGCGGTCCGCAGCCTGGCCATCCTGCCCCGGGAGAGGACCGACGTGCTCGATCCCGCCGGCGAGGATCGCCTCACCCTGGTCACCTGCTATCCCTTCGGAGGACTGCTCCGGAGCCCTTGGCGTCTGGTCGTTGTGTGCGGCGCGAGCGCGCTCGGAGAACGCCCCCGGGCGGCTCCCTAAACAGCGCGCGCGGAGGCCGGGTCCCGCAGGGCTCCCGACCTCCGCGCTCGATGACCACGTGGCGCGCGCCCGGGGGGATCCGGGCGCACGCCGCCCGCGGTCAGTGGTTGTCCGGCTCCTCTGCGGGAAGGACGTCGTGCGCCACCGGCGTCCCGTCCCCGGTGCCCGCCGGGCCCTGCGCCGTTTCGGTGCCGGGGACGAGGGGCCCGAGGCGGGTGAGGCTGGCCGCACCCTTCCCCTCGGAGTCTCCGGCGCCGACCGCCGCCCGGTACTCCTCCAGGGCTTCCGGCGTCCGGCCGAGTCGCTCGTAGGCGACGCCTAGATTGTTGCGCACGTAGGCGACCTGGGGAAGCTTTTCGCGCGCCGCCTCCAGGAACGGCAGCGCCTCCTGTGGCCGGCCCATCAGGATGAGCAGGTAGCCGAGCGTGTTGCCGATGTAGCCGTTCTCCGGATCGGCCTGGTGGGCGCGGTTCAAGGTCTCGAGCGCCTCATCGCCGCGCTTGAGGCCCGTCAGGGCGCGCCCGCGCTGGTGCAGGGCGTCCGCCGAACCCGGCTCGATGGCAAGGGCCGAGTCGGCCGCCACGAGCCCGCCTTGAGGGTCGCCGCCCTGCAGCCGCACGCGCGCCAGGTTGATCCAGGTGCGGACCGACTTCGGGTCGAGCGTCGCGGCGCGCTCGAGCGCCGGACCCGCGCCTTCGAGATCGCCCGCCTTCCAGAGCGCGATGCCGAGGAGGTACTGAGCGTACGGCTGGTCGGGCCGGCGCTCGGCGGCGATCTGCAGCCGTGAGGAAGCCCCCACATAGTCACCCTTCTCGAACAGGGCGACGCCTTCACGCCAGGCGGCGCGGACCTCCTCGGCGGACGGGGGTGCGACCGAGGGGGGCGTGCTCACGCCATCGGTCCCCGTCGGCTGAATCGGCTCCGCCGCCGGCGCGGCCGTGGAAACGATCGGCCGGGGCGCCTCGGCCGGCTTCTGCCCGGAGCAGCCGCCCAGGAACGCGGCGGCCGCGACGACGCCGAGCGCCATCTCGATCGGGTGCAGGGCACTACTCTTCTTGCCGTGATCGTGCATGGTTCACCTCTTCTGGCCCGGCGGAGAATCCCGTCAACGGGTGGCCGGGACGCAGCGAGGGAAGAGCGAGGAGCGTGCCAGCGCGTGATCCGCTGAAATGGGCGCCATTCAAGGGGTTTCGGCGTGATCCGGGAAGTCCGCGGGGTCCCGGCGTGACGGCGGGACACGGACCGTGTGCGACTTGACACGCCTCCGCGGCGCTTCGTGGAGGCGCGGTGCTTCAGTCGTCGGCGGGCCGCTCGATGCCGAGGGCCTTCATCTTCTTGTAGAGGTGGCTGCGCTCCAGGTTCAGCTCGCGGGCCGCCCGCGACATGCGCCAGCGGTGCCGCTCGAGGGCGGCCAGGATGATCGCTTTCTCGTGGCCTATCAGCTGGGTGGCGAGATCGAGCGGGGTGCCCGAAGCCTCCGCCCGGGCTCGGCCACCGGTCCCGTCGGCGCCCCCGGGCGTGCCGGCGGCGGGGACCGTCGCCGCTGCGCCGGCGCCCGCGCGGCCGGTCGCGCGGGTGGGGCCGGCCGTCTGGAGGGCCTTCAGGTGATCGTCGCGCACCACGTCGTCCGCGACCAGGATCGCGATGCGCTCCATGGCGTTGCGCAGCTCGCGCACGTTCCCGGGCCAGTCGTGGCCCTCCAGCATGGCCATCGCCGGCTCGGAGATCGGCTTGGGGTGGATGCGGTTCCGGCGGCAGGCGGCCTCGAGAAAGTGCCGCGCCAGGAGGGGGATGTCCTCTCGCCGCTCCCGCAGGGGAGGCACCGTCAGCTGGACGACCAGCAGGCGGTAGTAGAGGTCCTGGCGGAAGCGGCCCGCCGCCACTTCGGCTTCCAGGTCCCGGTTGGTGGCCGCGATGAGGCGTGCGTTCACGCGCTCGGCGGAGCGGCCGCCCACGCGCTCGATCTCGCCCGAGTCGAGGACCCGCAGCATCTTCGGCTGCAGCGCCGGCGGCAGCTCCCCGATCTCGTCGAGGAAGATCGTCCCCCCGTCTCCCTGCTGGAACTTGCCGCGCCGGTTCTCCAGGGCGCCGGTGAAGGCGCCCTTCGCGTGGCCGAACAGCTCGCTCTCGAACAGGGTCTCGGGGATGGCGGCGCAGTTCACCGTGACCAGCGGCCGCTCGCGGCGCGCACTCTGCTCGTGGATGGCGCGCGCCACGAGCTCTTTCCCGGTGCCGTTCTCTCCCACCAGGAGGATGCCGGCGTCGGTGGGCGCCACGCGTGCGATCGTCTCCGCCAGGCGCCGCATCGGCGGGGAGGTCCCGAGCAGCCGGCCGCCGAGTCCGGACTCCTCCGCCAGCCGGCGGTTCTCCTCCTCGAGGCGCGTCAGGCGCAGGGCGTTCGACACGGCGAGCAGGATGCGCTCGACCGCCGGCGGCTTCTCGATGAAGTCGAGTGCTCCGAGCTTGACCGCCCGCACGGCGGTCTCGATCGTGCCGTGGGCGGTGAGGACCAGGGACGGCACCTTGCGGCTCCGGGCGGCCAGCTTCTCGAGGAGGCCGATCCCGTCGAGGACGGGCATTTGAAGGTCGAGGATGACCAGGTCGATCTCGTCGCTCTCGAGGCGATCCAGGGCCTGCGCGCCGTCGGCCGCCTCGAGCGTGGCGTACCCCTCCAGGCGCAGGCTGCGCGCCAGGCTCGCCCGGATGTTCTTCTCGTCATCGACGATCAGGATGGTCGGCATCGTTCCTCAGGCGGGCACCCCTCGAGGGGAGGTCGTCCCGGGTCGCGCCCCCTCGGGACCCGCCGCGGGCGGGCCCTCGACGGGGAGACGCAAAGTGATGGTCGCGCCCCGCCCCGGCGCGCCGTCCGCCAGGACGCGGCCGCCGTGCTCCGCGACGATGCGATAGGCGATCGCCATCCCCAGCCCCGTGCCGCCGCGCCCGGCGCGGGTGGTGAAGTACGGCTCGAAGACGCGCCGGAGCGTCTCCGGCTCGAAGCCGACGCCGGTGTCGCGAACCTCGATCTCGGCGCAGCGGGCCCGCGCTCCTCCCCGCGCCGCGACCATCGGCCGCAGGGCGATGGTCAGGCGGCGTTCCCCTTGCGGCCCGAGGTCCTCCAGTGCGTCGAGGGCGTTGGCCACCACGTTCCTGAGCGCCCGGCCGATCTGCTCCGGGTCGGCCATCACGGGCTCCGAGAAGCCTTCGTCGGCGACCTCCACCGTGACCCCGGCGGCCTGGACGCGGGGCGCGAAGAAGGCCAGGGTCTGCGCGACGACTTGGCGCAGGTCGCAGGCCACCGCCTGCGGCCGCGGCAGGCGGGCGAACAGCGAGAACTCCTCGACCAGCTTCCGCAGGCTTTCGACCTCCTCGAGGATCGTGGCCGTCTCCGCCTCGAAGGAGCGCTCGAACTCCAGGGGGGCCTTGAGCCGCGACCGTCGCAGATTTTCCACGGCGAGCCGGATCGGGGAGAGCGGGTTCTTGACCTCGTGCGCGATGCGCCGGGCGACCTCCTGCCAGGCCGCGATGCGCTCGGCGGCCCCGCGCTGGCGCTCGCTCTGCGACAGCGCCTCGAGCATCCGATCGAACGCCAGCGCCAGGCGGCCGACCTCGTCCCCGCCCTGGATCGGCGACAGCGGCTCCCCGGCCGCCTCGACCGCGGTCGCCTCGGCGCGCGCCGCCAGCGCCTGGATGGATCGCGAGATCCCCCCTGCCAGCAGCAGGCCCACGAGGAGCGCGCTCGCGGCGGCCAGCGGGGCCGTTCTCGCGAAGGCGGCGACGAGCCCGCGCCGCGTCTCCCGGGCGTCTCCGGCCGGCACGAAGACCCTGACGCGCCAGCCGCCTTCCCCCAAGGGGATGTCTCCGGTGATCGCGGGGGCCGCGGTGGACGGATCCCCCGCCAGCTCCACCATCCGGTCCGAGCCGTCCACCAGGGCCGCCGGCTGCTCGACGATCGCGCTGATCCCCTCGATCAGCGCGCGGCCGACGATCCGCCCTCCGATGAGGGTGAAGGCGCCGCGGCCGAGGGAGGCCGTCCGGCGGATGAAATACGCCACCCGCCTGTCGGCGGCATAGGACGGGTAGGGAAGCGGCCGCAGCGCCACCTCCCCTTCCTCGAGGGACGGCAGGTCGACGGCGGGATCGCTCCGGGGATCCGCGTCGGAGACCGCCAGGAGCGCCCCCCGGGAGTCGCGCACCTCCAGGTGATCGAGCCCGTAACGCTCGGCCAGGGCGAGCGCCACGGGCCCTGCCGCAGCGGCCCCCTGCCACAGGGGCAGCCGGTCGGGGCGATCGCGGGCCAGCTCCGCCGCGACCTGCGCCAGGCGCGAGACGACCTCCTTCTTCTCCCGCTCGATGAGGATGCCGGCCTGGCGCCGCGCCCTCTCCAGCCGTCGCGACGCCTCCTGGCGGGCCTGTCTCTCCGCCTGGAGCATCGGCAGGGCGAGGGCGACACCCATGGGGACAAGGGCCACGATCATCAGCGCCAGGACCAGCTTCGCGCGCAGCGTCATGAAATCTATCCCTATGATACCGCGTCGAGGATGGTCCAGGGGCGCGGCCGCACAACCCGCGACAGGCGGCTCTTTTCCAGGTCGAGGGATTTCCTGCGACGCCCGGCCCGATATAGAATGTCGGTCCATACGCCAATCCATTTACGTGCGAGGAGGGCCTTCCATGCTATCTGGCGCCCGCCGCGGGGCCGCGGCGCTGTCGACCCTGACCTGCTTCCTCTTGAGCTCGACCCTGGTCCCGGCCGCGATCCCGGCCGGCCAGCGCGGCGGCGAGCTGGCCCGGCGCGCTCGCCGCGCGCAGGCCAACCCGAGCGCCGTCCAGGCATCGAGCCGAGCCGACGAGCCCTCGGCATCCACCCAAACCTATGTCCTTTACGATGGCTCCACCGCCAGCGTCGGGGCGGACGGTTTCGGGTCCCGGACGGATCCCCATGGCAGGGTCAGTCCCGTGGTCGTCGTGCGGCCCCGCGGTCGCTCGGCGATGGGCGATCTCCGGGGTCCCGATCGGCGGGAGATCATCCGGCGACTGTCGCTCCCGCGGCGCGGCCACTATGTGCCCGACGAGGTGCTCATCGCCCTCAA
>QHXZ01000005.1:0-1151 GCA_003223165.1 Acidobacteriota bacterium
TGCCGGTCGAGACGGTGCTGTAGGCCGCGCCCTTGAGGTCGGTCTCTGGGGTGGTGTTGGCGGAGGTGTCCTCAAAGTCGAAATCACCGCGCACGGTGACCGCGGTCGACCAGGCCCCCTCGATCTGCTCGTCCACCCGCGACGTGTCGCCGTCCGGGTTCGTATTGAAGCCGGCCAGACGGATGTCGGACGTCATCCGGTCGAAGGCCACCCGCGTCGCCTGCTGCTGGTCGCTGAAGGTCTCGCCGGCCTTGTATGACTTCTGGGCGGAGCTGTAGAGAATGAACGCCACGGCGGCCGCGATGGCGAAGATCGCCGAGGCCACCAGCATCTCGATCAGGCTGAAGCCCCTGTCGCCGACATTCCCGGACATCCGGTTCGTGAACACGCTGGCCTCCGTTCCGCCGCCCGGCTCGTGCCCGGCGGCTTACAGACTCCTCCCCTAGAACCTCATGGTCGAGACCTGGACCGTCTGGGCCCTTCCCAGCTCATTCCAGGCCAGGGTCACCGTCACCTTGATCGCCACGCAGCTCCCGAAGGTCGACGGGATGGCCGCGCCGCCGAACGGGTCGAGGCGGACGCTCCCGACCCCGTTCGCCAGCTTGCGTGAGATCTCCGTCTGCCACGAGACGATCGGGCTGCCGGTGACGTTGCTGGAGACCGTGATCGTCTGGTCGGTGCCGGCCGCCCCCAGGTTGGTATAGAGGGCGAGGAACGATTGCGCGTCGAGCGTCTCCATGATGGCGTGCGCCAGGGCCGTCGCCTCGGTCATGGTCTTGCCGGTCTTGACCTGGCGGCCGCCCATGATGAACATCGAGGAGATCGAGATCAGCACCCCGGCGAGGACGCCGATGGCGATGACCACCTCGACCAGGCTGAAGCCTTGCTCCTCGCTCCTGCGGGTCCTGCAAGTCCCGTTCATCGTGTCGAGCCCTCGCTTCGCGTCCATGGCTAGAAGGTGCTGTACGCCGACGAGACCGTTCCCGTCGCCGTCACGCTGATGGTGTAGCGATCGTTGCGGCTGTCGTTGATCGGCGTGCTGACGACGACCGTCTGGCTGCCGCCCGCCCCGGTCGAGCCGTAGATGTTGAAGGTGATGCTGGCGGCGCTCGTGGTCTCGATGTTGACGCCGTCGGGCATGTTCACCGTGA
>QHXZ01000005.1:1239-31356 GCA_003223165.1 Acidobacteriota bacterium
GACTTGAACGCCTCGTTCAGCGCCGGGCCGCCGAAGACCACGAACATCCCCATCAGGAAGATCACCACCAGGAGCTCGGGGAGCGAGAACCCTTCCGAGCCTCGTTCGCCGATCGCCCGACGCTCCATCGCGATGTCGTGCCTGCGGGTCTGGCTCATCGGGGTCCGTCGCTCCTTTGAGCTGGCCGCCCTTCCCGGCCGGCCAACGCTCACACGGGTCAGCACGTTCCGTGCCACGCCCTGCGGGGGCGGCGCGGGCGGATGCAAGTGGTGCAGCCGCTTGAATTGGCAGAACCGAGGCTGCGCGGAGGACGATTTCGAGAAGGTGATCGTGGCCTGCGTTGTTACGGAATGTAACGGCGGTCGAGAATCACTGCGAGGCGAGCCGACCCCTGACCGACGCCGATGGGGCGCGGGGTCACAGCGGCGCGGGCGACTCGGCCGTGGCCGGACGGGCGGGAAGGACGAGGGAGAAGCGCGCGCCTTCTCCCTCCCGGCTCTCCACCTCGACGCGACCGTCGTGGACCACGGCCGTCTTCTGCACCAGCGCCAGCCCCAGGCCGGTTCCGCGGTCCTTGGTCGTAAAGAACGGAGTGAAGATGCGCGGAAGGTCCGCGGCGGCGATGCCCGGGCCGTTGTGCTCGACCACGATGCGTGCCCCGCCTTGGGGCCCCTCCTCACGCGCCCCGCGAAGCGTGATGCGCTGCCCGGCCGGACCGGCGCCGCGCGTCCCGTCCCCCACGACTCGGCCGCATTCCGTAGCAGATTCTGCAGGGCCTGCCGGATCAGAGTCTCGTCTCCCACCAGGCGCGGGAAGATCCCCTCCCGATCGATCGCGATGCCGGCGTTCTGCGGGTCTGCACGGAAATCGCGGACCAGGTCCTCCGTCATCCCCTCCAGGTCGACCTCCTCCAGGTCGAGATGGACCGGGCGCGCGAAACGCAGGAAATCGCCCACCACCTTCTCGATCCCCCCGACCTCGCGCAGGATCGTCTCGGCGTGCTCGCGCGCCGCCGCTGGCCCGCCGCCGTCACCATTGCTCTCGCCGCGCGCGATCAGCCGCGCCAAGCCCTGGATCGTGGCCAGGGCGTTGCGGAACTCGTGCGCGATCCCGGCCGACATCTCCCCCAGCGCCGCCAGGTTTTCCTTCAGCCCCACCTTCTCGCGCAGCGACTTGATCTCGGTCAAGTCCGCCAGCAGGCAGAGAGCCCCTTCACTGGCCCCGGCCCCTGACGGCCCCTCCGCCGCGGATCGGATCGGCGAGATCATGGCTCCGAGGTGGGTGACCTTCCCGGACGGCGACGCCAGCGGCACCACCTCGCGCGAGTGGCTCTCCCCATCACGGAGGGATCGCTCGACCAGATCGACCAGCTTCCAGTTGCCCCCCAGAAGATCGCCGTACTTGCGCCCGCGGGCGGAGGCCGCCGGCAGCCCGAGCAGGCGCTCGGCGGCCGGATTCAGGACGGAGAGACGGCCGTCGCGATCGAAGACCAGGACGGCGCTGGTCATGCCCCGTATCAGGTGCTCCCCCGGCAGGGAGGAGGCCTCCGCCGTCCCGGGGCGCTGCTTCAGGCCCTGCAGCTCCTGCTCCTGGTCCCGCAGCTTGTCGACCACCCCCTGGAACGCGGCGACCAGGTAGTCGGGCTCGTCCCGCCCGCCGCGCTCCGCGAGCCCCGCCAGCGCCCCGGGGGCCTCGCCGGCGGCGCGCAGCAGCTTTCGGTACGGCTGCAGAAGCCAGCGTGCGAAGACGATCACCAGGGCCAGGACGAAGACCAGGCCGCCCGCCTGCAGCGAGGCGATGGTGCGCAGGTTGAGGTCGACCGAGGCCAGCGCGGGGACCGATTCCTCGACCTCGATCAGCGCGACCGTCACGTGGCTCTTGTCCTGGATCGGCCGGTAGGCGCGGAGCGTGGCGAAGTCCGAGCGCGGCGGGCGGTCGAGCGGCGCGATGACGCTGCCACCGTTGGCCAGACGGCGCAGGCGGACGCCTCCCTCCCGGACGAGGAAGGCGTCGACCTGGCCCACGCGAGCGGGATCGGAGGACGACACGACGCGTCCCTCCGGGGTCAGCAGTGCGATCGCCATCATCCCCTTGACCCGCGCCATCCGATCGAGGAAGGTCGGCGGAATGTAGGGTGGAGTGTCGGGGGCCGCCTGCAGGCCGCGCAGCATCTGGTCGCGCTCCAGCTCGGCCCGCACCAGGTCGGCCTCGAGGGCGAGCCTGCGGCTCGTCTCCTCCTGGATGGCGTTGCGCGCCAGGACCAGGAGGTGGACGTTGAAGTAGATGGCGACCGCCAGGAACAGCACGAGAAGGACCAGGAAGACCTTCACCTGGCCCTCGTAGCTCTTGAGCAGCGACCCCCTCACGGGCCGAGCCCGGCGAGGCGCAGGTACCAGCGGACCCAGGGCTCGCCGGCGAACAGCGCCAGGATCGCCGCGCCCCCGAGGAACACGCCGTACGGCAGCTTCGATTTCCAGCCATAGCCCCGGTAGCGCATCATGAGCAGGCCGAAGGCGGCCCCCGCGACCGCGCCGATGAAAAGGCAGAAGAGCAGCAGGCGCACCCCGAGGAAGGCGCCGATCATCGCCAGCAGCTTGAAGTCGCCCTGGCCGATGCCGTCCTCGCGCTCGCCGCGCGGCACGCCGCGCGCGGCCTGCCACATCCGGTAGCCGGCGTTGACCATCCAGGGGATCGCGAAGCCCAGGGCGGCCGCCAGGAGCGAGTCCCAGGCCGCGCCCGCCGCGTCCCCGGGCGCCGCGCGCAGCGGGCTCGTGACCAGGCCCACGGCGATGCCGGGGAGGGTGATGGCGTTAGGCAGGATCTGGTGGCGCGCGTCGATCAGGATCAGCGCGATCAGGCAGGCGCCCAGGAAGGCCTGCAGCAGGAACTCCGGCGTCGGCCCGCGCGCGTGCAGCAGCGCGGCGAACAGGAGGCTCGTGGAGGCCTCGACCAGCGGGTAGCCGAGGCCGATCGGCGCCCGGCAATGGCGGCAACGCCCCCGCAGCAGCAGGAAGCTGAGGATCGGCAGGTTGTCGTACCAGGCGATCGGGGCGCCGCAGTGCGGGCAGGCGGATCGCGGGCGCACGATCGACCGGCGGCGCGGCAGGCGGTGAATGCAGACGTTCAGGAACGAGCCGACGCAGGCGCCGGCGGCGATGACGAAGACCCAGAGGACGATCTCGTTCATGCGCCCGGCCTCCTCCGAGTCCCCGCCCTAGCGGGCAAGGATCAGGCTGCCACGGTACGACACCGCGCCCCTGTCGTGATCGTACAGGTACTCACGCCCCTCGGGATCGCGCGGGATCTCCCGCAGCAGGCCGCTCGCCGCCAGCTCCCCCAGGCGCTCCGGCGGCCGGCCCGCCTGCCGCCGGAAGCGGGCCACCGCCTCCTTGAGGTCCATGAGGTCCACCTCGACCTCCAGGTCGTGCACGTGGCTGGCCGAGACCTGCCGCACGTAATCGTCGCCCGCCGTCTCGTAGATCTCGGCCCATTCCCGCAGCGAGGCCCGCTTGTCCCCCGCCCGCTCGTACATGCCGGCGTACAGGCGTCGCACCAGCGGATGGACGCCGGGGACCTTGAGCGCCTTCTCGAAGTAGGCGGCCGCCCGGACGTAGTCCTTGAGATCGTCGTAACAGATGAAGCCCGCTTCGAACGCCAGGATCCACTGGTCTGGGTTCTTCTCGAACCCCTTGTCCAGGAGCCGCAGCGCCATCTCCGGCTTGCGCGCCTCGGCGCTCATGATGAGCGAGCCGATCAGGTACGGGTCGATGTAGCGAGGGTCGAGCTCGGCGATCACCTCGGTGTAGATCTTCTCGAGGTAGTCATAGCGCTCCTCGATGGCGTAGTCGCCGTAGTACTGGATCGACCAGAGATAGATCAGGTCGGCCAGGATGTCGTCGAAACCGAGCGCCGCGACCTTGAGGTACTTCCCCGAGGGCAGGTAGAGCAGCGGGTGGACGGCGGAGCGCTCGTGGGCCTGGGATTCGATCCGCCCCTGCACCAGGATCGCGGCCCCGAGCGCGGCCAGGGCCAGCAGGGCCGGCATGCGGCGGTCCCGGGACCGCGCCTCCGGCCTCATTTATTGCAGCTCCTTGCGTTGGAAGGCGGCGCAGGCCACCGCCAGGACCGCGGCCCCGTAAAGGACCAGGTAGGCGGTAGCCAGGCCGAGGGTGCCCGCGGCGACCGGCAGCCCGTGCACCACCTGTCCTTTGATGTCGAAGTTGGCCAGGTTCGGCAAGAGGTAGTAGAGGACGTCGCACAGGGCCCTCGCCGCGCCGCCCTTCAGCTTGGCCTGGAGCAGATCGAGGCTCCAGAGAAGATGGCCGATGACGTACAGGCAGAGAGTGAAGACGCTCGCCAGGATCGGGCTCGACAGGCACGAGAAGAGCACGGCCAGGGCGGTGATAAACAGGAACTGGAAGAACAGCAGGAGGACGGCCAGGAGCAGGCGCGGGTCGAACATCCCTTTGACCGCCAGGATGATCAGGAACCACAGCGTCATCACGGCGGTGTTGACCAGGAGCGTGAGCACCAGGCCGGCGTACTTCCCGAGGACGAACTCGTAGCGATGGATCGGCTTCGCCAGCAGGGTGTAGACGGTGCGCCGCTCGATCTCCTTGCTGACCAGGCCGATGCCGATGAACACCGAGGTCAGGACCCCGAAGACGTCGATCGACGCCAGCCCGAAGTCCTTGATGATCTTGTCCTCGCTGCCGACCGTCAGGAGCGACAGGATCTGCGCGAACGAGATCATGGCCACCGCGAACACCAGAAGCAGGTAAAGGACGCGGTTGCGGATCGCCTCCCGGAAGGTGTTGAGCGCGATGGCGAAGACCCTAGCCGGCACGGGCCTCTTCCGGCGCCGGAGGCGCCTCGCCGCGCGCCTCGCGGATGAACAGGTCCTCGAGCGACTGGCGGGCCGGCGTGACCGACAGGAGGGAGGGGCCGCGCCCGTTCACCAGCGCGAGCAGCCGGTGCAGCTCGTCCTGCGATGCAACCCGCACCAGGATCTGGTCGTCGCGCCGCGACACGACCTGCCCGCACGGCAGGCCCTGCTCCCGCACGCCCTTGAGCCCGACCTCCCAGAAGCGCACCTCGCGCGAGACCAGGTCGTCGATGCGCCCGACGGCCTTCAGGCTCCCCCGCACCAGGAGCCCGACCCGGTCGCAGATCATCTCGGTGTCCGAGAGGATGTGGGTCGAGAAGAAGATCGTCCGGCCGCGCGCCTTCAGATCGAGGATGATGTCGCGCACCTCGCGGCGGCCGATCGGGTCGAGGCCCGACATCGGCTCGTCCAGGATTACCAGCTCGGGATCGTTGACCAGGGCCTGCGCCAAGCCGATCCGCTGCAGCATCCCCTTGGAGTAGTGGCGCAGCTGCCGCTCGCCGCGGTTGCCGAGGCCCACCCGCTCGAGGAGCTCGCGCACGCGGCGGCGACGCTCGGCGGCGCCCAGGCCGAAGAGACGCGCGTGGAAGTCGAGGAACTCGATTCCCGTCAGGTAGTCATAGAGATACGGGTTCTCGGGAAGGAAACCGAGGCGCCGGCGGACCTGGACGCTCGCGGCATCCTCGCCGAACAGGCGGATCGATCCGGAGTCCGGGAAGATCAGCCCCAAGGCAAGCTTGATGGTCGTGGTCTTGCCGGCGCCGTTCGTGCCGATGAAGCCGAAGATCTCCCCTTCCCGCACCGACAGCGAGAGGTCGCGCAGGATCCAGTACTTGTGGATCGACAGGTGGGTCCGATAGCTCTTTGAGACGCCGGAGAGTTCCAGGACCGCCATGGTGGACCCCGAGCTCGCCGGCGCCGGGCGGCGCCGGCCAAGTTTCAATATAACCCCGCGCCCCGAAGAGTCAAGTCATACGCACGCAAGGAGTTGCCGTCCGGAGGCGAGCCGCGCAGGTGGCCGCCGGCCCATCATTATTTAATGCTTCACCGCAAGAGCCTTCTCCGGGGCTCCCGCCTGATTTCCCCGCGGGGCCGCGTCCCGGCAGCCGGCGGCGCCCAGAAGCTCCAGGTAGAGATCCTCCTGGGCCCGCACCATGGCGTCGATGTCGAACTCCGGGAGGACGGCGCGCGCCCGCCCGGCCAGCGTGCGGCCGAGGATCGGGTCGTTCAGAAGCCGGATCACGCCCGAGGCGATGGCCGCGGCATCCCCCGGCGCGCACAGGAGGCCGCTCACGCCGTCGCGCAGGACGTCGCGCGTCCCGTCAACCGCGGTGGCCACGATCGGCACCCCGGCGGCGATCGCCTGCGGCAGGACCTTCGGAAGCCCTTCCCAGAGCGAGGCCAGGACCAGGACGTCGAGGGCCGCCATCACCCCGGGAATGTCCCTTCGCCAGCCGAGCAGGCGCAGTTTCCCGGCGAGCCCTCTGGCCTCGCACCGTGCCTGCACCGCGGCGCGCAGCTCGCCGTCCCCGGCCACCACGAAGGCCGCCCGCGGCAGGGCGGCCGCCACCCGGGCCATGGCCTCCACGAAGGTGAGAGGGTCTTTCTGCCGCTTCAGGCAGGCGACCATCCCGACCAGCGGCGCGTCGCGCGGCAGGCCGATTTCCCGCCGCAGCGCGATCCCGGAGCGCAGGGCCTCATCGCGCCCCGCCGTCTCGAAGGCCGCGATCGGGATGCCGCTGCGGATCAGGCGGACCCGGCCGCGCGGCACGATGCCCAGGGCCATCCCTTTCTCCAGGTTGGCGCGGGACACGGCGATGAACTGGGTCGTGAAGCGGGAGGCGGCTCTTTCCAGGGCGACGAGCGCCGCGCGCAGGGGCGCCGGCTGCAGGTCGTTGAACCCGAAGCCGTGGATCGTGTGCACGACCACCGGGACCCCGGCCAGGCGAGCGGCGGCCCGCCCCAGGATCCCGGCCTTGGAGGAGTGCGTGTGCACCACCTGCGGGCGCTCGCTCCGGAAGAGGCGCGCCAGGTCCCGGAGCGCGCGCAGGTCCCGCCACGGGCGGACGGGGCGGACGAGCGACGGCAGGAAGGTGACCGGCACGCCCGGCAGGCCCGAGGCTTCATCGTCCAGGAGCCCGCCGCGGCCGCACACGAGGCTGGCCGCGAACGGGGCGCGGAGATGGCCCACGGTGTACAGCGTGTTCTCCTGGGCCCCGCCGAGATCGAGCCGGGTGATGACGTGGCAGACGCGCACCGTCCCCCCGCTCATGCCGCCTCCCGCGCCCGCCGGTCGTGCAGCACGCGCAGCCAGATCTCCAGGATCAGGATGGTCCAGATCATCTCGTCGTAGTTGCGCTGGCCGGAGCGGTGGATCTTGAGGACGGCGGCGACGGCGTCGCGCTTGAGGTAGACGCGCGAGCGCGCGTCGGCGCCCAGGAGCAGGTCGGCCGCCGCCTCGTGCAGACGGCCGCGGAACCAGTGGTCGATCGGCAGCCCGAAGCCGGCCTTCCGCGCTCGCAGGACGACGTCCGGGATCCTCCCCCGGTACGCGTGGCGCAGGAACCACTTGCCGGTGCGGCCGCGCACCTTCCAGTCCGCGGGCACCGTGGACGCGAACTCGATCACCCGGTGGTCGAGGAAGGGGCTGCGCAGCTCCAGTCCGAACGCCATCGAGGTGATGTCGGCCTTGAACAGGAGATTGTCCGGCAGGTAATGCTCCTGGTCGGCGCGCAACAGCGAGGCGATGAGATCCGGCGATCCCCAGCCGTTGGGGATGCGCCCCAGCGCCCGCGTCGGGTCGATCCTCGCGACGCGCGCCGCGAAGTCGGGCTGGTAGAGGCGTACGATGCGCCGCGCGCCCGGATTGGCCATCCACAGGGCGTTGCGCTCGCGCGCCGGCAGCTCCCACCCTTCCAGGAGGCGGCGCAGGCGGCCGGGCAGGTTGCGGCGGCTTCGTTCGGTCGAGATCGCCTCGAGCAGGGCGTAGAACGGCGTGCGGGAGATCAGGCCGGGGAGCCAGCCGAACCGTTCGGCCAGCAGGTGGGCCCGGTAACGGTCGTAGCCGCCGAAGATCTCGTCGCCGCCGTCTCCGACCAGGGCCACCTTGACGTGCCGGGACACCTCGCGCGCCAAAAGCCACGAGGGGACCACCGAGGGGTCGGCGAACGGGACCTGCATGTGGCGCACCATGGACACCAGGTCGTCCAGCTCGATCCCCTGGAGCTCGAGCGTGGTCTGGTCGATCCCGAACGCGCGCGCCACCTCGCGGGCGCGCGGCCGCTCGTCGTAGTCGGACTCCGGGAACCCGACGGTGAAGGCGCGCAGGGAGCGCGTGCGGTTGCGGCGCATGTGGTAGGTGACGGCCGCGGAGTCCACGCCGCCGGACAGGAGCACCGCCACCGGGACGTCGCTGCGCAGCCGGATGCGCACCGCGTCGTCCATCAGGGCGCGGTAGCGCTCGGCCAGGTCCACCAGCCGCGCTCCGGCGGCGGGGCGGGGGTCCGGGACCGACCAGTAGCGCTGCAGCCGCACCTGGCCCGACTCGTAGGCCAGGAAGTGGGCCGGCGGCAGCTGCTTCACCTCGGAGAAGATCGACCCGGGGTGCGGCCAGAAGCGCAGGGCCAGGAGGTGGTGGATCGCTTCCGGATCCGGCTGCGGGGAGAACCCGGGCTCCGCGAGGAGCCCGCCCTGCTCGGATGCGAAGCGCAGGCCGTCGTCGGTCACGCGGTAGCGCAGCGGCTTGACCCCCAGCCGGTCGCGCGCCAGGAAGAGCACCCGCCGGCGCCCGTCCCAGAGCGCGAAGGCGAACATGCCGACCAGCCGGTGCAGGCAGTCGATCCCATCCTGCAGGTAAAGCCTCAGGAGGATCTCGGTGTCGCCGGTCGAACGAAAGCGGACGCCGCGGCGCTTCATCTCGTCGCGCAACTCCACGTAGTTGTAGATCTCGCCGTTGAAGACCAGCACCACCTGGCCGTCCTCGCTGGCCATCGGCATGTGCCCGAGCGCCGAGAGCTCGAGGATGGCCAGCCGGCGGCTCGCCAATCCGATTCCCGGCGCGACATACTCCCCCGCGTCGTCGGGTCCGCGGTGGACCATCGCCTCACCCATGGCGCGCAGCACCTCCGCGTCGGGGACACGCCGCGGGTCGCGGAAGGCGATGCCGGCCAGCCCGCACATCTCAGCGCCCCCCGCCGGCGGAGAGCCGGTGGGGCCGGAGCGCCCCCGCGAGGGACGGCGCCAGCCGCGTCGCCAGATCGAGGCCGGCGCGCATCGCCCCCTCCATCGAGTTGTACTCCCAGGCCCCGAAGCGCCCCGCCGAATGGATGCCCCGGGCGCCGAGCGCCTCGAGGATTCGCGGCAGATTCGCCGCCCGGAAGCGGTCGTAGATCACGTAGGCGGGATCGAGGATCTGCACCCTGTGATAGACGACCCGGTCTCCCTTCCACAGGAGGCCGCACCGTCGCAGGTCCTCCACGACCCTCGCGATCACCTCGCCCTCGTCGAACGGCTCCTCGCGCAGGAGCGACCGCTCGACGTACAGGGAGGAACACCCACGCGGCGCCAGCCCCTCCGCCAGGTTGGCCGGGAAGCCGACCCGGTAGAAGGAGTACTCGGGTTCGGGAAAGTAGATCCAGTGGGCCCCGGAGAGCGACGGCCGCGGGCAGGTCCTCCGGCAGGTTGCGGGCGATCGCCAGCAGGCGGTCGAGCGGCAGCGTCGAGACGAGGACCTGGTAGGACAGCAGGGCGCCGCTCGCCAGCCGCACGGTGCGCGCCGCGGCGTCGATCTCGACGACGGTCTCCCGCAGGCGCAGGTCGGCGCAGCCGCGGGCCAGGGCCTCGGGCACGACGCTGATGCCGCCGCGCCGGGGGTACAGGAAGGTCGGGTTGTACCCCAGCCCGCGCACCGTGGTGCCCATCGCCCCGCCCAGGATCTCCTGCAGGCTCGGCCGCGGGATCGACCAGGAGACCCAGCCGCACTCGATCTCGTCGAGGTCGGTCCGCCAGAGCTTCGAGTTGTAGGGCACCATGAAATGCTCGGCGATGCCGCGACCGAAGACCGCCTCGCACCAGGCGCGGAACGAGATCCGCGCGAGGTCGGGCTCCCCTTCCTTCTCGCGCCTCACCAGCGCCTCCACGAAGCCGCCGACGCACTCCGCGACCACCGCGGCCGGGAGGCCGTGCAGGTTGGCCTGGAACGGGTAGGGGGTGTAGACACCCTTCGAGAAGATGAGAGCGCGGCGCTCATGGCGCTGGAAGGCGCCCGGGAGCAGCCGGTCGACGAGCGACGCGATCGCCTCGTCCCTCAGGTGGAGCAGGTGGCCCGTGCAGTCGAAGGTGAAGCCATCCTCGGCATGGGTGCGGCAGAGGCCGCCGACCTCTGCCTCCCTTTCCACCACCACCGAGGGGACCGCCCCGAGGTGGAGCCCGGCCGAGAGGCCCGTGAGCCCCGCGCCCAGGATGATGACCGGATGCGACTCGCTCATGCCCGGCGCCTCACAGGGTCATGTCGACCCGCCGCAGGAGCGCCGCCAGGGCCAGCGACGCCATCACGATCCCGGCCAGGATCGCCAGCGCCTCCGTCGTCCCCGAAAGCATCATGCCGATCGCCAGGATGCCGAGCAGGAAGGTCGCCGCGCAGGAGGCGAGCACGGTCTGGCGCGTGCTCAACCGCCACTTCCGCAGGCGCAGCGCGAAGTGGTCGGGGCTGCCGAGCATCACCGGGATGCCGCGCCGGAAGCGCAGGCACATCACGAACAGCATGTCGAAGACCGGCACTCCCAGGATGATGACCGGCGCCACCGACGCCACCAGATTGCGCCGGGTGTAGGAGTTGTTCATCGCCAGCGCCCCCAGCATCAACCCGATGAACATGCTCCCCGTGTCGCCCATGTAGATGCGGGCGGGCGCGAAATTGAAGCGCAGGAAGCCGACCAGCGCGCCGCACAGCGCCGCGAGGAGCACGGCGGGCGTGGTCCGGCCATTGGTGGCCGCGACCAGGAAGAGCATGAAGGCGGCCACCGCCGCGACGCCCGCGGCCAGGCCGTCCATGACGTCGATGATGTTGAAAGCGTTGGTGACCGCCAGCAGCCAAAGGAACGACAGCCCGATCGCGGCCCAGGACGGCAGGAATCCGAGCTTGATGTAGATCGAGCTGTTCATCAAGGTCAGCACCGCCACCACCTGCCCGGCCAGCTTGACGCCCGGGCTCAGGACTCCGAAGTCGTCGATCAGCCCGAGGATCACCACGATCGCACCCGCCAGCAGCAGCCCCAGCACCTCGACGGAATCGAAGCGCAGAGTCGCCGTGAGCGCCAGCAGGAACGACAGGTAGATGGCGATGCCCCCGAGATACGGCACGGGCGCGGCCTGCTTCTTGAGCTTGCCGTCCGGGCGGTCCACGATGCCGAAGCGGATGGCGGCTTCCCGCATGAGCGGCGTGGCGTACAGGGCGATGAGGGCCCCGAGAGCGAAAGCGAGGAGGTAGCGCGTCATGCCGGCCCCCCGGGCGGGATGGCGGCACGCTCGTCCTTCCTGTGGCGGGCCACCAGAAGCTCGCGGTAGATTAAAGCCAGCTCTTCCACGCGGCGCTCCACGCGGAACGCCCCTTCGACCCGTACCCTGGCGGCGGCCGCGTGGCGTGTCGCGCGCTCCCGGTCGCGCAGCAGGGCCACGCAGGCCTCGGCCAGCGCCTCGGGATCCCCGGGCGGCACCAGGACGCCGGTCGCGCCGTCCTCCACCAGCTCGGGAACGCTGCCGACGCGCGTGGCGACCACGGCCACGCCGCGCGCCATCGCCTCCAGCAGGCAGGCGCCCGATCCCTCGCGCAGCGCGGGCTCGACGAACAGGTCCAGCGCCCCGAGCGCCTCGCCACGCGCCGGCCCCGCTCCCGCGATGATCACCCTGTGGCTCACGCCCTCCTGCGCCGCGCGCTCCTCGAGCCGCTTGCGGTCGGCGGCCCCCGCCAGCAGCGCGAAGCGCGCGCGGGGCAGCTCGCGCGATACGAGGCGCGCCGCGGCCAGGAAGACCGACAGGCCACGGCCGGGGTCCTCGGGGCCCCCGCCCGCTCCCACCAGGAGGTCCTCCGGACCGCTCCCCAGGTCCCGGCGCGCCCGCTCGCGCGACCCGCTCTGGGCCGCGACCGGCGCCATCGCCGTCGCATCGAACAGCGTCCGGACGCGCCCCGGACGCAGTCCCCCGATCGCCAGGGCGTGCCGCCGCAGGGCCTCCGAGCAGGCGAGGACCGCGTCCGTCAGCGGGGCTGTGAGGCGCTCCGCGATCCGCCGGGCGACTCCCATCCCCAGCGCGCCGTCGTGGTGGCTCGTGATCACCACCGGCACCCCGGCCGCCCGCCCGATCAGGCGGGCCACGAGGTTCGACAGGGAGCGGTGCGCGTGGACGATCTGGATGCGCTCCCGCCGCAGGAGCGACAGCAGCCGGCCGGCCGCTTTCAGGTCGAGCTCGCGGCGCGCGCCGAAGGCCACCGCGCGCACGCCGTGCTCGTCGGCCTCCGCGGCGAAGGGGCCCCATTCGCGGTAGCCGGCGACGATCACCTCGAACCCCTCGCGCTGCAGGAGCGGGGCGGCGGCCAGGATCGAGCGTTCCGCGTCGCCGATCGCCGGCCCGTCGCTCAGCATCAGCAGGCGCACGCGCGCCGTCCGGACCGCGGGCTCCGGCCGATCGCCGGCCTCCGGCGCCGGAGCGTCCTCGCGGTCCCGTATCGCCCCCGAGCGGCTCGTCATGATCCGGCGCTCCCGCGCGGCGCCGTTCGGTCCTCCGGAAACGGGTCGAGCGTGAAGCGCGCCACCACGGGCAGCCGGCCGTTCCAGTCGTAGATCAGGGTCTGCGCCGGCCGCGGCCGGCCGCCGTCGTCGGAGACGACGTCGTTGGCCAGCCAGGCCCGCGCCCCCGGCGGCAGGAGCTCGGCGCGCAGATCGAAGCCGCGCCCGCCACCGGAGCACCGCAGGCAGGCCTCGTCGTCGAGGCGGGCCTCCCAGTCCGGCGCCAGATGAAAGAACCACTCCAGGCGGTGGTCCCCCTCCCCCTCCAGCCGGTCCTCGATGACGAAGCGCCGCGTCCTCCGGTTCAGCAGGACGATGCGCCGGTGCCGCACAGGACCCGGGAGCGTCAGGTAGCCGTGATGCTCCGCTTCCACGAACTCGAAGCCGGGGTGCGACTCGAAGCGTCCCTCGGGCCGGGCACCCTCGTCGTGAGCCGGGACCGGATCGAGCGGCGCGCCGCCGGCGCGGATCTCCTGGCCGTCCACCCGCACCGTGCTGTGTGCGGCCGTGGCGCGCAGCCTCGCGGCCAGCTCCGGGTGCCTGGAGTCGGCGGTCCAGGACGCGGCCGGCGAGCCCGGATCGACCAGCAGGTCCCGCCCGCCCGCCTGGAGCGCGACCGCCAGGCTGTCCTGGTGGGCCCCCTCTCCGGAGGCGACCGGCCCGGTGCGGACCAGGGCGTAGAGATCTTCGTGGCGCAGGACGGCGAAACCGCCGCGCGCGAAGTGCCGGCCCGTGACCCGTGCGGGCGGACCCTCCGCGCGCGCATCGAGGCGTGCGACGCAGGCCTCGCCGAAGATCCAGAACGCCTCCTCGAAGCGCTCCGCTCCCAGCGAGAAGAGCGCCGCATCGTCGAAGGCGCACCCCGCCAGCGCCAGGATGTGCCGCAGGTCGCGCCGGCCGGCGCATGGGTCGCCCGGCAGGCGGAGCCGCAGCACGTCCTCTTCCCCCACGGGTGGGACGCGACCGTCCGGCATGGTGCAATGGGCCACGAAGTCGGCCATCGCCCGCACCCGCTGGCGCAGAGCGGGCAGCCGGAAACCCGAGCGCTCGGCCAGGAGGAGCGCCGCCAGCGCCATCTCGGCGACGGCCCCCTGCCGGCCGATCGAGCCGTCCTTCACCACACCCTCCGCGTCGGTCAAGCCGTCGATCTCCGGAGACAGGCGCGACAGCGCCACCCCCTTCCAGGCGTCCGCCTCGGCCGCGCCGCGGAAGAGCACGCCGAGGGCGAGCTGGGCGACAAGGACGGAAAGCGGCGTGCGTCCCGCGGGGGGCTCCGCCGCGCCGGGGACCCCGGCCAGCCTCCGGCCTTGAGCGAAGAGACCCCGCAGGAGCCGCGACGCGAAATCCCGGTCGGCCAGCACCTCGGGGCGGAAGAAGGCGAAGGCCCAGACCCAGCTCACGGCCCGGGCCGCCGCCTGCTCGCAGCCTCCGCCGCCCTCGGGCCACGCCAGCGCGGCGCCCAGGCCGTCCTGGATGCGGGCGCGGAACGCTTCGTAGTAGCGCGCCTCCGAGGTCAGGCAGTACGCCTGCCCGAGCAGCGGCAAGTCCTCGAAGAGGTCGGGCCCCGGTACGGCCTCCTCGGGGGAGCCGCCCGTTCCCGCGAGCGCCCGCTCGGCGGCCGCCATGATGCGCTCGCGGCGCGGCGGATGGCGCCGCGCGAAGAAGGCGGCGGCGAAGGGTCGAGGCACGTCGACGGCGAAGAGACGGGTGTCCCGGCCGGCGGCGGCGAGGACTTCCTCGAGCGTCCCGAAGCGGCCCCCCAGATCGCCCAGGAAGCGATTCTCCGAGGGCAGGCCTCCGCGCAGCCCGTCCCGCAGGCGGCGGAGGGCGCTCCCGGTGCGGCGCACCAGGCCGTGTGCCGCGCTGGAGGGGCCGCCATGCGATCGGTCTCGTTCCATAGTCCTTCTCAGGCCGCCTTGCGCTCCGCAATCCAGTAGTCGTACCAGCGGCTCAGGTTGTAGAGCGTCCAGAGCTGCCGGCTATGGTCACGACGGCCGGAGCGGTGCGCCCCGAACAGGTCGCGCACGTGGTCGTAGTCGAAAAGGTCCTCCTCGCGCAGACGCGACCCGAGGACGCCATCCATCGCTTCGCCATAGAGGGCGCCGCGAAACCATTCCGCCACCGGAGCGCGGAAATGCTGCTTCGGCCGGTGGATGATCGCCTCGGGCAGGATCCCCTGCATCGCCTTTTTGAGCAGGAACTTCGTCTGGCCGCCCTGGAGCTTGAGCGAGGTGGGGACGCGCTGCGCGAACTCCACCAGGGCGCGGTCGAGGAACGGCAGCCGCGCCTCGATCGACGAGCCCATGGTGATCTTGTCGACCCGCATCAGCACGAGCTCGGCGACGCGGTTCTTCAGCTCGAGGTAGCTCATCAGCTGGCCGAAGTCGGCCTCCGGCCGCTCGTGCCGCGCGCGCCGGTAGTGCTCCGCGATCACCGCGTGGGAGGTGAGCCCCTCCATCCGCGCGCGCGCCCCCTCCGACAGCAGGCGCCGCTTCTGCGCCTCGCTCCAGGCGATCGCTCCGCCCCAGAAGAGCATCTCCTCGCGAGCCGCCTTGCGCAGGACCTCGAGGCGCTCGCCGCCGCGGCGGAGCAGGAAGGCCACGCCACGCGCCGCTCCGTAGGCTCCCGAGCGCAGCGCGCGCGGCACCTTCATGAGACGCTCGAAATAGCGCGCGTACGACTCGTAGGCGCGACGGAAGGTCTCGTAGCCGAAGAGCTGCTCGTCGCTCCCCTCGCCCAGCTGGATGACGACCGTGCCGGCGGCGCGCGCCCGCTCGGCGACGGAGTGCAGCGGCACGCACACCCAGTCGGCGATCGGCTCGTCCTGTTGGACGATCAGCTCGGGGATGTAATCGAGAAGGTCCTTCGGCCCGATCGCGACCTCGTGATGCTCGGTCCGGAAGAGCGTGGCGACCTGGCGCGCGTACTCGAACTCGTTGTACGTGGGGTGGTCCTTGAACCCGACCGAGAAGGTCGGCGGGGGCCCCCCGCGACCGGCGGCGAGGAAGGCCACCAGCGCCGAGGAGTCGAGGCCCCCCGACAGGAGGACGCCGACCGGGCCGTCGGCCCGGGCGCCCGCCGTGACCGCGCTCTGCAGGAGGTCGCGCAGGCGTGCGGCGCAGTACTCGGCGTCGGCGTAGCGCGCGGCCGGATCGGCAGGCACCTCGAGCGGGTCCCAGTAGGTCTCGGCGCGCAGCTCCCCCTGGCGGTCGACGATCACGCGGGTCGCCGGGGGCAGCTTGTGGATCCCCTGGAAGAGGGTGCGCGGCGCGGGCGAGGCGACGAAGGTCAGGTAGTGGTACAGGGCCGCCAGGTCGATCCGGCGGGACACGCGCGCGTGGCACAGGATCGCCTTGATCTCCGAGGCGAACAGGATCAGCCCCGGCAGGACGGCGTAGTAGAGCGGCTTGATCCCCAGGCGATCGCGCGCCAGCAGGAGCTCCCGCCGGCGGGCGTCCCACACGCACAGCGCGAACATTCCATCCAGCCGTTCCACGAAGCCGGCCCCTTCCTGTTCGTAGAGCTGCACGAGCAGCTCGGCCTCGCTCGAAGGCCCCGCGCCGCGTCGCTTCGGCTCCAGCAAGGCGCCGAGGCGTCCGGGATCGTCCAGGGCGCCGTCGAAGGCGATCCAGATCGAGCGGTCACGGTTCGAGGCGGGCTGGGCGCCGGCCCGGGCCGGCTCGAGCGTGGCGAGGCGGCGGTGCCCGATCCCGACGCGACGATCGGGCGACAGGTACGACCCTGCTCCGTCGGGACCGCGGTGCGCCAGCGCGTCGCGCATCCGGACCAGGACCTTTTCGTCGATCGGATGCTCTCCCGATCCGAACTCGAAGAGCCCGCAGATGCCCGACACCGATTCACTCCATCTCGAAGCGTCCCAAGGACTTGCGAAAAGCCAATATAGTGTCCGGCCGGCGGCTTGTCCAGAAATTGACGGCCGACTCAGGGGAGCGGTGAAGGGATCGCGCCGCGGGCGGGGGTGACGGGACCCAGCGCCGCGGCGAGGCGCCTGCGTGCGGCGGCGTCGTCTGCCACGAGATCGCGCGCGTAGCCGCTGTCGGGAACGAACTCCTGCAGCTCGGAGAGGCTCCGCTCCGCCGCGGCGAGGGCCGCGCGGGCCTCGTCCGTGTGCCCCTGGCGCAGCAGGATCGCGGCCGCGAGGATGCGCGCGCGCACGAAGTGCGGCTCGAGCCGCAGTCCCTCGTCCAGCGTCTGCAGAGCCTCCTCGCCGCGTCCCAGGCCGTCCAGGAAGGCCGCCATCTCCAGGCGCGGCCGGGGATCGAGGGGAGCCTTCGCGGCCGCTTCGCGATAGAACGATTCCGCCCGGCCCGCCAGGGTCGGGTCGTCGAAGAGACGGCGTCCCACCTCCGCCTCCAGCCGCCCCAGCAGCAGCGGGAAGCGGTAGTCGATCGGCTTGAGCCGCCGCGCCTCGAGCAGCTCGATCGAAGCGCGCGCATACGCCTCGGGCCCGGTCGACCCGGCGTTGAGGGAGGCCATCGCCAGGTCGTGCCGGTATTCCGGGTGCCATGGCTCGAGCGCCGCCGCGCGCTCCATGCGGGCGAGCCCCCGGCGGCCGAGCCGCAGGGCCATCTCCGCCTCCCGGTGCGCCAGGTACGGCGCGAGGACCGCGCCCCAGAAGAGATAGGACGCCGCCGTGATCGACACGAGGCGCAGCCGCCAGGATGGCGACGGGCCGGGGGCGGGGCGCGGCGATTCCGGGTCCTCGCCGCGCGCGCGCCGCGCCAGGAGGCCCCAGGCGGTGCCCGCGAGCAGAGCCGGGATCAGCGTCAGGGCCGGCCTCTCTTGCAGGTCCTCCACCAGGCCGTGGACCAGGAGGGCCAGAAGGACGAGGCCCGTTCCCCTGGACGCCCCGCGCGCCTCCTCCGGGGCGCGCGCCAGGGCGATCAGGGTCAGGGTCGCCGCCAGCAGCCAGGCGATCGCCGCGGGCGCCCCATCCTCGACGGCGAGCGTCAGGAGAGCGCAGTGCGCGCCTTCGAAGAGGCGGCCGAAGCGCACCGGCCCCGTCTCGAGCGGGAAGTTGTAGCATGGCGCCTCGTGCCTGAAGAGTCCGGGGCCGAACCCCAGCCAGGGTCTTTCCCCCAGCATGCGGGTCGATGCGGCCCAGATCCTGAGGCGGTGGAAGCGGTACGCGTCACCGGTGTCCTCGAGACGCCCGGCCAGGACCGCGACTCCCAGGCCCAGGACCAGCATCACCGACAACGCGGCCGCCCGGCGCGTGCGCGCCGGCCAGGCGCGCCAGCGCAGCGCGGCGAAGAGGCAAAGGGCCACCGCCAGCGCCAGGCAGGCGCCCCGGGACTGAAGCCGGGCGAGCGCCAGCGCGTTGAGGCCCGCCAGCCCCATCCACGCCGCGCGCCGCCGCGAAGAGCCGCGCTCGGCTGCGGCCGCCGTCGCGGCGAGCAGCAGGCCGATGTTCAGGAAGGCGGCCAGATGGTTCGGGTTGAGGAAGCCGGAGCCGGCCCGCATCACGTCGCCGCGCGCACCGCGGACCAGCGCCAGGACCGCCTGCATCGAGGCCGACGCCACGGTCAGGTCGCGCAGGCGCGCCAGGTCCGAGGCCGCGGCGCGCCGCAGCGCCGAGAACACGAAGAGTCCCGAGGCGACCGTCAGGTCCATGAGCCCCAGGCCCGCGGCCAACGGGTAGCCGGAGCGCGCGGCCGAAAGCGCCGCCAGCAGGAGGGCCCCGCACAGGAGGCCGCCGATTATCCAGATGCCCCGCCGCCCCGCGCCGGGTGCCGTGGCGTCGCCGCGGGGACGCACGCCGCCGGCCACACCCTCCCCCAGGACGACGGCCAGCACGAGACCGAGCGCCAGAGAGTGCAGGGCCAGGAGGGCGAGGGGGGCGCGCCCTCCTTCGCCAAACGGCGCCACCAGGACAATCAACCCGGCCAGGATCGGCACCGGACGGCTCACCGCCTTTCTCCGGCCGCGGCGGGCGCGGCGGCCCGGTAGAGCGGCTTCAAGGGGTACAGGAGATGGGCCGCGTACGTCTCGCGGAAGGCCTGGGCCGCCTCCCCGGCGCGCAGGTGGTAGAGGGCGCGCGTGTAGTGCAGGATGGCGGCATCCGGGTCGAGCGCCAGGGCTCGCGATGCCGCGCGCTCCCCCTCCGGGCGACGGAGCGGGTCGTCGATCCCGTGCGCCAGGATCAGCTGCGCCACGAAGGCGGGCGGATCCGGATCGCCCGGTCGGGCCGCCGCCGCGGCGCGTCCCGCCTCCAAGGCGCGCTCCAGGTCACCCTGCAGCGCCCGCTCCTGGGCAAGCTCGAGGGCGCCGCGGGACCGCGCCGCTCCGAACGCGTGGAGCGCGACCGCCGCGACGACGGCCAGCGCGGCCGCGGCCTCCCACCGGCCGCGCCGACCCGGCGCCCCCCGCTCGACCGCGCCGCCCTTTGCGGCCCGGGGAGCCAGGCCGATTCCCAGAAGCAAGGCGGCCGGCAGCGCCACTCCGGGCAGGTAGGCGGTGAAGTCACCGAGGTTGTGCGCCAGGAAAGAACCTCCGCCGGCCAGCGCGGCCAGCCGCGCACCGCCGTCGCCCGCGGCCACAGGCCCACGCGCGCGGAGCGCGCGCGCGAAGGCCACGAGGAGCGCCCCGAGCGGCAGGAGGATCCAGAGGCCCCACTCCGCCGCGGCCTGCAGGTAGGAGTCGTGCGCGAAGCGGGCCTCGTTCATCCCGGGGCCGAGGTAGCGCGTGCAGATCGTCCCGAACGATCCCGGGCCCGCGCCGAACAGGGGATGGTCCTCGATCATGCGCGACGCCGCCCTCCAGTTGCCGAGCCGCTGGCTCAGGGGATCGCCCCCCGACGCGTCGGCCAGCCTGATGCGGCGCTCGTGCAGGAAAAGCGCGCCGCCCCCCAGGATCGAGGCCAGGAGCAGCGGGACGACCAGGGCGCGGCGGCGCCGCGCCAGCGGCGGGAGCACGATCAGGAAGCCGACCCCCGCCGCCAGGAGGGCCCCCAGCGAACGCGTGGTGTACAGCGCGTAGGCGAGGAGCGGCAGCGCGGCCCGGGCGCCGAGCCGCGGCGCCCGTCCGGAGGCGCCCCGGGCCAGGACCAGCACCTGGGGCAACGCCAGCGCCAGGAACCCCCCCAGCGCCGCCGGGAGCGTGAAGGGACCGCTGGGCCTCCCCTCCTCCAGCCTCCCGGCGATGTCGTGCGCCAGCGGCCCCCCTGCGGCGCGCACCGCGGCGGCCTGCGCCGGATAGGTCACGTGGCGCTGCAGCACCGCCTGCGACGACACGGCGCACGCCGCCGCGATCAGAAGGGCGCCGATGGCGCGGAGCGCCCGCTCATCTTGCGCCAGCGCCGCGCCCAGAGCGCCCGCCAGGAGAAGCATCAGCGCGTCGGCGGCGGCGTCCACGGCGCGCGCCCGGCAGCCGGCGAGAAGGAGCGAGGCGAGCGCCAAGGGCAGGAGCGGCAGCAGCCAGCCGGAGCCCGGCGGCGCCGGCCGCCGGCCGAGCGCCCAGGGCGACAGGGCCAGGGAAGCGACCGCCGCCAGGACCTGGCAGGCCGCCCGCGACCAGGGGTGGACCTCCGGAGGAAGGCCGACGCACAGCGCCAGCAGCAGAAAGGCCGCGGCCGGCACGGCCAGCCGCAGCGGCGGCCGCCGGGAGGTGGCCGGCGATTCGCTCTCAGGAGGGGCCATGCGGCTCCGGTCCGCGCCGGTCCGGCGCAAAAAAAAGGGCGGTGCCCGAAGGCACCGCCCCGTGCTTCTCCGAAAACGTCGCCGTTAGGTCTGCGTCCCCTGCGGCCACGTGAAGAACTGGCCGCCCGAGAAGACGATGTCGCAGTTGAAGTCGGTCGTCGTTCCGGCGGTGTCGGTGTTGTCCGCACCGTCCTTCGCGTAGCTCTGGAGCGTGTAGGTCGTGCCCGTGGCGTTCGAGTCGGCGTGCCACGCGTTGTTCCAGCCATCGGTCGTGGGCACCGTCTTGATGTAGATCGGGGCCACCGACGTGGCCATCGTGGCGGCCGTCGCGTTGGACCAGCTCATCGGATACTTGTTGTTGTCCACCGCGTACGACTCGACCGCCGTGCCGATGGACCGGATGTCGGCCATCGTCCTCTTCTGCTTGCCGCGGTCGATGGCGTTCAGCAGGTTCGGAATCGCGATGGCCGCGATGATCCCGATGATTGCCACGACGATCAGGAGCTCGATCAGTGTGAAGCCCTTCTGCTTCCTCATTTGTGGGACCTCCTTTCGGGAGGAGGTAAAGAGCAAGGCCGATGCCACCGGAGATCCCACCGGCCGGGTGCGAAGGAAGTGCTTGGATCACACGCGTTTACCTCGCCGATCGCGTCTTCGTAGCCGGCCCCGCGCCCCCACCGGTGCTCGATAGTAACAACCTCTGTCAACGCGGCCGACACCGGGTGACACGCAGCGTCACCCGCCCTGCCCGGAGCCGGGTCCCGCCCCCCGGCCCAGGTCGGCCTGAAGGCCCGAGAAGATGCGCAGGAGCGTCTGCGCCCGCCGGCAGGAGCCGTCCTCCGCCAGCTTGCGGCGGATCTCCTCGAGGATCGGTCCCACGGGCCGGCGGCCCGCCAGGACGGCGGCGTACTGGTCGCGCCAGTCGTCCGGGTTGATGGAACGGTACTCGAGGCGCGCGATCGCCGCCGTGTGCCCCTGAGAGCGACGCAGGAAGATCATCGCGTCGTCGTCCCAATAGACGAGCGCCCAGGAGGGCCTTGGGAAATAAGCGGCGGAGAAGGCCCGTTCGCCGGCGGTGGGCGGCCCGCCCTCGCGCCCGGGATAGAGCACTCTCTGCAGGGACGGCGGATAGCGCAGGAAGGCGGCGTCGATATCGTAGCGCCCGAGGAGCGCCGCCCAGGCCGCGGGATCCCGCATGGCCGCGAAGATCTCGCGCAGGAGGTCGCCGTAGATCTCGTTGCGCCCGTCGATGAACACGGGGTGCCCCGGGAAGCGCCGCCAGATGAGGTAGCCGCCGAAGCGCACGTCGTTGAACAGCCTGCGGCCGATCGCCTCCCTTTCGAGGAAGTCGGCCGCCGCAGCGGGCTCGTTGTCGGAGGACACGCCCAGCCCCCAGGCCACGCCCGGCGGCAGCAGCGCGAGGAGCGGCACGCCGGCGGCGAGGAGCGTCGTGGCGGCGATGAATCCGGGCCGCACTCCGGACCCGACGGCCCACCGCGGCCGCCGCCATGAGCGCCGCAGGGCCTCGGCCACGGCGCGCCCCGGCCGCGCCACGCCGTACGGCAGAAGGAGGAAGAAGATCCCCAGATTGCGCAGGTGGAGCGAGCCCAGCACCAGGGCCAGGAGCAGGGCCGGCGTCGCCAGCGGATCGGCGCGACGCCACCCCAAGACCAGGATCGCGATCGCCGCCGCCGCCGCCGCCCAGAACAGGGGGAACTGACCCGGCGCGGGGCGCTGCCATTCCAGGTTCTGCGCCGGGATCGAGGCAAGCACCCGGGAGATCGCCAAGGGGACGCCGTAGAGGCCGAAGCCGTAAGGGTTGGCTCCCGCGGCCAGGGCCGAGGCGGCGGCGACCGCCCCGAGGCGGCGCGTGAAGACCGGCGGGCCCGGAAGCCGGGAGTGCGCACCGGCGCCCTGCCCGCTCCCGAACCGCTCCAGGATGACGCTCGCGGCCCAGCCGCCCCCGAGCATCGCCGGCACCAGCAGGATGCCCGGATGAAGGTTCGCCCCCAGCGCCACGAGGAGCGGGACGGCTGCGAGCGGCGCCGCGCGGCCGGTCTCCCGGGCCCTGAGGACGCAATGCAGCGCCAGCGGCGCCAGCACGAGCGTCGCCATCTCCGGACGCACGTCGAGCCGGAAGGAGGCGCCCAGGAAGGCGGGCAGCAGCAGCACGGCGGCCCCCGCCGGACCGTACCCTTCGCGCCGGAGGTGCCCGGCCATCATCCTTCCCAGCAGGAGGACGGCGCCCACCTTCATGAGGCACAGGGCCGCAGGCCCCAGCGACGTGTGGCCGAGGTAGAGCAGCACCTGGAAGAGCCACTCGTGATCGAGCCACGCCGCCCCGCCAGCCGTGAACGAGAACGGGTCGACTCGCGGCACCGCCCGGTGCTCCAGGATGTAACGGCCGGTGGCCAGGTGCCACCAGTAGTCGTAGTTGCGGATCGGCGTGGCGGACGCGGCGATCGCCAGCAGCAGGAGCAGCGACCGGATGAGCGCGCGGTCGCCGCGCTCCCCCGCCGGTCCGGGCCCCGCGGGCGGAACGGCGGGACCCTCCGGCGTCAAGGCTTCCTCCCTCGGGGGCGGACGGCGAAGGCCAGCGTGGCCGCGAACGCCACGAGACTGATCCCGAGACCGGCTCCCGCCGGGATGGGGCGGTAGGTCATGATCACCTCGTGCGCGCCCGGCGGCAGCGCGACCGCCCTGAACATTCCGTTGGCCTTGAGGACCGGCGCCGGCGCGCCGTCGAGCCGGGCGCGCCAGCCGGGCGCGTAAGCATCGGCCAGGACCAGGTAGCCGGAGGCCGGGGCTTCGACGCGCACGGCGATCCGTTCGGGCTCGTCCGTCTCGATGCGCGCCTCCCCGCGGGCGGCGCCGGCCTCGTGGGCCGCGTCGCCCGCGCGGCCCATGGCGGACGCCGGCGCCGCCTCGATCAGGACGCTGGTGCGCGGGTCGAAACCAGGATCGAGGAGGCTCCGCACGGGATCTCCCGGGTCGAGCGGGGGGCGGGCCGACGCCACGAAACGGGCGCGCGGCAGGAGCGACCGCAGGCGGTAGACCCGCAGCGCGGGGCGGCTGAAGTCGGTCAGCTCCGGGCCTTGCTCGAGGTCCGGATGCTCGAGCGGCGCGTAGGAGAAGAGCAGTCCCGCATGGGAGAGCGCCAGGATCTTGAGCTGTTCCTCGAGCGGCCGGCCCGGCAGGGCCCGGCCGATGTCGATCATCGTCTTGAGGTCCATGCGGTCGGCGGCGGCGTCGAAGATCGTCGGCACGTGGTCCCGGTGGCCGGTGCCCAGGTGGTACACGAAGCGGTCGAAGCGGTAGCCCCAGACCAGCTCGTCGGTGGTCATCCAGACGCTGAACCCTTCCGGGCGCGAGCCGTGATAGAGGCGCGGCGCATCCGGCCCCGTGCCGACGGCGCCGGCGAGGGGCGAAGGCGCCTTCAGCCAGCCGGGGGCGGCTGTCGACCGCGCCGGCGCGGCCGCGAGCGTCATCGACAGGCCGGACGCCGCCACGATCGCCCAGCCGGGCAGCGCGGCGAGGCGGGCCGGCCGCCCCGCCCGCAGAAGCCCCGCGCCCAGGGCCAGGACCGCCGACTCGGCGAACAACCACAGCAGCGACATGAGCAGGGCGCCGCGGATCATCGCGCCCGTATCGGCCTGCAAGAGCCCGGAAGGAAGCCGCGCCGCCCGCTTCAGGAAGGGATCGAGAAGCCCCGGGGACACGGCCACCAGGTCCATGGCCGCGAAGGCGAGGCCGGCCATCGCGATCAAGGCCCCGAGCGTCATCCTGCCCGTGGCGGTCCGGTCGAGGAGCCGGTCGAGGCCGAGCGCGGCGAGCAGCGCCAGGCCGAAGAGCGCCGTGAGCAGAAAGCGCTCCGGGTAGCGCACCTGGCGCGCCAGCGGCAGCGCGCTCCAAAGCAGCCGGGCGATCGCCCCGTGCGATCCCAGGGCGAGGATCAGGCCGGCGCAGGCGGTCACTCCGAGGGCGCGGCGGCGGCGGGCCCCGGGACCGCCGTGACAGAGGGCCACGGCCGCCAGCAGGCAGGGGATGGCGCCAACGTAGATCGTCAGCAGGAACGGGTAGCCGCCCTCGTGGAGCCGCAGTCCCCACCAGGACTGCGGCGCCATCCGGGTCGGGTCGCCGAAGAGCCGCGGCACGACGATCTCGGGCAGCCGGGCCGGCGACAGGGACCACTTCATCCCCTCGCCCGCCACGAATCCCGCGCCACGGTCCGAGAGCGCCAGGAGCTCGCCGGCGGGCAGGATCTGCGCCGCGGCGAGCGCGCCCCCTGCGAGCACGACCCAGGCCAGGTTCGCCAGCGCCCACCCGCGGCGCGGGGCGGCACCGGGCGTATCCCGGGCGGTCAGGAGCAGCGCGCCGCCGACCAGGACGAAGGCGGCGAAGGAGGCGGGCTCGCCGACCGAGATCACCACCCCCGCGCAGCCGGCCGCAAGGGCCAGCCAGGGGCGCCCCCCTGGCTCGCTCCCGCGAAGCAGCGCCCACAGGCCGAGCGGCACCCAGGCGGCGCCGCACAGCACGTTCTGCATGCTCGCGAGGGAAGCGGCCGGTCCCGACAGGGCCAGCACCATCGCCGCGAGCGTGGCGCCCTCGCGGCCGCTCCCCATCCTGCGCGCCAGGATGTAGCCGCCCCACGCCATGAGAGCGTACTGCAGCAGGATCGAGGCGGTGAAGGCCGCGTCGAGCGGGAGCAGGAGGAAGAGAAGCGTGATCGGATGCAGGACCAGGTTGTCCGGGTTCGCCAGGAGCGGCGTGCCGCCGCCGTGGTACGGGTCCCACAGCGGCAATGCGCCCGAGCGCAGCCGCTCGGTCGTGAAGGCGCGCAGCGGGTAGTGGTTCTGGGAGATGTCGCGCAGGTAGAAGAGCTTTCCGCCGAGCGGCCCGCGGAACGCGGCGATCAGCAGGGCCGCGAGCAGGAAAGCAGGGAGCGCCCGGCCGAGCCACGTGCCGCTGGTTCGCTGCGCGCCCGCCGCTTCCGTCTGCACGATGCGCCGCCCTCTCTCCCGATCGTCGCGCGCCGGATCTTATCAGGGTACTCGAAAGGCCCCCGGCCCGGCAGCGCCGGGGCGCGCCGCGGGGTGCGGGCGACGGAACGCGGCGTCAGCCGGCGCTGGCGCGTTGCGCGTCCCGCCGGCCGTCGAGGAGGTGGTACTTCTTGGCGAAGTACCGGAAGGATCGGAAGCTCATCCCGAGGAGCTCTGCGGCCTTGGTCTGCACGCCGTGCGCGCGGCGCAGCGCCTCCTCCATGAAGTGCTCGCGCAGCCGTTCGAGCTGCCTCTCGAGGTCGATCCCGGTGTCCGAGAGCGTCGCCGGAAACTCCTGGGCGGCCCTGGGCACCGCGCGCACCTCGCGGGACAGGCTCTCCGCGGTGATGGCGTCGGTGGTCTCGAGGGCGACGGCCCGCTCGATCACGTTCTCCAGCTCACGCACGTTGCCCGGCCAGTCGTGGTCCATCAGGCGCCTCATCGCCTCCTCGCCGATGCGGGTGATCTTCTTTCCGGTGACGCGCCCGTACTTCACCAGGAAATGCAGCGCCAGCTTCGGGATGTCTTCGCGCTTCTCCCGCAGGGCCGGCATCTTGATCTGGATCACGTTGATGCGGTAGTAAAGGTCCTCCCGGAACCGCTTCTCCCTAACCATCTGGTCGAGGTCCTGGTTGGTGGCCGCCAGGACCCGCACGTTGACCTCGGTCTCCTCCGTCCCGCCGACCCGGCGGATGCGCCGCTCCTGGAGCACCCGCAGCAGCTTGATCTGCATCGCCGGCGTCGTGTCGCCGATCTCGTCCAGGAAGATGGTCCCTCCGTCGGCCACCTCGAAGAGCCCCTTCTTGGCGGTCACGGCGCCGGTGAACGAGCCGCGCGCGTGCCCGAACAGCTCGCTTTCGAGGAGATCGTCGGGCATGGCGCCGCAGTTGATCGACACGAACGGCCGATCGTGCCGCGGGCTGGCGAAGTGGACGGCACGCGCCACCAGCTCCTTGCCGGTGCCCGACTCGCCGCAGATCAGGACGGTGCTGTTGGTGGGCGCGACCTTCGCCACCAGCTCCAGGACCTCTTTCATCCGCGGGCTGTCCCCCACCATCTCATCCAGGCGGAACTTTTCCTTCAGCTCGCGCTTCAGGATGCGGTTCTCGTTCTCCAGGCGGCGCTTCTCGAGCGCGTTCTTGATGACGATCTTCAGCTCGTCGACGTCGAACGGCTTGATGATGTAGTCGTAGGCCCCCAGCTTGAGGGCCTCCACGGCGCTCTCGGTCGAGGCGTAGGCGGTGATCATGATCACCGGGGCGTCGGGGCTGGTCATCTTCGCCTGCTTGAGCACCTCGAGGCCGGAGTGGCCGGGCATCGAAATGTCGCTGATGATGAGGTCGAACTCGCCCCGCTGGATCGGCTCGGCGGCCTTCTCCGCCGACTCGGCGGCGAAGACCGCGTAACCTTCCTTCTTGAGCATGATGGACAGGAAGTCCCTCATGCCCTTCTCGTCGTCCACGATCAGGACCCGGTCCACCGTCGCTCCTCGGCCGGCTGGCCCGTCACGGCGCTGCGTGGCAGGTACAGCGCCACCTCGGTTCCGGCCCCGGGCCGGCTCTTGACCTTGATCCGCCCGCCGTGCTCCTCGATGATCCGGTACACGATCGCCAGCCCCAGCCCGGTGCCGCTCGCGAACGATCCGTGGAACGGCTGGAAGTTGCTGGCGATGTCCTGCTCCGACATGCCCATCCCCGTGTCCACGAAGGTGACCGCGACCTGCCCTTCGATGGCATCCGCCGCCCGCACGGTCAGCGTGCCGCCGTCCGGCATCGCCTTGAGGGCGTTCTTGGCCAGGTTCCAGAAGACCTGCTTCATGCGGTTGACGTCCACCGTGACGGGGATCGACGCCGGGCTGAACTGCGTGACGACGCGGTGGTTGGCCCGCCGCTCCTCGCTGTTCTCGAGCAGGCTCAGCGTTTCCCTCAGGATCGCCACCAGGTCCGCATTCTCGGCCTGGAAGCGGCCCGGCTTGGCGAACAGCAGGAAGTCCCGGATGATCTGGTCCAGCCGCTTCGACTCCTTGACCACGATGTCCATGAGGTCGCCGGCCTCGCCCCGCAGCCGCAGGTCGCGCTTCAGGACCTGCACCGAGCCGCTCATCGACGCCAGGGGGTTGCGCAGCTCGTGCGCCACGCCGGCGGCCATCTCGCCGAGCGCGGCCATGCGCTTCTTCAGGGCGACCTCCTCCTCGAGGGCCCTGATCTCGGTGAGATCCTGGAAGATGAAGATCATCCCCAGGGGAACGCCGCTGCGCTCGCGAAGTATCGACACCGTGAACCCGAGGAACAGATCCCTGCCCCTCGCATCGGCGTAGTCCAGCTCGAACCGGAAGCGCTTCTCACGCTCCAGGGCCGAGCGGATGCGCCACAGGAAGGGCCTCTCCTGCCCCAGCACTTCCACGATGTTGCGCCGCGCCAGGTCCCCCGCCGGCCGCCCGGTGATCTCGGCCGCCGCCCGGTTCGCGAAGGTGATCGCGCCCTCCCAATCGCTCGTCAGGAGCCCCGAGTTGATGCTGTCGATGATGTTGTCGTTCAGCTCGCGGAGCTGCGCGAGGTCGTCGCGGCGCAACTCCAGCTCGCGGCCGGTCCGGCGCAGGTTCTCCGTCAGGTACGACGCCAGATAGGCGACGGCGAAGAAGGAAACCATGTGGGACACGAGGGCGTAGAGGATACGCACCGTCGCGACTTCGCCGTCCTCGAAGGCCCCCTCCGGGTAGGCGGGGATCACCCGGTAATGGATCAGGAGCACCATCAGGGCGTACATCGACCACGAACAGGCCGCCACCGCGAACCCGCCCCGCCTCACGAGCAGGATGCTGCTACAGGAACGAGAAGGGGCTCTCGGTGCCCCCCGTCAGGTAGACGAACCCGGTGACGATCGCCAGGTCGCCCACCAGCTGCACGTACACCTGGGGACTGGCGGCCCGCACGCTGCGCAGCAGCACGGCGTAGCCGATCGTCAGCAGGTAGGTGCAGACGAAGAGCAGATAGAAGGGGGTCAGCGGCAGGAGCGGCCGGTACAGGAACTCGATGACGAAGGTGCAGAACAGCAGGGTCGTGATGATCACGACCCTGAAGGTCATGAGCCATTTGAGCTGCCGGCGAAGCTCCCGCTGCTGCGGCTCCATCCATGCGCCTAGGCGATCTTGCCGATCAGGCTGAACATCGGCATGTACATGGAGATGACGATGCCGCCGATCATGATCCCCAGGAAGAGGATCATCAGGGGCTCGAGCAGCGCCATCAGGTTCTCGACCGCCTCGTCGACCTCGTCCTCGTAGAAGTCCGCGATCTTCGAGAGCATGGTGTCCAGGGCGCCGGTCTGCTCGCCGACGCTGATCATCTGCACGACCATCGACGGGAAGACCCCCGTCTCCTCGAGCGGCCCGGCGATCGTCTTGCCCTGCTCGATGCTCTTTCGGGTCGCCATGATCGCGTCCTCGACGATCGAGTTGCCCGAGGTGCGGGCCGTGATCTCGAGGCCCTCCAGGATCGGCACGCCCGACTGGATGAGCGTCCCCAGCGTGCGGCAGAAGCGCGCCACGGCGATCTTCCGCATCAGATCGCCCATGACGGGCAGCTTGAGCGTGAAGCCGTCGACCTTGCGCTTGCCGGTGTAGGTCTTGTAGTAGCGGTTGAGCATGACGCCGGCCCCGATCAGGGCCAGCACGATGAGCCACATCCAGCGGCCCAGGAACTCCGAGACCCAGATGGTGATGCGGGTCGGCAGCGGCAGGGTGGCGCCGAGGCCTTGGAACAGCATGGCGAAGGTCGGGATGACCTTCCAGAGGATGACGACCACGACTCCGACGGCGATGGTGATGACGGCGACGGGGTAGATCATCGCCGAGCGCACCGCGGCCTGCAGCTTGACCCGCTTCTCGATGTAGGCGGCCAGCCGCTGCAGGATGGTGTCGAGAATACCCCCCGACTCGCCGGCCGCAATCATGTTGCAGAAGAGATCGTTGAAGACCTTCGGGTGCTTGCGGAGGGAGTCCGCCAGGGTGCCGCCCGATTCGACGTCCTGCCGTACCTGGAACAGGACCTTCTGGAACGTGCGGTTCTTCTGCTGGGAGCCCAGGATCTCCAGGCACTGCACCAGCGGAAGCCCCGCGTCGATCATGACCGAGAACTGGCGGACGAAGATGGCGATCTCCTTCTGGCTCACGCCGCCTCCGAACTTCGGCACGGCGAGCTCCTTGCCCTTCTCGGTCACCGCCGACACCATGATCTGCTGGCGGCGCAGGAGGGCGATCACCGCCTCCTTGCTTTCGGCGGCGACGCTCCCCTCCTGCATCTTGCCCATCTTGTTCTTGCCCTTCCAGCTGTAGGTCGGCATCGTGGCCCCCTTCCGAGCCCTACTTCCTCACGGTGCGCGCGGCCGCCGTGGCGGCCGCCGTCGGTTGGCTGATGAGACCCGCGCCGCGGTTGATCATCTCCTGCAGCTCGTCCGGATTGCTGCTGTGCGACAGCGCCGTCGTGAGCGAGATCTGCTTCTTGAAGTACTGCGTGGCGAGGGACTGGTTGAAGGTCTGCATCCCGAACTGCGCCTGGCCCGTCTGCATCATGGAGTAGATCTGATGGATCTTGTCCTCGCGGATGAGGTTCCGGATGGCCGAGTTCGGCACCAGGATCTCCATCACCAGGCAGCGACCCTTGCCCGAGGCCTTCGGAAGCAGCGACTGGCAGAGGATCCCCTCCAGCACGAACGACAGCTGGGCGCGAATCTGCGACTGCTGGTGCGCCGGGAAC
>QHXZ01000127.1 GCA_003223165.1 Acidobacteriota bacterium
TGTTCAAGCTCGGGCTCTTCGGTGTTCCGGGGATGTCTTTCGGCGCGGCCAAGATTGTCGGGTGGGGCTACACGCTGGTGGCCGCCGCGGCGACGCTCTTCGCCGGACGGGGCGCCCTGCGCGACGACCGGAAGCCGCTGGTGTGGATGGCGATCCTGATCCTGGCGACCCTGCGCAGCCCATTCCTGCCGCAGACCTACGCGGTGTTTCCGCCTCTCTGGCTGCTCACGCTCCTGGGCGCGATCGCCGCTCCGACCACGAGGACGCTAGCCATGGTGCTCTTCGGGTGGGCGGCTCTCAACGTCTACTGGCCAATCGACTGGCCTATCGATCCCCGGGTCCTCGCGGTCTCCCATGCGGTGCCTCAGGCGGCCACCGTCGCCGTCGCGGTGCTGGCCCTCCGACGCGGCCTGCAACCGGAGGGAGTCCCGGCCTGACCGACGCCATGGCGTGGCCGGCTTGCCGGACAGGGCTTGCTCGGGGCCATGCAGCGCCCTACCTCCGCGCAACGGTGCGCGGCCAAGCTGGGGGAAACCCGCGAACTGGATCGTCGCCAGCATCAAGTGGATCATGCTGAGCTCGGGCGCGCTGACATCCACGATGCTCTACGCCGCGATCGCGCCGCAAGCCGCGCTCCGCTCCACGTTCGGAGAGACCCTGGAAGGTCCGCTCGCCGAGATAGTCGTGCGCAACTGGGGCGCGCTGACTGCGCCGCGCCTAAGAGGGGTCACCATGCGACTCCGGCCCGGGATGATCGCGGCGCTGGCCGCGGCACAGCTACTGGGCTGCCAGGGAGCGCCGCGAACCGGCGGCGATACGGCGGCGCGCCCGGCCGACACGGTCCTCAGCCAGGCGCGCATCTACACCGTGGATGCCGCGCGGCCGTGGGCCGAAGCGGTGGCGATCAAGGATGGCGCGATCGTCTACGTCGGCGACGATGCCGGCGCCGAGGCCTGGGCGGGACCCGGGACCCGGCGCCACAGGCTGGTCCACAACCTGGTCCTGCCCGGTCTGGTCGACGCGCACACCCATCCGGGCCTGGTCACCGGATCGTCCGACATCTTTCTTCTTCCCAGGACCACGGATCGGCGGGAGCTGATCGCGGCGGTCGCGAGGCAGGCCAGGAGCCATCCCGACCTGCCGATCCTCGTGGGCGGCTACTGGCCGGTAGCCGCCTTCGATGCCGGCGGGCCACGCAAGGAGGACCTCGACCGGGTCGTGCCCGATCGCCCGGTCGTGCTGTTCGACGATTCCGGCCACAGCCAGTGGGTCAACTCCAGGACCCTGCGGATGATGGGCGTCGATCGGCACACGCCCGACCCCGTGCCGGGACTGTCGTACTTTGCGCGCAAGCCGGACGGCGAGCCGACGGGCTGGGCCAAGGAAATGGCCATCAGGCCCTTCCTGCAGAAGATGGGATACGGCCCCAGGCTCACGCCGGATCGCACGCAGGAGTTCCTGGACTACCTCGTGTCCAAGGGAGTCACGACGCTCTACGACGCAGGAAACGGACTCGATGCCGACGCGGTCTACTCCGTCATGGCCCGGCTGGACAGGGAAGGCCGGCTGCCCCTGCGCTACGAAGGCACCTATCACGTCATCCTGCCCGACCAGGTCCCCGGGGCGATCGACGAGCTCAAGCGCCTCCGCCGGACCTATGGCGGCGCGAGGCTGCGCTTCAACACCATCAAGATCCATTTCGACGGCGTGAGCGAGATCGGCACCAGCTCGGTGCTGGAGCCCTTCGCAAGTGACCCGAAGTCCCGCGGCGGCACGGTCATCAGCGGGGACGCCCTGCGCGATTTCATCCTGCGGCTCCACGAGGAGCGCATCGATCTGCACCTGCACACGGTGGGCGACGCCGCCGCGCGGACGGCCCTCGACGCGGTCGAGAAGGCCCGCGCCCTGGCCGGCGGGGCGCTGAACACGCGGGTCACGCTCTGCCACCTGGAGCTGCTCGCCGACGCCGACGTGCCGCGCTTCAAGCGGCTGGGGGTGGTCGCCGACGTGACGCCGCACTGGAACGGCGGCTACTTCCAGGGCGCCGAGGCCACGCTGGGCCGGGAGCGCTACAATCGGATGTACCGTGTCCAACCCCTCCTGGACAGCGGCGCCACCGTCACCTTCAGCAGCGACATCACCGACTTCATCGAGTGGAAGGACGGCCGGGCGAACCCGTTCTTCGGGATGCAGATCGCCCACAACCGCCAGGAGGTGGCGGGCGGGAAGTCGGCCCCGATCCGGCCCCCCGAGAGCGAGCGGCTGCGCCTCGAGGACCTGGTGAAGGGGTACACGTTGAACGGCGCGTACCAGCTGCGCCTCGACCGTACGCTCGGCTCGATCGAGGTCGGCAAGACGGCCGACCTGGTCGTGCTCGACCGCAACCTCTTCGAGGTCGATCGCTACGCAATCCACGACGTGACGCCGATCGCCGTGCTGGTGGAGGGGCGGGTCGTCCACGGCGGCCTGCCGTGACCGGCGAAGAACCGCGGACGGCCCGGAGCGCCGCTGAGGTAGAATGACGGTCCCCGATGGGGATGCGCGGAGGCCGATGGGGATCCGGCTGGCGGTCCTGGGAAGCGGCAGCGCGGGGAACGCCACCTGCATCGAGGGCGGCGGGACCCGCATCCTGCTCGACGCCGGCTTCTCCTGCCGCGAGCTGGTCGCGCGCCTGCGGGCCGTCGGCGTCGACCCGCGGCGCATCGACGCGCTGGCCATCACCCACGAGCACGCCGACCATGTCCGCGGCGCGGCCCTCTTCTCGAAGACCTACCGCGTGCCGATCCACTGCACCGAGCGCACGGCGCGTGCCGCCAGCCTCGACCGCCAGGGGGCATACGCGCGCGTCCCGATCGAGCCGGGCGTCGCCTTCGCCATCGGCGCCCTGGCGCTGGTGCCGTTCCCGGTGCCGCACGACGCGGTCGAGACGGTCGGCTACGTGGTGTCCTGCGACGAAGGCCGGGTCGGCTACGCCACCGACCTGGGCCACGCGCCCGAGGAGGCGCGCCGGGCGCTGCGCGGTTGTGATCTTCTGATCCTCGAGTCGAACCACGACGTCGATCTGCTGCGCTCGGGCCCCTACCCCGAAGTGGTCAAGCAGAGGGTGCTGGGGCGCCACGGGCACCTCGACAACGAGACGGCCGCCGAGGTCATGTGCGAGGTGGCCTCGGAGCGCACGACCCGCATCGTGCTGGCGCACCTGAGCCGCACCAACAACCGGCCCGACCTGGCTCTTCTGGCGGCGCGCCGCTCCTTCGAGAGCGCGGGACGCCGGCCGCCGCGCCTCCATCCAGCCGAGCAGGGGACGCCGTCCCCCTGGTTCGAGGCCTGACGCCATGATCGCGCGCTACGCCCGCCCCGAGATGAGCCGCATCTGGGAGGAGGAGCGCCGCCTGCAGCGCTGGCTCGACGTCGAGCTGGCGGTGTGCGACGCCCTGGCGGCGGCCGGCCAGATCCCGAAGGCCGCGGCGGCGACGATCCGCGCCAAGGCGCGCTTCGACGCGGCGCGCGTGCGGGAGATCGAGGCCACGGTGCAGCACGATGTCATCGCCTTCCTGACCGACGTGGCCGAGCACGTCGGCCCGGACGCGCGTTACATCCATCTTGGCCTGACCAGCAACGACGTCGTGGACACGGCGCAGGGCCTGCAGATGGTCGAGGCCGCCGACCTGCTGATTCGCGGGCTCGAGGGACTCGCGGCGGCCATCGAGAAGCGGGCCTTCGAGCACAAGGACACCGCCATGGTGGGGCGGACGCACGGCATGCACGCCGAGCCGACCACCTTCGGGCTGGTGCTGGCCCTGTGGCATGCCGAGACGCGCCGGAACCTGGAGCGCCTGCGCGCCGCGCGCCGCCGGGTGGCGGTCGGCAAGCTGTCCGGCGCGGTCGGCACCTTCGCGCACCTCGAGCCGGAGATCGAGGCGGCGGCCCTCGAGGCGCTGGGGCTCGAGCCGGCGCCGATCGCCTCGCAGGTGGTGCAGCGCGACCGGCACGCCGAGTACGTGGCGGCCCTGGCGCTCGCGGGCGCCTCGATCGAGCGCTTCGCCGTCACCATCCGCCACCTGCAGCGCACCGAGGTCGGCGAGGTCGAGGAGCCTTTCGCCGCGGGGCAGAAGGGATCCTCGGCGATGCCGCACAAGAAGAACCCGGTCGGCTGCGAGCAGATGAGCGGCCTGGCGCGCCTTCTGCGCGGCTACCTGCAGGCGGCGCTCGAGAACGTGCCGCTGTGGCACGAGCGCGACATCTCCCACTCCTCCGCGGAGCGCGTGATCCTGCCCGACGCCACCCTCCTTCTCGATTACATGATCCACCGCTTCACCCGCATCGTCGCCGGGATGGTGGTGCACCCCGAGGCGATGCGCCGCAACCTCGAATCCTCCCGCGGTCTCATCTTCTCCGGCACCGTGCTGGTGGAGCTGGCGAAGAAGGGGGTGGAGCGCGAGCAGGCCTACGCCTGGGTGCAGGCCGCCGCCCTGCGGGCCCTGTCCGGGGCCGAGGACTTCAAGACGCTCCTGCGGCAGAACACCGACATCGCCCGCCACCTCCCCGCGGCGGACCTCGAGCGCTGCTTCGATCTGCGGCACCAGCTGCGGCACGTCGACACGCTCTTCCGCCGAACCTTCGGCCGGGCGTGACCTCCAGCACCCGCTGTGCTATTCTTGCGGGCGTTTCCAGCGCGGGGGGCGTCGTCGTGAAGGCCCGGGTGTACGTCACGCTCAAGCGGGGAGTCCTCGACCCTCAGGGGAAGGCGGTCTGCACTTCCCTGCACCAGCTGGGCTACCGCGAGGTGACCGACGTGCGCGTCGGCAAGTACATGGAAGTCACCCTGGGGGGCCTGCCGCGCCAGGAGGCGGAGCACCGGCTGCGGTCCATGTGCGAGAAGCTCCTGGCCAACACGGTGATCGAGGACTTCCGCTTCGAGTTCCAGGAGGAGTGAGAGGACGCGGTGAGGTTCGGCATCGTCGTCTTCCCCGGCTCCAACTGCGACCACGACGTCTACCACGTGGCCAAGCACGTCCTCGGCCAGGAGGCGTCCTTCCTCTGGCACAAGGAGACCTCGTTCAGCGGCGTCGACTGCGTCGTGCTGCCGGGCGGCTTCGCGCACGGCGACTACCTGCGCTGCGGCGCCATGGCGCGTTTCTCTCCGATCATGCAGGCGGTCGAGGCGTTCGCGGGCCGCGGCGGGCTGGTCCTCGGCATCTGCAACGGCTTCCAGATCCTGACCGAGTCCGGCCTGCTGCCGGGGGCGCTCATCCGCAACGCCTCGCTGCAGTACATCTGCCGCGACCTCTACGTGAGGGTGGAGCGGCAGGACACGCCGTACACGGCGCGCATCAAGCAGGGCACGGTGCTGAAGATTCCGGTCGGGCACGGCGAGGGGTGCTACTACGCGCCCGAAGAGGTGCTGCGGCAGCTCGAGGAGCAGAAGCAGGTCGTCTTCCGCTACTGCGACGCGGCCGGGCAGGTGAACGCCGAATCGAATCCCAACGGGTCGCTGCGCGCCATCGCCGGACTGTGCAACGAGGGCGGCAACGTGCTCGGCCTCATGCCGCACCCCGACCGCTGCGCCGAGGAGGTCCTCGGCAACGCCCACGGGCGGCGGATCTTCGAGTCGATCGTGCACGCCTGGCAGCAGGCGCGGCGGATGCGCATCTGAGGGCGGCGGGGAGGGACGGGTGGTCCTGAAGCGACTCAAGAAGATCCTGGGCGGCGGGCCGGAGGTGGACTACAGCGGCGTCGGCCGCAACGACCCCTGCCCCTGCGGCAGCGGCGAGAAGTTCAAGAACTGCTGCATCGACAAGGTCGAGAAGCAG
>QHXZ01000128.1:0-10457 GCA_003223165.1 Acidobacteriota bacterium
CACGGAGGGATCCTCGGAGGTGGTGGGTGGGGCACACCGCGCCGCGCGCCGCAGTCCTCGCCGGGCTGCGCCGATGACAAGCACGGCCCCGGCGGCGGCTGCGGATAGCGTCGCGCAACGCGGTGCGCCCCACCCGTCACCTGTGCGAATTCCTCCACGCATCGGACGGTGAGGCCCGTCCCACAGGGGTGACCCCTCTGGGCGCAGCGCTTCACTCTGGTGCTCTTTGGTTGATCAAGACCGGCATCGAGGCACGGCGCCGCTACCGGACCGAACGCTCTGACCGAGGCTGCTGAGACATCCTCGGAGGTGACTGGTGGAGCAGACCGCGCCGCGCCCTGCCGTTGCCGGGCCCTCTGAGACCTCACGCCGGGGACCCGATGCGCGATTCACAGCGCGGCGGGCGGCGCGAGGCGAAGCGGAGGGGAGGCTCGCGCAGCGAGCCGGACCCGGTGCCCGGCAACGGCAGGGTGCGGCGCGGTCTGCTCCACCGACCAAGGCTGAAGGGCGCCTCAGCGCTCCGGATCGAAGGTCCAGTCGAGGTGCATCCAGATGACGCGCGCGTAGCGGAAGAGGACGGGAGCGAGCGGCAGAAAGAACGGCAGGGCGGCGGCGAGGATGGCGAGGTCGGACCAGCCGGGGAGGAGCAGGTGGAGGAGGAGTACCGGGAGGGCGTAGGCGGGGACGGCGAGGGCGTAGCTGACGTACATGGCGCCGACGAAGTAGCCTGGCTCGCGCTCGAAGCGGTGGCCGCAGGCCGGGCAGAATTCGTGCATGGCCACCCAGCCGCGGAAGATGCTTCCTTCGAGGCATCGGGGGCAGCGCAGGAGCGCTACAGCCCGTAGCCTCGCCTTCCGGACGGGAGAGGGCGCGGGAGCGTGCGCCGGGCTCCCCTGGTCATGGGTCGTCAAGGCAGGACCCCCAAGGAGGGGAAAGAGGTTAGCATGGGGCAGCCGACCGCCGCCGAGGGTGGGGTGCGCTGCGGTCCCCAACGGAGGCCATGATGTCCGAACCGAAGACGGTGGCAAAGTCGATTGAAGAGGTCGCGCCGGGCCTGTTCCACTACCAGATCCATGACGAACGGATCAATCACATCAGCGACGGCTACGCCGTCGTCGAAGGCGGGTCGGCGGTCCTCGTCGACCCGCTGCCGATCGAGCCGGCCTTGCTCGACCGGCTCGGGCCGGTCGGGGCGATCGTCATCGCCAGCCCCACGCACCAGAGGTCGGCGTGGCGCTACCGCCGGGAGACCGGGGCGAGGGTGCACGCGCCCGAGGGGATCGCGGGGCTCGACGAGGCTCCCGACACCTTCTTCCGGGACGGCGATCGCCTGCCCGGCGGCCTGCGAGCCGTGCTGGCCCCGGGGCCGAAAGGGCCCCATTGCGCCCTTTATCTCGACCGCGGCCCCGGCGCGCTGCTCTGCGCCGACCTGTTCACGCACGATCCGGGCGAGCCGGTCGTCTTGCTGCCCGACAAGTACCTGGAGGATCCGGCGGCCGCGCGGCAGAGCGCCCGGCGGCTCGGCACGCTGCGGTTCGAGGTCCTCTGCTTCGGCCACGGGGCGCCGATCACGCGAGGAGGGCGCAAGGCGATCGGCGACCTCGTGGCGCGCCAGGGAAAGGCCGGCCACCGCCCCAGGAAGGCGGCGAAGAAGAAGGTGGCCGCCAGGGCGACGCGAAGGGGATCCGCCAGGACGAGAACGGGGGCGGCGAGGAAGAGGCGGAAGGCGGCGAAGAAGAGGTAGGGCCTAATCGAACGCCGGGGTCGTCCCTTCGAGAAAGCGCGGCAGGTGGCGGGCGCGGAACTGCAACCCGACGTAGAAGGGGCCGAACTCCGCATAGTCGGCGCTCGCCTCGTCGAAGCGCAGCTCGTACACGAGCTTCTTGAAGACCAGCGGGTCGTCGGCGAACAGGTCGACCCCCCATTCCCAGTCGTCGAACCCTATCGATCCGGAGATGATCTGGGTGACCTGCCCGGAATACCCGCGTCCGATCAGCCCGTGCTCGCGCATCATCGCCGCGCGCTTCTCGAACGGCACGGTGTACCAGTTCCTGGCCTCGCCGCGGCGCTTGCTCATCGGGTAGAAGCAGACCTGACGCCGCTTCGGAATCTCGGCGAACAGCCGGCCGATCATGCGCTCGCGCTGCAGCCCCATCTCCTCGTCGAAGGCGCGCTCGAACGCGTCGCTGCCGCCCTCGAGCCCGCGCGCCGCGAGGTCCTGGTGGATCTTGCCCGTCATCTCGTACAGGCCCAGCTCGACGATCGACAGGTACGAGGAGGTGGGGACCAGGTGGTCGTGGAACTGGGTCTGCGCCAGCCGCAGCTCGGCCTGGCTGAGGTCCTCGAAGGTCTTGCGGAAATGAACCAGCATCAAGTCGCCCTTGTGGCCGATCAGGTTGACGAGGGCGGTGGGGGCCTCGGGGCGGCTCTCCATCCCGCCGAGGACGGCGACCGCATCCTCGGCGAGCCTGCGGCGGGCGGGCGCGGTCAAACCCTTCAGCGTGTCCCACCGGACGCTGAACATCTGGTGCAGTACACTCCATCCCTCGAGGGTCTCGGGGACCTGGGGGTTGTGCATCGTTCCGCTCCCTGCCGGAGGCCCGGGCGGCGCCTAGTCTAGCCCGGACGCCGGCCGGGCCACAACCTCGGGCGAGCGGGACGGGAGGCGATCCGTTGCCGGTGCGCGGCTTCATCCTGCACCCGACCTACCGCATCGAGGCGGGGCGTCCGGTCGTGCACCTGTTCGGCCGGCTGGAGACGGGCGAATCGTTCCTCGTCCGTGACGGGCGCCTCACGCCCTACTTCTTCGTCCGCGCCTCGGATGCCGAGGCGGCCCGCGCGCACGGCGCCGCCAGGCAGGTGCCCACGGACCTCAGGACGATGCGCGACGAGCCGGTCGTGCGCGTGGAGGTCCCCGCCCCGCCCGATACGCCGCCGGTGCGCGACGCCCTGCAGCGCGCCGGCATCCCGGCCTACGAGGCCGACATCCGGTTCGCGGTGCGCTACCTGATCGATCGGGGCCTGCGCGGCAGCGTCGCGCTCGCGGCCGGCGAGGCCCCGGCGCCGGACGCCGGGGCGCCGGTGCTCCCCGGCGGGCAGAAGCCGGCCTGGGCCACGCCCGCGGTGGACCGGGTCTTCCGGGACCCCGACCTGGCGCCGTCCGATTGGCGCCCCGAGGCCGGTCTGCTCCGGGTGCTGTCGCTCGATCTCGAGACCGACCCGCGGGGCGAGCGGGTCCTGTCGGCGGCCCTCTCCGGGACCGGCGCCCCGGGCGCGCGCCTCGAGGAGGTCCTGCTGGCCCTCTCCGAGGCCCGCCTGGAGCAGGCGATCCCGTCCGGCGCCCCGGGTCCGGGCGCGGAGGCGCGCCTCGTCCCCTGCGGCGACGAGAAGGGGCTCCTCGTGACCCTGTTCGAGCGGCTCCGGGCGATCGACTTCGACGTCCTGACCGGCTGGAACGTCATCGACTTCGACCTGAGCGTCCTGGTCGCGGCGGCCCGCCGCCTCGGCGTGCCCTTCGAGGTCGGCAGGCTGCCGGGCGCGACGCGGGTGATCCGGGACACGTCGTTCTGGGGCCGCTCGCGAGCCGAGATCACCGGGCGGGTCGTGCTGGACGGCATCGATCTCTTGAAGAGCGCCTTCGTGAAGCTGGAGGACTACCGCCTCGACACGGCGGCGCGCGAGATCCTGGGAGAGGGCAAGGTGTCGCTCGAGGATCGGGCGGGCGACCGGGCGGCGGCGGACGCCGTGCGGCAAGGCCGCGGCCCCGATCGCGCCCTGGCGATCGAGCGCGCCTTCCGGGAGGACCTGCCGCGCTTCGTGCGCTACAACCTGGCGGACGCACGGCTGGTGCTCGGGATCCTCGAGACCGCCCGCCTGCTCGACCTGGCGGTGCGTCGCAGCCTGCTGACCGGGATGCCGCTCGACCGGGTCGGCGCGAGCATCGCCTCCTTCGACTTCCTCTACCTGCGAGAGCTGCGCCGGCGGGGCCACGTGGCGCTGAGCGTCGGCGCCGCGGAGGGCGAGCCGGAGCCGACCTTGGGCGGGGCCGTCCTGGAGCCCGCGCCGGGCCTGTACGAGAACGTCCTCGCCTTCGACTTCAAGAGCCTCTACCCCAGCCTGATCCGCACCTTCAACATCGATCCCCTGGGGCTCGTGCCCGATCCGCGGCCCGCGGAGGCGGACCGTCTGATCCGGGCGCCGAACGGCGCCTGCTTCCGGCGCGAGCCCGGCATCCTGCCGGAGCTGCTCGCGGACCTCTTCCCGCGGCGGGAGGAGGCCAAGCGGCGCGGGGACGCCATCGGCGCCCACGCCCTCAAGATCCTGATGAACTCGTTCTACGGCGTGCTGGCCACGCCGGCCTGTCGCTTCTACTCGGCCCCGGTGGCCAACGCCATCACGCACTTCGGGCAGTGGGTGCTGCGCTGGACGCGCGACCGCGTGGAGGCGGACGGCCACCGGGTCCTGTACGGCGACACCGACTCGCTCTTCGTCCTCTCGGGGGAGGCCGGGACCGCGGGCGCGGCGGCGGCGCGGCGGCTGGGCGAGGCGCTGTGCGGGCGGATCGACGACGACCTGCGACGCCACGTCGCCGCCGCCTACGGGACGGAGAGCCGCCTCGAGCTCGAGTTCGAGGCCCTCTTTCTCAAGCTCCTGCTGCCGTCGATCCGTCACGGCAGCGCCGGGGCGCGCAAGCGTTACGCGGGGCTCCTGCAGAAGGGTCCGGCGGACGTGAGCGGCGAGATCGTCTTCGTGGGCATGGAGGTGGTCCGGCGGGACTGGACGGAGCTGAGCAAGATCTTCCAGCGCGGGCTTTACGAGCGGCTCTTCCGCGAGGCCGAGGCCGGCGCCGTCGCCGCCTTCGTGGCGGAGTTCGTGCGCGACCTGCGCGCGGGCCGGCACGACGGGCATCTCGTCTACCGCAAGGCGCTCCGCAAAGGGATCGAGGAGTACACCGCCACCACCCCGCCGCACGTCAAAGCGGCCCGCAAGATGGAGGGGCGGGCCCGCGGGCTGATCGAGTACATCGTGACGACCGCCGGTCCCGAGCCGACCCCGGGCCGTGTCTCGCCGATCGACTACGAGCACTATGTCGACAAGCAGCTGCGGCCCATCGCCGAACAGGTCCTCCCGCACCTGGGCCTGGACTTCGACCGGGTGATCGGCGGCGCGACCCAGCGGACACTGTTCTAGGTCCCGCGGCGGGCGCTATACTGGACCGTGGGAGAGGTGGACATGGCGGGTCGGACGATCGACAGCACCCCCGAGTTCGTGCGCGGCGTCTACGACGCGGCGCGCGCCCGGCTCGCGGTGGTGCGCGCCCGGCTGAAACGTCCCCTCACCCTGTCGGAGAAGATCGTCTTCGGCCACCTCGACGACCCGGCGGGCCAGGATCTGGGCGCGGGCACCGCCTACCTGTTGCTGCGGCCCGACCGGGTGGCCATGCAGGACGCCACGGCGCAGATGGCGCTCCTGCAGTTCATGCAAGCGGGGCGGCCGCGCGTGGCCGTGCCGACCACCGTGCACTGCGACCACCTGATCCAGGCACGCGTCGGGGCGGCGGCCGACATGGAAGCCGCCATCAAAGGGAACCACGAGGTCTTCGAGTTCCTGCGCACCGCCAGCGCCCGCTACGGCATCGGCTTCTGGCAGCCTGGGGCCGGGATCATCCACCAGGTCGTGCTCGAGAACTACGCCTTCCCCGGCGGGCTGATGATCGGCACCGATTCGCACACTCCGAACGCCGGCGGCCTGGCGATGGGCGCCATCGGCGTGGGGGGCGCCGACGCCGTCGACGTCATGGCCGGGTTTCCCTGGGAGGTCCTGCAGCCGCGGATCATCGGCGTGCGGCTGACGGGGGCGCTGTCGGGATGGACCGCGCCGAAGGACGTCATCCTCAAGGTTCTCGGGGTCCTGACGGTCAACGGCGGCACCAACCGGATCCTCGAGTACTTCGGACCGGGAGCGCGCTCCATCTCCTGCACCGGGAAGGGGACGATCACCAACATGGGGGCCGAGCTGGGCGCGACGACCTCCCTTTTCCCCTACGACGAGCGCATGGACGCCTACCTGCGCGCGACCGATCGCGAGGCGCTGGCGGACCTGGCGCGCCAGAACAGCGACCTGCTCGCGGCCGACCGCGAGGTCGAGGAACACGCCGAGCGCTTCTTCGAGCGCGTCATCGAGATCGACCTGTCGCGGCTCGAGCCGCACCTGGTGGGACCGCACACTCCGGACCTGGCCCGTCCGGTGTCGGCGATGGGCGAGGCCGTGCGCGAGCACGACTATCCCGACGCCATCTCCGTGGCCCTGATCGGCTCCTGCACCAATTCCTCCTACGAGGACATCTGCCGGGCCGCGGACGTGGCCTTGCAGGCGAAGGGGAAGGGCGCGCGCATGGCAGTGCCGCTCCTGGTGACGCCCGGCAGCGACCAGATCTTCCAGACCATCAGGCGCGACGGCCAGATGGCGGCCCTCGAGGCGGTCGGCGCGACCGTCCTGGCCAATGCCTGCGGACCCTGCATCGGCCAGTGGCACCGGCCGGGGATGAAGAAGGGAGAGCGCAATACCATCGTCACCTCCTTCAACCGGAACTTCCCCGGGCGCAACGACGCCAATCCCGAGACCCTGGCATTCATGGGGAGCCCCGAGATCGTCATGGCCTACGGCCTGTCCGGACGCCTCTCCTACAACCCGCTCGCGGACGCCCTGCCGGGGCGGGGCGGCCCATGGCGGCTCGAGGCGCCGCGCAAGGCGCCCGAGCTTCCTGAGCGCGGCTTCGTGCGCTCGCGCGCCGGCTACGTCGAGCCGCCGGACGACCCCTCGGGAGTCGCGGTGAAGGTCGATCCGAAAAGCGAGCGTCTCCAGATTCTCGCGCCGTTCGATGCCAGCGTGGACGCCGACTTCGTGAAGATGCCCCTGCTCCTCAAGACGAAGGGGAAGACGACCACCGACCACATCTCCCCCGCGGGATTCTGGCTTCGCTTCCGGGGCCACCTCGACAGGATCAGCGACAACATGTTCACCGGGGCGACCAACGCCTTCACGGGCGAGCGCGGCAAGACCATCGACCAGCTCACGGGCGCGCGCGCGCAGGACGTCCCGAAGGTGGCGCGGGCCTACAAGGCGGCGGGCAGGAAGTGGGTCGTCGTGGGGGACGAGAACTACGGCGAGGGGAGCAGTCGCGAGCACGCCGCCATGTCGCCCCGCTACCTCGGCGCCGCCGCGATCATCGCCAGGAGCTTCGCCCGCATCCACGAGAGCAATCTGAAGAAGCAAGGGGTTCTGCCGCTCACCTTCGCCGACCCGGCCGACTACGAAAAGGTCCGCGAGATGGATCGCATCACCCTCACCAACCTGCGCGACCTCGCCCCGGGTGTTCCGGTGGCCGCCATTCTCCATCACGACGACGGCACGACGGAGAGCATCCAGCTGCGGCACACGCTGAACCAGGAGCAGATTGCCTGGTTCCGCGCCGGCTCCGCCCTCAACCTGCTGCGCCGGCAGGAAGGCCCCGCGGCGAGCGAGATGCCGCCGGTCGCCTGAGCCCCCGTCCTTCCCCGGCCCACGTTCGCCGGAGCCCCCCGGACGGCCGGGGCGCGTAGTACCATGACGGCATGCCGGAGCTCCCCGAGATCGAGACGGTGCGCCGCGGGCTCCTGCCCCTGCTGACCGGACGGCGCGTCCTGGCGGTGCGCGTGCGCGAGCGCCGGCTGCGCGAGCCGATCACCCCCTCCGACCTGGGACGCCTGCGGGGCGCCACGGTCACCGGCATCCGCCGGCGCAGCAAGTACCTGCTGGTCGAGACCAGCGCCGGATTGACCCTCCTGGTGCACCTGGGGATGACCGGGCAGCTCTGGGTGGCCGACCCGGACAGGCCGCGGCGCCCCCACGAGCACGTCGTGATCGCCCTGGACGACGGCCGCGAGCTGCGCTTCGCCGACATCCGGCGCTTCGGCCTCATGAAGGTCCTGGACAGCGGCAAGGTGGAGAGCCACCGGCTCCTGCGCGGGCTCGGCCCGGAGCCTCTGGGCGACGGCGTCACGGGCGAGGGGTTGTTCCGCGCCACGCGCGGACGCCGCAAGCCGGTCAAGAACTTCCTCATGGACACGCGCGCCATCGCCGGGGTGGGGAACATCTATGCCTGCGAGGCCCTGCACCGCTCCGGGCTCAGTCCGAGGCGGGCGGTCCGGCGCATCGGCCGGGAAGGGTGGGAGCGCCTGGTCGCGAGCCTGAAGCAGGTCCTGGAGGAGGCGATCCGTGCCGGCGGAACGACGCTGCGGGATTTCCTCAACGCCGAGGGGGACGTGGGGTACTTCGCGGTCTCCCTGCGCGTCTACGACCGGAAGGGCGAGCCCTGCGGGCGATGCGGGGGGCGCATCCGGAGGATCGTCCAGGCCGGCCGCGGCACCTTCTACTGCCCCCGCTGCCAGCGCTGACGACCTCAGCCCTGCGGCCCCGGTTGGAGATCGACCCGCACCATCGTCGCCTCCGTGCCCTGGACGTCGACCACGACCGTGCGGCTGGCGTAGCCCGGCCGGACCACCTCCACCCGGTGCTTCCCCTGCTTCACCGGAATCGGGCCGTGAAGGCGGGCCAGCTCGTCCGCCCGGCCGAGGAACTGGCCGTCGAGATAGACCACCGCGTCGGGGGGTCCGGCCTGGATCTGCAGCCGGCCATGGTCCGGCCCGTCGTCGTACCAGGTCGCCCCTGCATTGCCGCCGCCGTTGACGGACCCGCCGGGCCCGCCGCCATCGCCGGGGCCGCCGCCGGGTTGGCCCCCGCCCGATGGCTCGGGCCCCTCGGCCGGCAGCGGCGCGACCTTGTCCGAGCGGGGATCGACCCCATGCCCTTCCACGAGGTCGTAGCGCAGCGTGTAGTAGCCGCCGACCCTGGCCTTGAAGGCGACCCTCAGCGTCATGTAGTCGGGGTAACCGAGCTCCAGGACGTGCCGGCCCGGCTGGAGCCAGAGGGGGTTGTAGTCGCTGTTGAAGTCCCTCGCCTGGCCCACCGTCTCGCCGTCGACCCGGACCGTGGCCTTGCGAGGGTGGACACGCAGCTCGATACCGGTCCAGTTGCCCGGCACGGTCCGCACGTAGCCGTAGGGGAGCGGGTAGAGCGGCCCGTACCATCCGCGATACGGCCAGCCCCATCCGAAGGCGAAGGAGAAGCGGGGGCCCCAGAACCAGAAATCGTCGGGGTCGAAGACGTTCACGAACACGCGGTTCACCCGCGTACCGCCGCCGAAGCGACCGGTACCCGGGCGCGAGACCGGCCGGGAGCCGCTCACCGATCCGCCGCCGCGCGGGGCCACGCGGGCCTCGCCACGGGACGGCTGGCCCCCCCCGGCCCGGGGGCCGGACGGGTGCCCATGCGCGGCGGCGGTGACGGGAGTCACGAACCAGGGGAGGGCGGCCACGAGCCCGGCCGCCAGGGGCCGTCGAAGCCATCTCGTGCTCATCGGAATCACCTCGCTCCGCGCGCCGGACGTCGAAGGCGCGGGAGATCCGTGACCCTTGCAACCGGCGTACCGTCCGAAACCGCCACGATCCCTCGGGATCCGGGACTCGACCTGTCGCGGCAAGGGCGCACGGCGTCGCCGGGGATGGACAGCCGCGTCACGCTGGCGCTCCGCGCGACCGGCGGGCTCGAAAGCGGAGGGGCCTCAGTCGTTTCCGGCGCCGCGTCCCGGGACCCAGAGGACGTCCGCGCGACCGCCGTCATTGGCGCGGCGCGCCATGACGAACAGGAGATCGGAGAGGCGGTTCAGGTAGACGACCGCCTGGCGATTCACCTTCTCTCTGCGCGCCAGGGCGATGACCCGCCGCTCGGCCCGGCGACAGACCGTCCGCGCCAGGTGCAGCCAGGCGGAGGCGGGGGTGCCGCCGGGAAGGACGAAGCTCCTCAGGACCCCGAGCGGCGCGTTGATCCGGTCGATCGCCCGCTCCAGGCGCCGCGTCTGTTCCTCCGTGATCCGGAGGGGAGGGCGCCCGGAGGCGCGCGCGGACAGGCCTCGCCTCCTCACCTCCGGCACGCACAGATCGGCCCCGAGATCGAAGAGATCGTTCTGGATCGACTTCAAAAGGGTGGCGCCGTCGCCGTCGGGCCCGGCGCAAAGGGCGAGTCCGAGGACCGAGTTCAGCTCGTCCACCGTCCCGAAGGCCTCGATGCGGGCGGCGTCCTTGCGGACGCGCCGCCCGTCCCCGAGGGCCGTCGTTCCATCGTCCCCGGTCTTCGTGTAGATCCTCGAGAGCACGACCATGCGCGCCATCCTAAACGAAAGGGAGCCCCGGAGTGAAGCGCCGCGCCCTGCGGTCGCCGGGCACCAGGTCCGGCTCGCTGCGCGAGCCTCCCCTCCGCCTCGCCTCGCTCCCCCCACCGCGCTGGGGACCGCGCGTCGGGGCCCGTCGCTCCGTCCCAGAGGGCCCGGCGACCGCAGGGCGCGGCGCTTCACTCCGGTG
>QHXZ01000128.1:10600-13708 GCA_003223165.1 Acidobacteriota bacterium
CTGCCCCACCCACCACCTCCGAGGATCCTTCCGCGCGTCGGAGGCGGAGTTCTGTCCGACGGTGCGGCTTGACAGCGCTCGGGGCGAGTGGTCTGATCGCCGCGTGGCCCGAAAGGTGAAACGGCGGCGGCGCGGGGCCCTCCGCGAGCGCGTGTCCCGGAAGGGGGCGGCGCACCTGCGACTGCTCGTCAACGGCGCCGTCCAAGAGGTCGCCTGCGCGCCGCACAAGACGCTCCTCGAGGTGCTCCGCGAAGATCTGCGGCTCACCGGAACGAAGCATGGTTGCGAGCTGGGGGAGTGCGGCACCTGCACGGTGCTCCTGGACGGAAGGCCCCAGCTCTCGTGCTTGGTCCTCGGCCTCGAGTGCGAGGGGCGGCCGATCGTGACGGTCGAAGGGCTGGCGGACGGACCGCGGCCCCACCCGCTTCAGATCACCTTCGCCGAGCTGGGCGCGGCGCAGTGTGGCTACTGTACGCCCGGGATCCTGTGCGCCGCCAAGGACCTCCTGGATCGCCACCCCGACCCCACCCGCGATCAGATACGCGAGGCGCTCTCGGGGAACCTGTGCCGCTGCACCGGCTACATCAAGATCTTCGAGGCGGTCGAGCTGGCGGCGAGGCGCCTGAAGGACCCCTCGGCCCGCCCCGCCCCCGCCTCCCTCCACGGTTGGAGCCGGGCGCCGGAGGGCGCGCCGTGAGCGCCCTGCGCGTCGTCGGGCGCCCTCTGCGCAAGGTGGACGGCCTGTCGAAGTGCGCCGGCGCGACGATCTACGCCGACGATGTCATGCTGCCCCGCATGCTGGCCTGCAAGATACTCCGCTCCCACCGGCCGCACGCGCGCATCCGCGGCATCGACACCTCGAAGGCCGAGTCCATGCCGGGAGTGTTCGCCGTGCTCACCGGGCGGGACCTCCCGATCCCGTTCGGCATCCTGCCGGTCAGCCAGGACGAGCATGCCCTCTGTCCCGATAGGGTGCGGTTCGTGGGCGACCCGGTCGCGGCGGTCGCGGCCGTGGACGAGGACACCGCCTTCGAGGCGATGAACGCCATCCGCGTCGCGTACGAGCCGCTCGACACGGTGATGTCGATCGAGGAGGCGCTCGAGAAGCCGGCCCCGCGCCTGCACGAGTACGGCGAGTCGGGGAACGTGCACAAGAAGGTCGCCCTCGAATTCGGGGACGTCGAGCGCGGCTTCCGCGAGGCCGACGCGATCTTCGAGGACACCTTCTTCTACGAGGGGAGCACGCACCTGCCGATGGAGCAGCACGCGGCGGTGGCGCAGGTCGACCCGGACGGACGGCTGACCGTCTGGTCGAGCACGCAGACGCCGCACTACGTCCATCGCGCCCTGGCCAAGGTCCTCGAGATGCCGCCGGCCCGCATCCGCGTAATCGCCTGCCCGAACGGGGGCGGCTTCGGCGGAAAGAGCGATCCCTTCAGCCACGAGATCGTGGTGGCGAAGCTGGCACTCCTCACCGGCAGGCCGGTGAAGGTGACGCTGACGCGCGAGGAGGTCTTCTACTGCCACCGCGGCCGGCACCCGGTCCTGATGCAGGTCAAGACCGGGGTGAGGCAGGACGGGTCGATCACGGCCATGCGCTTTCGCTCCTACCTCGACGGCGGGGCGTACGGGTCGTACGGAGTCGCCAGCACCTACTACACGGGCGCCCTGCAGACGGTGACCTACCCGATCGCCAACTACAGGTTCGAAGGCCTGCGCGTCTTCACCAACAAGCCGCCCTGCGGCCCGAAGCGCGGCCATGGCACGCCGCAGCCGCGCTTCGCCCTCGAGGTGCAGATGGACCGGATCGCCGAGCGGCTGGAGATCGACCCGGCCGAGCTCCGGCTGCGGCACCTGGTGCCTCCCGGATCGCTTACGGCAAACTATCTGAGGATCGGCTCGATGGGGCTCGGCGCGTGCATCGAGCGGGTCGTTTCGGGATCGGTGTGGAAGGAGAAGTTCCGGCGGCTGCCGCGGGGCAAGGGGATCGGGCTCGCCTGCTCGTCGTACATCTGCGGCGCGGGGCTGCCGATCTACTGGAACGCCATGCCGCACACCGGCGTGCAGCTCAAGCTCGATCGCGGCGGGGGGGTGACGGTGTACTGCGGCGAAATCGACATCGGCCAGGGATCCGACACGGTGCTGGCGCAGGTGGTGGCCGAGGTGCTCGGGATCGACCCGTACGACATCCGCATCGTTTACGGCGACACCGACCTGACGCCGGTCGACCTTGGATCGTACAGCAGCCGCGTCACGCTGATGATGGGCCACGCGGCCATCCAGGCGGCGGAACGGGCCCGCGATCTGCTCGCCCGGGCGGCGGGCGAGAAGCTCGGCATCGGAGTCGAGCGGGTCGCCTTCGCGGAGGGGCGTGTCTTCGACGTCGAGGATCCTTCACGCGACCTGTCGTTCGCCGAGGCGGTGCAGGAGGCCGAGGCGCGGTTCGGCACCATCGGCACCGTCGGTTCCTACACGCCCCCCGCGTCGGAGGGGCGCTACAAGGGGGCCGGAGTAGGCCCCTCCCCGGCCTACTCGTACAGCGCCGCCGTGGTCGAGCTTGATGTCGATCCTCGGACCGGATGGATCCGGGTGGAGCGCGTGCACCTCGCCCACGATGTCGGTCGGTGCATCAACCCCGTGCTGGTGGTCGGGCAGGTGGAGGGCAGCGTCTACATGGGGCTCGGCGAGGCGCTGATGGAGGAGCAGGCCTTCCGCGCCAACCGCGGCGCCGTGCACCGCATGCCGTCGATGCTCGAGTACAAGAGCCCGACGACGATGGAGATGCCCGAGGTCGTGACCTACCTCGTCGAGGACCCCGACCCGCGCGGGCCGTTCGGCGCCAAGGAGGTGGGGCAGGGGCCGCTCCTGCCGATCGCGCCGGCCGTGGCGAACGCCGTCTACGACGCGGTCGGCGTGAGGATCGACGAGGTGCCGATCACGCCGGAGAAGGTCCTGAAGGCGCTCGAGTCGCCCGGCAGGCGGTGGGGTCCCAAGGCTGTCCCGAAGGTCGCCTGGCTCGATCCGATCCGGGTCCCGGCTCCCTGGGAGGGTGAGAGGCGATGATGCGACTGCCGCGATTCCGCTACGTCGCCCCGAAGACGCTGCGCG
>QHXZ01000121.1:0-13289 GCA_003223165.1 Acidobacteriota bacterium
CCGGCAACCGCACCACCTCGGCTGCCGTCACGGTGAACGTCTCGAACGCTCCCCCGCCGAATACCACGCGCTTCGAGGAGACGGCCGCGACCTTCGCGCCTGCCGGAGCCTGGACCGCGATCACGAGCGCCAGTGCGGGGGTGACCTTGAGCGGTGGCAGCGCCGGGTACTCCGGGGCGGCCGGGGCCACGGCGACCTTCACGTTCAACGGCACGGGGGTGAGCTGGATCGGCTTCAATTGCGAGCAGTGCGGCATCGCCAGGGTCTCCCTGGACGGCACAGTCGTCGCCACGGTGGACACGTACGCCCCCACCCGCCCGGCCGCATCCGGGGCGATGTTCAGCACGACCGGCCTCGCTTCCGGCAGCCACACGCTGGTGATCGAGGTGACCGGCACGCAGAACACCTCCTCCACCGGCGCCTTCGTCGTCGTGGATGCCTATGACGTGCAGGGCGGCACCGGGGGCGGCGTGACGCGCATCGAGGAGACCGACCCCTCCGTGACCTACGTCGGAACGTGGATCTCGTACTCCCGCGCCGATTTGAGCGGCGGCACGATCGTCGAGTCGACGGTCACGAACGACACCGCCACCCTGGCCTTCAACGGGACGGGAGTGAGCTGGATCAGTTTCAAGGCCACCTGGGCCGGGATCGCCCAGGTCTACCTCGATGGGGTCCTGAAGGCCACGGTCGATGCCTGGGCTCCGGCAGAGCAGGCGCAGGCGGTGCTGTACACCGCCAGCGGCCTGCCGGCCGGCTCGCACACGCTCATGATCAAAGTCACGGGAACCTGGAACGCCGCCGGCTGCTGCGCCGGGATCGTCGTGGACGCCTTCGACGTGACGAGCAGCGGCGGGGGAGGGGGCGGAGGCGGCGCTCCGCCTCCGGACACCGCGCCGCCGACCGTCAGCATCACCTCCCCCGCTAGCGGCGCGACGGTGTCGGGCACCGCCACGGTCAACGCCAGCGCCTCCGACAACGTCGGCGTCGCCGGCGTGCAATTCCTGCTCGACGGCGCCGCCCTGGGGGCGGAGGACACGACGGCCCCGTACTCGGTCGCCTGGGACACGACCGGCGCGGGCAACGGATCGGCCCGCGACGCGGCCGGCAACCGGACCACCTCCGCCCCGGTCACGGTGACGGTGTCCAACGCCCCCCCTCCCGGCACTACGCGCTTCGAGGAGAGCTCCGCCACGCTCGCACCGGCGGCCTCCTGGTTCGGGCTGACGAGCGCGCAGGCCGGAGTGACGCTGAGCAAGGACTTCGCGGTCTTAGCCTCCGATGCGGGAGCGACGGCGACGTTCACGTTCACGGGGACGGGCGTGAGCTGGATCGGCTTCAAGTGCGAGCAGTGCGGGATCGCCAGGGTTTCCCTGGACGGCGCCGTCGTCGCCACGATCGACACCTACGCCCCGAGCCGGCCGGCCGCCTCCGGCTCGATGTTCAGCAAGACCGGGCTCGCGGCCGGCAGCCACACGCTGGTGATCACCGTCACAGGCACACAGAACACCGCGTCCACCGGCGCGTTCATCGCCGTGGACGCCTTCGATGTGATGTAGGGAGGAAGTCCACTTCACCAGGATGGGTGCCTCGAGCGGCACCGTCCACCAACCAGAGGAGTGCCGTACCCGTGAGGAAGAAAACCGTGTTGTGGATGTTGGCATCCCTGGCCCTCAGTGCCCTGCTGGGCGTGGCGGCGCGATCGTTCAGCGCCACGCCGGACGGGGTGGGCGGAGGGGCCTCCGGCGCGTCCGTCGAATCCGGGAAAACGAAGGTGGGACCGACGCCGCAGGTCGTGCTGCCCGGCTTCGGGGGCGCCGTGTTCACCGAGGCCCCGAAAATGAACGTTCCCAACGTGATTTCCGCCGGGGCCCTGAGAGCCATGAGCAACGGCGCGTTCGGCGCGAACGACACCAGCGCCGAGAGCCTGTCGACGATCGAGAACGTGAACCTCCTGGACGGTCGCATCCAGGCCGATCTCATCGTGGCCATCGCCAGCAGCGCGGGCGATGGCGCCACGGCCCTGAGCGACGGCGAAGGCTCGGAGGTCGTCAACCTCGTCGTCGACGGAGTGCCCAAGGGGAACGTCAGCGGCGCGAACGTGGGAATCCCGATCGCCGGGGGTACGGTCGTGGTCAACGAACAGACGGCGGGCGGCGACGGCGCCAGCACTTCGAACATCGCGGTCAACGCCCTCCGCGTGATCCTCCGCGACCCGACGACCTGGGCGGTCACGGACGACATCAAGGTGGGCTCGGCGGCGAGCGGGGTGAGCACCGGGGCGTTCATCCCGGCGTGGCAGCTCCCCCCGGAGTGCATCTTCTACACGGGCGGCGGCCGAATCGACCGGGTGCCCGCGCAGAGCAACCAGGATTTCGCGACCTTCGGATTCAATGCCACGTTGAGGGACACGACGACCTGCAAGGGTCCCGCCGGACAGCTCGAGTACGTGGACCACTTCAGGCGCTTCAAGTTCCACGGGACCTCGGCCGACATCACGGGCGAGATCGACGACCCGGATTTCGGAGGGAAGTGCGCCGAGATCGTCGGGTCCGGGCGCTACAGCCTGGACAATGGTCCCTGGACGGACTCCACCTACCGGGCCGTGGCCTGCGACAACGGCGAGCCCGGCGTCGGGCGGGACAAGTTCATGATCGAAGTCGCCGCCGGCTACAGCTCCCAGTCGGAAGGGAAAGGCCCGATCCTGAGGGGTGGCAACATCCAGCGTCACGGTTAGAGGTTCCGGCAGCCGCCGGATGAGGGTTCCATGGGCGCCGGGCGATCGGCCGTTTCGAGACTCGTGCTTCTGGCAGCGGGCGCGGCGGGACTCTCCGCCTGCGCCTCGCTGACCGGCGGCGCGGCCCTCGGACCGACCGCGGATCTCGAGCGCCTGTCGGAACAGCTCGCCGGTCTCGTCGAACGGCTCCGCCCCGGTCTGGTCCGGGGGGCGGAGCCGGACTCGGGCCACGGGGCCCGGCCTCCCGCGGCCGGATTCATCATCGACCCGGGCGGAATCATCCTGACCGTCGCCCACGCGGTGCCCGGCGGAGACGACGTCGAAGTCGAGCTTGCCGACGGCCGCCGGTTCCCCGGCCGGGTGATCGGCAGGGACACGAACGTCGACCTCGCCGCGGTGGGGATCGAGGCCCCCGACCCTCTGCCCGCCCTTCGCCTCGGCGACTCCGATCGCGTCCGCGTGGGGGAGATCGTCCTGGCGCTCGGTCACCCGTTCGGTCTCGAGCGGGCGGCCTCGTTCGGCATCGTGAGCTGGAAGGGCCCGCCGCCCGGGGGCGGGCCGCCGGACTTCGACTTCATCCACACCGACGCGGCGGTCAGCCCCGGCAACTCGGGCGGTCCGCTGGTGAACCTGGCCGGCGAGGTGATCGGCGTCGATAGCCTGGCCGCGCGGAACGGCGCGATGGGGATCGCCGTACCCTCGAGCCTCATCAAGATCGCGCTGCCCCGCCTGATCGCGGACGGGCGCGAAGGTTCTCTGGGTCCTAGGGCGCGGCGACGCTGAGCGGCGTGTCATGATCGCAAATAAAGGAAGCGATGAACCGTGCCGGCTCCTTGTCGCTGCCGTTGGCCGAGATCCGGTGCACGGCGTTGGGTGCCTCGTAGAAACTCTCGCCGGCCTTTAAGAGGGCTTCCGGCCCGCCTTGTACCTGCGTCCGCAATGCTCCTTCGATGACGTAACCGATCACCGCGCACGGATGGCTGTGCGGCGGCGAGGACCCGCCGGGTCCATAGGTGACCTCGACCACGCTCACCTTGAGCCGACCCCCGTCCATCACGGGCAGCGCCTGGGAGAGCACCGTGCGATCCATCGAGTCCCCGGCGGGGCTCCCCGGAGGAGCGGCGCGGCACCCCGCGACGGCGGCGCACAGCATCGTTACGGCAAGTCCGGTCATGCGTCTGCCTGCGGTCATGGTCCGCTCCTCTCGAGGTTGCCGGCCTGGCTTGCAGAGGCCCGTCCTTGTCACCGAGGGCCCCATGATGATAGATAGGGAGACTTTCGCCGCCGGGACCTGCAACAACAAGGCCTGCATCGGCGGATCCCGGCACAACATCACCTGCGGCCGGTTGATCGGCTTCAACTGCAACAAACTCGGGCCCGATCTCTGCTCGGACGGCCCTTGCTCGTAGCCGACATCCCGTCCCGCGTTCACATCGAGGCGTCCTGAACGATCACCCAGCCGTCTCCGCGCGGGCGCAGGACCAGCAGCGTCAGGCCCGACACCGTTTCTTTCCCGGGAGAGGTGAGCGACCACCGGGCGGCGATCGTCATCCCCTGGATCTCGCCCGGCACGGCGTTCGACTGCCGATCGGTCTCCATGCCCCAGATCGGGCGGGCCTCGAGGATCTCAAGCGCCAGATGGCCCATCGCCGCCTGGTCGGGATAGCGCGACCGGTAGCGATCGATCACCGCCTGCCGCCCCTTCGTCACTCCGCTCGGCGAGAGGAAGGTGGCGTCGTCGGCGTAGACCGAGCAGAAGGCCTCGAGGTCGCCGCGGTTCCAGGCCGCCGCCTGCCGGCCGAGGAGATCCTCGATCGCGCGGCGGGCGGCGCCCTCGCTCCGCTCGTGCTCGAGACGGTCCCACAGGCCGCACCCCTGGCGGCCGATGAAGCGGTGCTCCTCGGAGAAGACCGGATCGGCCAGGACCTCGTCAACGGTGGCGAAGCGGTGGCCGGTCTTCTCCAGCCAGTCGAAGAGATCGTTCCATCGGGCGGCGCCGATCTCATTGGCGTGCAGCAGGAGGATTTGCGGCGTCAGGCGGCCGAACAGGCGGTCTCCCTGCCGCTCCTGCGACCGGACCTCGAGCCTTAGGGCGGCCAGGTAATCGGCGGCGACCTCCGCGCGCGCCCCCGGGCCGCCGGCGCGGCGGGCGGCGATCCAGGGCTCCTCGAACGACCAGTCCTGCGTGTCGAGGGTGACCGGCAGGCTCCTCTGGCCGCTCGCGCCGAGATAGCGCCGCATGGCGTCGAGCTTCTCGCCGGTCTCCCCTTCGTCGAGATAGGGAAAGCGGAAGAAGCGCGGGGTCGCGCCGCGCGCCGCCAGGAAGCCGGCGAGCCCCTTGCGCCCCCGCTCGACGTCGGCGATGTAGGCGGCCTCATCGGTGACGCTGTAGTCCGGGTGGCCGAACGAATGGTTGCCGAGCTCGTGTCCCCGCCTCAGCCAGAGGTCGAGAAGGTCGAGGCCGGCCTTGCCTTCGCCGACGTTCTTCCAGATCACCAGCCCGACCGCCTTGACGTGGTGGCGATCGAGCGCCGCCAGAAGGTCGCGCGTGATTCTCTCCCGCTCGGCCGGATCGGCGTGCAGCCTGCCGGAGGCGACCGGCAGGTCGTCGACGGTGATCAGGATCGGCCGGCGCGTCTCCGGCTGTGCCGCGAGCAGATCGCCTCCTGCGCCCAGGCCCGCCGAGGTCGCGACCAGGAGCCCCATGTGCAGCACGTCGCGGGCGATTTCTCGGAAGCGTGTCGGGCGGCGCATGCGCGGCCATCTTACTTCGATCCGCCATTCCGCGTGGACGTGCCTTCCGTCGGGAGCGGGTGTAGGATCTCCCGCACCCAACCCGAAGAAGGAGGAGTCCCCATGGCGAAGAACGTCAAGCCGGTTCCGGAGGGTTTCCACACGGTCACGCCGTACCTGGTGCAGCGCGACGCGAAACGCGCTCTCGAGTTCTACAAGAAGGCCTTCGGGGCCGAGACCAGGGTGACCATGCCGGGCCCCGACGGGCGCATCATGCACGCCGAGATCAGGATCGGCGACTCGATGATGTTCCTTTCCGATGAGATCCCCGAGATGTCGCCCGAGACCAAGTCGCCGCAGTCGGCAGGCTGCGTCACCTCGACGACCTTCCTCTACGTGCCGGACGTGGACGCCGTCTTCAAGAGGGCCGTGGACGCGGGGGCGAGGGTCGTCATGCCCGTCGCTGACATGTTCTGGGGCGATCGTTTCGGGAAGGTCGCGGATCCATTCGGCCACCACTGGGGCATCGCCACGCACAAGGAAGACGTGGCGCCGCAGGAGATGCAGAAGCGGGAGGCGGAGTGGCGAAAGAAGGCGGCGGAGAAGAAGTAGCGGCGGGCCCCCTCAGGACGGCGAGGGCGGAGTCAGGTCCGGGGAACGGTACACCTCCTCGCCGCCGATCAGCGTCAGGAGCACCCGGGCATTCTTGACCGCGTCGGGCGGCAGATCGAACAGGTTGTCCGAGAGGACGATCAGGTCGGCATATTTGCCCTGCGTGATCGATCCGCGGTTCCCCTCGGCGAAGTTCGCGTACGCCCCCTGGATGGTGTACGCGCGCAGGGCCGTCTCGAGGTCGATCGTCTGGTCCGGGATCCAGCCTTCCGGCGGCCGGCCGTCCAGGCCCTTCCGGGTGAGCGCGGTGTAGACCCCTACGAGGGGGTCCATCTCCGCGACGTTCCAGTCGCTGGCGAAGGCGAGCACGGCGCCGGCGTCCCGCAGGCTGCGGAAGGCCCAGGCGTACCGGGAGCGCTCGGGCCCGATGTTCATCGCCCACTTGGCGGTGATGTCCGGGGCGCAATGGCGGGGCTGCATGCAGGCGATGACCCCCAGATGTGCACCAGCTCGTGCCGGCTGTCGCGCGCGCCGTTCTGGTCCCGGGCAAATTGCAGGGCGTCGAGCGCGGTCCGGATCCCCCGATCCCCGATGGCGTGGATGAATATCTGGAACTTCATGCGATCGATGCGGGCGACGACGGCCTTGAACTCCTCCGGCGGGTAGAGGGTCTCTCCCCGGAGCCCGGGCTCGTCGCTGTAGGGTTGAAGCAGCGCGGCGGTGTGCGGCTCCACCACGTCATCGATGTAGAGCTTGACCGCCGAGACGCGCAGCCGATCGTCGTCGAGCTGCCGCCGGGCGGCGTCGAAACGGGCGAGATCGGCCTCGGGCATCCCCCGGGGGTGGAACAGCGCCATCTGCAGGCGCGCGCGCAGCACGCCGTCCTGTCGCGCCCGGATGAAGAGCGGCAGGTCCTCCAGGAAGACTTGCGGGTCGACGATCGTGGTGATGCCGAACCGGGTGGCGGCTTCCAGATTTCGTTTCAGCCTGGCATAGCGGCGCCCGGTCGACCACGAGGGCAGGATCCGGCGCAGCGCCGCCTGTCCTTCCTCCGACAGCCCCATGGTCGCGAACGACCGCAGGATGCCGGTCGGCTCCCCGCTTCGCGGGTCGACATCGACCTCGCCGAACGGCAGGCGGCGGGTGCGGCGATCGATTCCGAGCTTTCCCAGGGCGGCACGGTTCAGCCAGACGGTGTGGGCGTCGTACGACACCAGGAAGGCCGGGCGGCCGCCCGTCACACCCTCGAGGTCGCGCCACGTCGGCAGGTTCCCCCGGGGGAACACGGAGTAGTTCCATCCCTCTCCCTCGATCCAGGGCAGGTCCGGATGGGACGAGGCGAACCGGCGGATGCCCCGGTAGAGGTCTTCGGAGGTGCGGGCCTCCGAGAACTGGACCACGTCCGGGTCAAGGCCGAAGGTGATGTGGTTGTGGCTGTCGATGAAGCCGGGAAGGACCATGCGTCCTCCGGCGTCGACGACCCGCGTCTTCGGCGAGACGGAGCGGAGGACATCCGCCTCTTTTCCGACGCGCAGGATGCGGCCATCCCTGATCGCCACGGCCTCCGCCCAGGGTTGCGCCGGATCCAGGGTGCAGACCTTCGCGTTGCGGACGACCAGCTCGGCTTCCTCGACCCGGGGAGCGGCGCACGACCCCGCCAGACCAAGGAGCACCACGAGGCCGACCGCCTGCCACGGGCGAGAAACGCGCTTGTCGAGCGGCATGCACCACTCTTACCGACCCTCCGCGGCGTTGTCAAGACCGGACGTCCATGCGGGGAGGGGCATGAGCAGGTGACCCGCGAGAGCGTTGACGAACGGCTCGTAGGTACGGCGCAGCTCCGCCAGCCGCCTCGCGGCGACCTCGGGGTCGGCGGGAGGCCGGTCCGCTTCGGCGAGCCGCTGGAAGAGCCGCGCGAGATCCGAAGCGGAAAGGCGATCCGGGGACGGCGCCCGCGCAGGGAGATGGAAGACCCTGGTGAGGTCGACGACGGCGTGCCGGGCCATGGCGAAGGTGACGCCGGCCTGCCAGGCCGAGCCGTCCCGGGCGCCTGCCTTCAACAGCGCGCAGGCATCGAGGATCGTCGTCAGGGCCCCCAGCCAAGACTGGTTGGCGTGCTGGGAGCGGAAGTAGGCCAGGACCGGGTACGAGAGATGGCTCTCCATCAGCTCCGCCGTCCAGCGCTCCCACTCGTACAGGAACCGCTCGAGGTGATGGAGATGATCCCGGCCGTGGCGGCGCAGGAGCTCTTCGACGGTCGGGGGAGAGCCGGCGCGCGGATCGAGAAGGGTGATCGACACCTCGCGCCGGGAGAAGGCGGCGTACAGGACGGGAAAGTATCCGATCACCAGGGCCAGGAAGCCGAACCCGACCCCCGACTCCAGGACGGTCAGGCCCCGCGCCAGCGGCCCGTGAGGCGTCACGTCGCCCAGGCCGAGGGTGAAGAAGGTCGTGCCGCTCAAATAGAGGTAGGTGCCGAAGGAGGGCGACGCATCGGGCCCGCGAGGCGTCGTGCCGAGGGTCCAGTGCAGCGCCCCGAAGCCGAGCACCAGGCTCGCGGCCCACAGCCCCAGCAATAGCAGGAGCGAGAGGGGCCCGAAGACGCCGAGGAACGATTCGCGCCGCACGCGTGAGACGATCCGGCGCGCGATCGTCGACCAGACCTTCCAGGTGGCACGGTAGAACAGACGCGCCAGCCGCCACCGGCGGGTGACGCGCCGGGGCAGGACGATCGCCTCGAAGGCGTCCCAGAGGACCGTGCCGATCAGGGCGACGGCGAGCAGGGCGGCGGGCCACCGCATCAGGGAGCTTGTCACGCCGGCATGCACCTCAATTCAGCGTGAACCTTGCAAAAGGCCTCCTTGCCCACCTTGATGAAGTTCACCGGAAGTCTCCTTTCCTGAACGGCTCAGACGGTCGTCAGGTCCACGGGCAGATTGGGCGGGTCGTAGCCGGCGACATCGCGCTTGCGGGCCACGACCGAGTGATGAACGAAGGCGCCGTGCGGGACCCGGCGGCGCCACCAGCCGAGCATCCACCAGGCCGGCAGCAACGGGTTGTGCAGCCTGTCCTTGTGATTCTCGACGTACCGGGAGGCCGCGGTCGAATCGACGATCAGCCCCTGCTCCGCTGCGACGCGCAGCATCCAGTGCAGCGCGACGTGGGACAGCCCCGCCTGCGGATACGACCCCCCCACGTCGGCGTGCGCCCCCGGGAACCACACCTGCACGATGCTCTGCCCCTCTCCCGCCGGCTCCGTCCAGAGGTTGGGCCGGTACTGGCTGCGCCTTTCGTCCAGCGCGATGGCGTGGCGCCCGACCCGCACGTCGCCGTTCAGCCGCGTGTCGGCGAACTTGCGCCGGAAGCCGGGGATGATGCCGACCGATTCGACCGTGTCCCAGACGCCGACGAAGTGCGGCTTGCAGGCGCGCGAGAACGCCTTCTTGAAATCGCCGGCGATCCCCGGCTCCTTCCTCGCCCGGGCGTAGATCTTCGAGGCATACGGGATCAGGTTGTCGCTGCCCTTTCCGAGAAGACCGCAGACATGCAGCATGCCGGCCAGCGCCCGCGCCGTGAAGGCGCCGCGTGAGAAACCGAAGAGGAACACCTTGTCGCCATATTCGTAGCGCGCCATCAGGTAGGCGTACGCGTCCTCGATGTTGCGCGTGATGCCGTAGCCGAACGCGAGGCCCATGCCGATCGACAGCCACTTCCCCATGAACGTCACGAACCCCGGGACGCTCAGCGTGCCGACCCCGGGATCGTAGTAGGCGATCTGCCGGGCCGGGTCCTTGACGAGCACCTCGAACAGCTTGACGACGTTGGTGTTGCGCCGGCTCTGCCGGAATTCGTTCCCGGTGCCGTCGCAGCAGACCACGATGTTCTTGGGCATGGGGCCGGCCGCGGTCACGGCTCCTTGTTTGCGGTCACCTTGCGCGCGCGCGCGACCCCATCCCACGTGAGCGCGAAGGACGCTTCGGACTGGTACTGGACATAGCCGCGGTCGCAGAGGCTCTCGAAGGCCTGAAAGTACCGGGCGCGTGACTCGGGCTCCTGAGGAGTCGCGAAGGGCGAGTCGCCCGCCGTCACAAGCGGGATCATCGTCTGGTCGGGGTCCTGGATGCGGAGCGATCCGGCCTTATTGGCGGCGACGAGCAGGGCCCGCTCCTCCGGCGACAGGAGCGCTTCGCGCGCCTTCTCCAGGGCTCTCGCCCCGAGCCGGGCGGCGGCCTCGCACCGCTTGACGAGCGAGGTTACATCGGTCATGGGCTCTCCCTTGAGCTCGTGGTGCGAGGACTATACCCCCGGCCCACGGCCGCAGACAAGCCGGAGCCGAGGAGCCGTCACTCGTGCTGCGCCTTCGGGCAACCGGCGTGGAGCGTCTTCCCTGCCGGAGGCGTGTCGCCTCTCTCGAGATTTTCGGCCTTGATCCGCCTCACATCCGCGCACTGGGCGTAGTGGTAGACGTGACTCTGGTTGCTCCATGCGTACGGTACCGCCGCGGTCGTCGCTGCCGCGGCCCCCGTCGTCGCCGTGCTTCCCCAGAATGCAAATGTCTTCGGGTCCGAATTTCCACAGGTCAAGGAGAAGTAGTCGTCGGCGGGCCCGACCGTGACCTCGATGTTCCCGCACACACTGTCCAGGCTGGGGTCCGGCTCGGCTCCATTGCCGCGCTCGGTCCAGAAAAGCTGGACTCCAGCTTCATGCAGCCGTTCCACGCATTCGGCCGCTGGATGCTGGTAGGTGTTTCCATCGCCCACCGACACGATCCCGACCTTCGGCCGCGTCACGTCCAGCCACGTGCTGTTGGTGCTGTATCGGCTGCAGTGGTGATGAACGTCGTAGATCTCGACTTGACCAACCGCCGGTGCGACGCCTGATTCGATGTCCAGATAGTCCGCCGTCGCGACTCCGCTCAGATCGCCGCCGATTTCCGCGGCGAACTTCCCATAGCGGATGACCGCATCGAGGCTCAGATCGTTCTCGTTCGTCGTCTGGACGCCATTGCCGTCGAGGGCGGCGATCTGGATCTTGACTGGCTTGGGGGACCCGGGATCGAGCGTGATGACCTGCCCCTTCGTCGCTGTGTGGCGCAGGTCGCCCACGGCCTTGACGTAGGCGGCGTAGACACCACCCGGATAGCTTCCACCGCGGTCGTACACCGCCTTCCGCAACGGGAATCCCTCGAGCACCTCCTTGGTGCAGCCGATGTGGTCCGCGTGATAATGGCTGATGAAAAGGTAGTCGATGTGGTCGATGCCGAGGCGGTGAAGAAAGCGCACCGGCTTGTCGCAGGCCTTGTACCGGCCGTCGTCGAACAGAACGACTTCTCCACCAGGGGAGATGAGAACGGCACCGTCTCCCTGGCCGACGTCGATGAAGTCAAGATGCAGGCTTTGAGCCCACGCCGAACCAGCCAGGGCTGCTGCCGACAGTAAGAGAGACACGCGCTTGAAAGGGACCATGTACCACCTCCCGGAGCGTTGACGGAGGGCTGCCGTCAGTGACGAGACGCAGGGGCAGCCAGGAGAATGGGAAATGTTCCAGATTGGGGGGCTTTCTTACACCCGCGCCCGATCCGATGTCAACTCGGTCCTGCCATGATTCGGTCCTGCCATGACGGTCTGGAGGTGTGCCGGGTGGCGCCCGGGAAGAGGGCGGGCGCGGATGCGCTAGTATCCTTCCTGCAACCACGTCTCAAGGGAGGGAATCGTGTCGAACATCAAGGTGGCCGTCCTGAACGCGAGCACCGTCCTGAACGACGGCGACGTCGACAAGGTCGTCCCGGCGCTTCAGAAACAGGTGCACCGGGATTTCGCTCCGGCTTGGGGTGTTGATGCCGATCTGGTCTTCGTTCCCAAGGGATCGGCACCACCCTCCGGTGCGTGGTGGCTGACCATCCTTGACAACTCCGACGTGGCGGACGCCCTCGGTTATCACGATCTGACCGATCAGGGCCTGCCGCTGGGAAAGGTCTTCGCTGGAACCGATCTCCAGTCCGGGAACCAGTGGAGCGTGACCGCGAGCCACGAGCTTCTGGAAATGCTGGCCGACCCCGACATCAACCTTGGCGCCTACGTCGACCAACCCGGCGGAGGGATCAAGCTGTACGCCTACGAGGTCTGCGATCCCTGTGAGGCCGACGCATTCGGATACAAGATCTTCGGATTTCGTCTTTCCCGCCTGGTTCGAATCGTTCCGCGAAACCGGCGGCACCCAGTTCGATCAACGGGGGCGCATCACGGCGCCGTTTCAGCTCCTTGCCGGCGGCTACATCGGTGTCTATGAAAGCCGATCGGGCAATGGCTGGACGCAGATCACCGCCATGGAGAAGGGTCGCCTGTTCTCGATGCGGGCGCCCGTCGGGTCGCGCAGGGAGAGGCGGAGAACGCCTCGAGAACAGTGGCTGAAGAGCGAGACCAAGCGGAGGAAGCGGTAGCTCCGATCCTTCAGCGCGCGAATCTTCGGAACGGCATAAGGCTCATGAGCGAATGATGGTGCTCAGCCGTCAGCAAACGGCCTCACGTCGCTGGTCGATCTATGTCGTGCGGTGTCGAGGCGGCGCGCTGTACACGGGAATTGCGACGGACGTGCCTCGTCGGATCGCGGAACATGCGCGGAAGGGAGGCAAAGGCGCGAAATTCCTTCGAGGCCGGGGGCCGNNNCCTGAGAGTCGAGGGCGCCATCAAGGGGCTTCCGAAGGCGCGCAAGGAAGCGCTGCTCACCCAGGAGCTCCTGGTCGACAGGCTGATCGACCTGGCCCGGGTCGGGCTCCCTCGCCGCGGAGCTTCCCGGAGGGACAGCGGCGCTCGAGTCAGACGCTAGGCCGAACGTCGATCCCGGCCACCGTTCCGCCGACCAAAGGCTGTCCCGCGTCGACCCGCATGCGGTATGCTACCGCCTCTTGGTCGGGGGTCCGTCCATGGCGCCGCGGCAGTCGGGATTCATCCGCTTCATCATTCTCATCCTCCTCCTGGGGGCGGTGCTTCTCGGCCTCTACACCTGGGCCACGCTGGCATGGAGCTACTCGACCGGGGAGCGGGCGGGCTACGTGCAGAAGTTCTCGAAGCGCGGCTGGCTCTGCAAGACCTGGGAGGGGGAGCTGGCGATGGTCACCATCCCCGGGACGATGCCGGAGAAGTTCTACTTCACCGTGCGCAAGGATCCCGTGGCCGAGGCGATCACGAAGTCGCTCGGCCGGCGGGTG
>QHXZ01000121.1:13329-14116 GCA_003223165.1 Acidobacteriota bacterium
AAGGTGATCGACGAGGCGAAGGCCCCGTGAGCGCGGGCCCCTTCGCGCCGACCCCGGCGCGGGTGGTTCGCTAGAAGTTCACCACCAGCGACGCCGTGACGATCGTGTCGAGCCGCTCCAGCTCCACGAGCACCGTCTGGCCCGTCGACGTCCCAACAGGAAACTCCCGGTCGACAACCCGGAACGCAGGGCGGTTGTCATAGAGCCACTGCAGGCTCACCTTGAGCGCCAGGCGGGAGGTCATCGAGGCCGCCAGCCAGTTCGTCATGTCCACGCGCAGGTCCCTGGTCTCATCGAGGTTCTCGTCGACGGCGAGGTCGTTGCCGAACGAGGAGGTGGCGCCGAGCTTGCGCACGAGCCTGGACGAGAGCCGCGCGCCGGCGTAATCCTTCTTGACGTCCGGGGCCGCCACGACGTCGTCCTCCCTGGTGTAGGTCAGGGAGTAGTCGGTCCGGTACTTGACGCGATCCGTGTCGACCCAGTTGTTGCCGACGCCGGCCACGCCCGAGTAGCGGTTCTCGACACCCGCGAAGCGATTGCGGTCCCAGCCGGATCCCACGAACCAGAAGAAACTCTTCGAGATCGTCCGATCGTACCGGCCGTTCAGAAAGTAGTTCTCTGCGCTGAGGGCTGTATCCTTGGTCTCGATCACCGTGAAATTGGTGTTGCTCGGGCCGACGGCGATCCGCGCCGTGCTGGTCGATTCGGCGCGGATGGCGCCCGCCTTCAGCTCGAAGGCCGAGCGCTCCCAGGACTTGCGAAGCACATCCTTGAACCCGAGCGTGGA
>QHXZ01000121.1:14156-25872 GCA_003223165.1 Acidobacteriota bacterium
AGGGGCTTGTCCGCCGCCGCTTTCTCCTGCCCGTAGGCCGGGAGGGCTGCGGCGAGGCACGCCGCCCCCGTGACCAGGATCGCGCACCACGTCACGGCCGGAATCTTCATTCTCCCTTCTTCGCTGGACGGTTCGACCTCGGGAGCGCGCGATTCTATCAGCGCCAGTCGCCGGCGGCGACGAAGCTTCCCCAGAAATAAGGATGCGTGGTCCTTCCCTGCCGGCGCTGCCCTTCGAGGATCTCGAGGCTGGCCCGGCGGACCGCGTCGACGGTGGAGAGGCCGGAGAGCCGCTTCGCGTAGAGCTTCCGCATCCACACCCGGGCGGCGCCGTCGTCCACGGCCCAGAGACTCATGATGAGCGTGCGCGCGCCCGCCACTTCGAACGCCCGCCGCAGGCCCAACGCCCCTTCGCCCGCCAGCACATCCCCCGCGCCGCTGTCGCAGGCGGAGAGCACCGCCCACTCCACTCGCGAGAGATCGAGCGAGGCGATCTCCTCGGCCGTCAGGATGCCGTCTTCCGCGCCCGGCGGCCCGCCGGCGTCGCCGCGGCGGTTGGCCCCGGCCAGCGCGAGACCGGAGCGCAGGAGCGCCCGGTCCCCGACGATCGGCGGCCCGTCCGGGAGATCCGGCACCGCGAGGCTGGAGCCGCAGCGATCGGGGAGGAAGTAGGCGTGCGTTGCCAGGTGAAGGATCCTGCGTCCGGGTGAGGACTTCCTGAACGCCGCCTCGCCTGCCTGGCCGCCGGTCAACCGGAGCACGCCGCCCCGGCCCGCCCAGAGTGACGCGACGTCGGCGGCCTCGGCCCGCGCGCCCGGGAGCGGCTCGAAGCGGAGCGCGGCGAACTCGGAGCAGGTGGGCGCCCCTCCCCGCGAGACATCGTCCGCGGACGCGGCGTCGTTTTCGGACTCGGCGTCGAAGTCGGGGTCCCCGAGCACCAGGACGCCCTCCCCCGAGGCGCGCGGGCGGCGCTCGACGAGAAGATCTCTCGGAGCCGAGAGGTAGTGGACCCGAGGGCCGCTCTCGGCGAGGTACCCGCCGCCACGGGCGGGGAGGGTCGCCAGGCTGACCTCGTTGATCGCGCCGTCCGGCACGACGAAGACCATCCGGATACCCTCGAGGAACGGTCCCAGCGGGTCCCAGATCGCCTCGCGCAGGCGGTCTCCCGCCGTGCGGTAGAGCCGCTCGCCGGCCCCGGGAGACCGCAGTCGCGGATCGGACGAAACCTCTCCCCGCCAGTCCGCCACGAGGGCGTCGATCCTGGCGGCGGCGCCCAGCGGAATCGCCGCGGGCGCCTCCGTCCGCGGCTTCATGAGGAGAGCCAGATAGGCGGCGTCCGGCTTCTTCCGCGTCATGTCTTTCTCCGGCGGGTCGATCCGGTTGTAGCGGATGTAGGTGACCAGGGCGCTCCCCTCCGGGAGGGAGGCGAGCACCTCGTCCAGGCCGGGATCGACCGCGGGTGGCCGTCGCCTGTGACCGGTGCCGTGCTCCCCGTCTCCGCCGCGATGCCCTCGTGCCATCTCGTCGAGCACGACGGCGCGCGACCGGATGACCTCCCCGGAGATCCTCCGAACCACGGCGGGAGAGAGGGCGCCGGCGGGGACCCCGTCGCCGGGGCCGGGCGCGGCGGCGCCGGGCGCGGCGGCAGCGAGGGCGGTGAGCGCCACGTCGAGTCCGGAGGTCCGGATCGCCTCGTACTGCAGGGCCTCTTCGTCGGTGAGGTCCCTGGCGGAGCGCCGGAAGTAGTTGCGCGCGATCGTCTCCGCCCGCAGCGTCCTGTCGAGGGCCGGATCGACACGGCCCATGATCCAATCGATGCGCGCCAGGGAGGCGAGAGTCGATGCCACTTCGGGGTGCCCCGGCCCGAGGGTCCGCCGCTGCATCTCCAGGGCCCGGAGGTAGAGCGGCGCGGCCGCGGCGGCGTCGCCGGCGCGGGCGGCCAGGTTGGCCATGTCGGCCAGGCTGCGCGCCACGAGATAGTGCTCCGGACCGAAGGCGTGGGTCCGGATCGCCAGCGCCTTCTCCAGCAGGCGTCTCGCGCCAGCGCCGTCGCCCGCGTCGGCCAGCAGGCCCGCCCGGCCCGTCAGGCTTCGTGCGATGAACGGGTGCTCCGGGCCGAGGGTGCGTTCCCAGATCGCCTGCGCGCGCTCGAGGAGAGGCCCGGCGGCGGCCGGATCGCCCGCCTGCGCCTTCACGCCGGCCAGGGCGTTCAGGGTGGCCGCCACCTGCTCGTGCATCGGGCCGAGGACCTTCTCCCTGATCGCGAGAGCCTTCTCGAAGCACAGCCGCGCTCCGGCCAGATCGCCGGTCGTGAGATGCAGCACACCGAGGTAGTGCAGGGAGGAGGCCGATTCGGTGTTCTGCGGGCCCAGGGTGCCGTCCCAGATGGCGGCGGCGCGCCGGTGCAGCCGCATCGCGCCGGCATAGTCGCCCGTCGCCCGGCTCAGCTCGGCGATCTGGTACAGGCTGGAGGCCACCTCGGAATCGTCCGGACCGAGGATCTCCAGCCGAATCGAAAGAGCGCGCTCGGCGAGCGGCCTCGCCTCGGCGTACTTCTCCAGGCCCCACAGGCGCTGCACGGTCGCCCCGAGCCGGCGCGCCTCCGCGATCCGCTCGTCGACCGGTGCGCGCACGGGGCGCGGCGCCTCCCTGCCGGAGGCCTCGAAGCCGAGAAGGAGGGCCATGGCCGCGGCGCCGGCGGCCGCCGCTCTCACGGCGCGCCCTCGCCCGGCCTGCGCGCGGCCGGGGGAACGACCTCGAAGGGATAGACGAAGGGGGACTCCTCCGCACCGGCCAGAGACTCCACGATCAGCCGGTAGGGCCCGGGCGCGACCGGCGCATGGACCAGGACGGTGAGGCTCCCGTCCCCGTCGGCCGGGATCGACGCGTCGAAGCCGCCGACCGGAGATCCGTCCCGGCCCTCGACGTGGAGCCGGTAGATCCCGCCGGGGGATCCGAACGGCAGCAGGATCGTGATCGAGCAAGGCTCGCCGGCCTGCAGGAGCCGCGCCTCCGACGCGCCTCTGCGCGGCGGCGCGAAGGTCATCCGATGCACCGGCAGGAGCGCCGGGGCCCGATCGGACGAGGTCCGTCGTCCCGGCACGATCAGGACCGTCAGGATCACCACCGCCGCGGCGGCGGCCAGTGGCACGATCATTCTCGAGCGCCACGCAGGCACCGGCGATTCGGCGGTGACGGGCGGCCCGGGAAGGGGCGGCAGCGCGTCCCGGACGCGGCGGGCCCGCTCGAGCGCGCCGAGATCCGCCCGGCAGTCGTCGCAGACGGCCAGGTGGCGCTCGACCCGGCGGCGCCGGAGAGGCTCCCGCGCCATCTCGCCCTCTTCGTAGGAGACCAGCTCCTCGCTGCCGACGTGCCCGCTCCCGTCCCGCAGCAGAAGACTGTTCCGCATCGAGGCGAGGGCGTCGGCCTCCGCGCGGCACTCCGGACAGCGCTCCAGGTGGGCCGCGATCGCGTCCGCCTCGTCCCGGTCGAGGCTCCCCGCGACGTACAACGGGAGGAGCCCGGGGTGCCCCGAAGTCGCCTTCATTCGCGCACCCGTTCGCGGCCGCGCCTGAGGCCCGAGGCGCCGGCGGCACCGGCCGCCTCCCGGCACGCCAGCCGGATCCTGTGAAGCCGCGACTTGATGGCGCCTTCGGAGATCCCCAGCCGGCGCCCGATTTCGTGGTACGACAGCCCTTCGAGAAAAATCAAGCGGAGAAGCTCGCGCGATTCCCCGGAGAGCGATGCAAACAGGCGCAGGTTCCTCAGGTGCTCCTCCGTGCGGAGCAACGACCCCTCGGGCTGCGACCAGCGGGCGCGCGAGGGGATCGACTCGAGATCCATCCTGACTTCGAAACGCTTCCGGCGCAGGTGCTCCAGGCAGGTGTACTTCGCCACCTTCTGGGCGTAGGTCTCGAGGGAGGCGTCGCCGCGAAACCGGCCCGCGGAGAGGTTCTGGATGATCCGGCTGAGGGCGTCCTGAACCAGGTCCCGGTCGAGCTCGCCGTCCGGGAACTGGAAGCTGCGCACCACGGTCTGGACCGCGGCGCGGATCTCCGCGACGCGGGCGCGGTCGCCCCGCAGGAACGCGGCGCTCTCGGGTCTGCCCTGTTTCATGGGACGGTGATCAGGCTCCGATCGTCCCGCGAAATATACGACGAGACCACCCGCGCCGCCCGGGATAGGTGGGGCCAGGGGAACTTTCCGCGAAACCTTTGGCCGCCGCCGACACTATAGCGACAGGCTTGGTGCGCACGACGCACCGGCCTCCTCGAAAGGCATTCAAACCAGGCGGGAGTCCCCCGGAGTGGCAGGGGGCGGGAGGTGAGCAGACGATGAAACGGATATTCGCCGTAGTCCTGTTCGCGGGGGCGATCGCCCTGGCCCTGGGCATCACCTGGGAGGCGCAGACGACGGCTTCTCCGCCGACGTGCGGCAGCTGCAGCGCGGCCTGCTACAACTACTGCGGCAAGCACAACTCCTTCTGCCAGTACGCTTCCCCGATCTGCTACAACGGAGATTGCGGACCCGGGGCGTGCAGCTTCATCTGCGGCTCCGGCGAGACGGGGTCCTTCAGCTGCGACTGCACCTCGTGCGGCAACCCCAATCCGGGCGGGTCGCCCATCTTCAAGAAGCAGCCGACCTCGCCCCCGAGCTGACCAGTCCGCGCGCGACCGTTAAAGGACACCATCGGCGCAACCGCCCCGGGGCGGCCATCCCGGGGCGGTTGCGCCGCTTGGTTCCTAGAACCCCAGGCGGATCCTGATCCAGGCGAGCAGGAGGGGGACGCCGCAGCCGAAGACCGCGGCGGCCATCCAGCCGGCCACGCGCTGCGTCGCGGGCTCCGGCGGGCGATCCGGGACAGGCTCGCCGGCCGGCGCCACACCGGTCAGGATCGAGCCGCCCCGCCACAGCCCGCTGCGCGCCGCCGCGAGTCCGCCGGTGGCGGCGAGCCAGACGATGAAGAGCGCCGCCTCCGCGGCGCGTGCTCGCCCCACGTGCATCCAGGTCTGCCCCACCGCCAGGCCGTCGTACACCAGGTGAATCGCGATCAGGAGTCTCACGCTGGCCGTTCTCTCGTAGGCCCACGCCAGGAGGAGGCCGCCGGCGAACGTGCCCAGCAAGGTCTCGACCTGGTGGCCATCGAGCGGCGTCCAGGGGACCCAGTGGAAGGCGGCGAAGCCGAGGGCGACGGCGACGATCGCCGGCGCGGGGCGCAGGATCAGGCGCAGGCGCTTCTGGCAGGACCTGAAGATCAGCTCCTCCGCCGCGACCCCGAAGGGCAGGACCGCCAGGAACTCCAGCAGGGCGGCGGGGGTCTCCAGGCTGCGCAGGCTGAATTCCCGATCGTCGTAGGCCGGATCGACGACCCGCAAGGCGAGGGCCAACACCCCCAGGAGGAAGAGCGCCTGGAGCGCGACGAGCATCCCGTCACCGCGGGGCCGGCCGGCCGGCGCTCCGCACGCCGTGAACGCGCCCCGGCCGAACGCGACGACCAGGAGCACGACGCCACCGAGGGTTGTCGCCTCGAGGAAAAGCCATGACCCGGGGCGGGCGGGAAGGTGGAGGCTGCACCACGAGGCAAGCCAGGGGTAGCCGAGCGCGTACGCGGCGAAGAGCGCCAGCGCCTGAAGGTAGGGAGCCGCGAATCGCGAGGATCTCGAGCCGTTCCGGCTCTCGTCCGGATTCATGGTCCGGCCTCCCCGGTCGTCTCGTGGCGGCCGGGCGCCGCGTGGAAGCGGCCGAGCGCCAGGACCACCCGGAGGGTGGCGAACACCCGACCCGAGGCGTCGTCTGAATCGAGGGACACCGACCAGCAGCCGTCGTCCTCCTGCCGCCGGATCAGCTCCTGGATCTCCGGCGCAAGCGATTCATCGGAGACCGCCGCGGGCGCCGGGCGATCGTGCCACAGGACGAGAGCGCCGACGAGGTTGGCGAAGGTGAGCGTGTCGCTCCGGATGGCCTCCGCCCGCAGAAGCCGCCGCGCCTCCTGACGCAGCGCCCGGAGCATCTCTTCCAGAGGCGGGTCCTGCTGTCCCGTGGCTTCGAAGACGGATGGAGGGAGGTCCTTGAGCCCCTCGAGCGCGTGGATGACGAGATTGGCCCGCGCCGACGGATCGCGCTCGTGGGCCAACGCCTCGAGCGCCCTCAAGACCTGCCGGGGGATCTGCCACGAAGACAGCGCGGGCCGCCCACGATTCGTCAGCCAGGCGGCGGAACGCCTCCCCGCCGGCGTAGAAATCGGCCGCCAGCCACCCGTCACCGTCCAGACCGGCCTCGACCACGCGGCCCATCTCCCGGTCGCGGCGCAGCACCGCCAGGATCGCATAGGTGTCGAGGGCGATTCCGCCGTGGGCCGGATTGCGGCGCAGGTTGTAGATCCCCTGCCGGCGCCAGCGCGGGACGAGCGCCGCCGTGACCGCGTCCGCCCGCTCGAACAGGAGGCCCGCCTCTCCCGGCGGCACGCCGGCCTGGCGGATCATCTGGACGATGAAATAAGCATCCAGCATCCGGTACGTCAGCCGATAGCCGACCAGCGGAGACTCGATCGCCTCACCCGGGTACTCGTACCGCAGGTAGTCGTCGCGAAACGCGTTCCCATCGTAGAGCCGGGCGACGCAGGCGAGACCCTTCTCCGCGGAGGGCTCGACCACCGCATCGTCCAACGCGCCCGGGCCCCTGCAGGCCGCGAGACAAAGCGCGACGAGCCACGCCAGCCGCCAGGCTGGACGTGGGAAGAAGACGGCCTCCTGCCTGCGTCGCCGGGCCGGCATCGCCAACCGCCTTTCGCGCCGTTCATCTTAGGCCAGCACACGCCCGGCCCGGCGACCGGCCGAGCCGTTTTACTGGAACGGCGCGGCCCGGACCCGAGTTATGTCCAGAAGCAGCGCTGAGGAGGGCACGTCCGTTAACTCGAACTCCGCACCGGGGGTGGCGTTCGTCCTGGCCGCCGGCCTGCTTTTCGCGGCAGCCGTCTGGGCCGCGGAGGTGCCGCCGCCGGTGCGGCCGCCCGCGCCGCAGCCGCTGCCCCGCACCTCCGCCGGGATCAGCGTGGACGGCGACCTCCGCGATCCGGGGTGGAAGGACGCGCTGGTCATCGACCGCTTCTACGAGACCACGCCCGGCGACAACCTCCCGGCGAAGGTGAAGACGACGGCGTATCTCGCCTACGACGATCGCTACTTGTACATCGGCATCAAGGCCGACGACCCCGAGCCGGCGAAGATCCGCGCCCCCTACGTCGAGCGCGACAACGTGATCGGCACCGACGACAACGTCGCCATCTTCCTCGATACGCGCAACGACAAGCGCACGGCGATGGAGATCAGGGTCAACCCGCGCGGCATCCAGGGGGACTACCTCTTCGACGACGCCACGGGCAACGAGGACGAGTCGCCCGATTTTTTCTATGACACCGCGGCGACGATCACCGCCGAGGGCTGGCAGGCCGAGATCCGCGTGCCGCTCAGCACGCTGCGCTACCCGAAATATGATCCCCAGACCTGGGGCATCCTGATCTGGCGCAACTACCCGCGCGATTTTCGCTACGGCTTCTACAGCGCGCCGATCGAGCGCGGCTCCAACTGCACGATCTGCCACACCCAAGAGCTGACCGGGATCACCGGTCTGCCGTCGTCGCACCACCTCGTCGCGGCGCCCTACGCCACCGCCTCGCGGCTGGAGCACCGCGCCGACCCCGCCGACCCGCAGTCGGCCTTCACCACCGACCCCGTGGACACCCACGTCGGCCTCGACGTCAAATGGAACCCCGGGGCCAACAGCGCGATCGACGCCACGATCAAGCCCGACTTCTCGCAGGTCGAGTCGGACGTCCGGCTGATCGCGGTCAACCAGCGGTTCGCCCTGTTCTATCCCAAGAAGCGGCCGTTCTTCCTCGAAGGATCGGATCTGCTCAACTCGCCGATCCAGTTCGTCTACACGCGGACCATCACCGACCCACGATGGGGCCTGCGCGCCACCGGCAAGGAAGGCGCTACGTCCTACACCGTGCTCGCGGCGGAAGACCAGGGGGGTGGCGTGGTGGTGCTGCCCGGGCCGGAGTCCTCGCTCTTCGCGCCGCAGGACTTCCGTTCGACCGTCGCGCTCGGCCGCCTGCGCCGCGACTTCGGCCTTTCGTTCGGCAGCTTCATGTTCACCGACCGCGAGATATCCGGCGGCGGCCACAATCGCGTGCTCGGTCCCGACGCGCAATGGCGCCCGACACCCAAGGACACGATCACCTGCCAATATCTCTACAGCGACACCGAGAACCCCGACCTGCTCAAGGCCGCCCCGTTCTCCCTCGATCGGAGCAGTCGCTCACATGCCGCGACGCTGACCTGGGACCACCAGGAGCGCCACTACGACTCGAAGGTACGCTACAACGAATACGGTGACGGGTTCCGGGCCGACGTCGGCTTCGTGCCCCAGGCGGGCTTTCGCGAGGAGCTGGCCCAGGGAGGCCTGCGCTTCTACCCCACGGGCGCGCTGAACTTCGTGCGCGGCTACGCCGTGGCGGACCGGTTCCACCTGACGGACGGCGGGGATCTCGGGCACGACTACTTCCCCGGGCTCTTCTTTCTCGGCAGCCGCAACCTGGGCGGTCAGTTCGAGTTCCACGACAACGAGATCAAGGTCGGCGGGCAGCTTCTGACGCAGAATTTCCTGACCTATTTCCTGCAGTTCGACCCGGCGCGGCGCTTCCCGCGCGTCACCCTGCAGGGCCGGGTCGGCGACCTGATCGATTTCGACAACGGCCGCGTCGGCAGCGGGACCAACATTTCACTTGAAGCCACGGTGCGTCCATCCGACCACCTGACGTTGGTCGGCAATGCCGTCCGCGAGTGGCTCGACCTCGATCGCGGCCCGGACCGGGGGCGCCTCTACACCGCCCAGATCGAGCGCCTGCGCGTCGTGTACGTCTTCGGCGCCCGCTCGTTCCTGCGCCTGATCAGCCAGTACGTCACCACCGACCGCGATCCCGCCCTCTATACGTTTCCCGTCCCGGCGCGCGACGGCTCGTTCCTCGGCTCCCTGCTCTACAGCTACCGCCTCAACTGGCAGACCGTCCTTTTCGTGGGGTACGGCGACAACGGCGTCGTGACCGACACCCACGATCTCCTGCACACCGACCGCTCGATCTTTCTCAAGGTGTCGTACGCCCTGCAGCACTAGAGGGCGTGCGTTGCGGGTCGGCAGGCTGGTCGTGCCGGGAGCGCCTACTGGGCCTTGTTCTGGTTCGCGGCCTCCGCGGCCTCCTTGAGCTCGACATTGACCTGGTCGAGCAGCTCCTTGGCCTTCTGGGCGTGACCGTTCATGTCCCACTCGTTCGCCCGCTGGGCCGCGGTGACCTTCTCGAAGGCCTGGCGGACCAGCCTCTGGGCCGCCGCGATATTTGGATGCCGGTTCGGGCTCACGTTGCGTACGGGCCTTCCGGCTACGGCGAGACTGCCGGCCAGCAGGAGCAACGTCGCGGCGCCGATGACTATCTTCTTCATGGGTCCTCCTTTTTGAGGCGGGGATCATACTGCATTCCCTGCGGCTCGGTGCTCACGCCAAAGGCGCATTCGATGCCGAGGCGGCGGAGGTAGCCGAACATCTCGTCCCGATCGACCTGGCGGTCGTGGGGGACCAGCCCGCGCTCCGAAAAGCGGCCGGAGGCGATGGCGCGGACGGCCAGGACGGCGGGCGCCACGGCGGCCAGGTAGCTGCGCCGAGGCGCGAAGACGCGCGCCTGTGTGACGGTGCCCGAGGCCTCCTCGATCTCCACCAGCATCCCCCCGGCCACCGAGCCGAGCGTGCGCGCCACCCAGGTCGATCGGCGCATGCCTCGAGACACGCGCGCCGCCAGGGCCGGCGCCAGGGCCAGGAGGCGAAAGAGGGAGTTCACGCCGGGCACGCGGCTGTCCACCCAGAAGTCGGCGTCGCGCAGCGTCGGGAAGATGCGCGGGAGGGTCGCGGCGTGGACGCTTTCCATCAGGTAACCCCGCGCCCTGCCGATCGGTTGTGGCATCAGGAATGGCCGCGACTCGCGCCAGCCGCGGGCCGGGACCATCTTGCCTCCCCGCAGGATGCGGATCGGCTGCCCCAGCGAATGGCGGAGCGATCCGCCCGTCCCGGCCGTGGTCGTGACCTTCGAGGCGGGAGACAGATAGACGCTGACACGAGCGGGCTCCTTGGCGCCGCTCGCGCGCACGAGGGCCGCGAGCAAGGTCGTGACCGACGAGCAGCTCGTGAGCACGCGGACGCCCTTCGCGTCGATGCGGCCCCGCAAGGCGTCGATCTTCAGAAAGTGCTCGAGGCTGTCGGAGAGATCGACGACGTCGCAGCCGACCTCGAGCGCCGTCTCGACGAGGGCGGCGCTGCGTTCCTGGAACGGCCCCGCGGCATCGAGCACGATGTCGCCGGGGAGGAGGGCGGCGCGCAAGGCGGCCGGAGCGTCGGCGTCCAGGCGCAGGTTGGACGGGCTGCCACCGTCCCGCGCGGCGCTCCGCGCAGCGACCAGCGGCGCCATCCCTTCGGCGCGCAGCAGCTCCACCGCCGCTCCGCCGAAGAGGCCGGTGCCGCCGATGACCACGATCCTCCGGCTCACGCCGCCCTCCGTTCGGCTACTCACCGCCATGCACGGTCGCGACCCAGCCGATCGGGCCCAGCGTTTTTCCCAGGAGGCCGAGGGCGATGAACGGATGGGCGCGATCGAGGCGCAAGGCGGCGTAGGCACACCCGAGGCCGTACACGCCCACCACCATCCCCAGGCATCGCCAGATCGCCGGGTAGCGGGGCGCGTCCATGGCGAACAGATCGAAGAAGCCCCGCGGCCAGGCGATCGCCCAGGCGGCGAACGCGACGTTGTAGGCCGCCGCCAGGGCGAAGAACAAGCGGTAGAAGGAGGCGCGGGGATTGTCGGCCTCGGTCGCCGCCACCGGCATCGTCGAGGCTCCGCACGCGCCGGTCAGCGAGGCCGTCGGTGGGGCGCGCGTCGCTTGAGACGGCGCTCCTGGCGCAGGCGTCCCCTCTCCCGCTTGCCGAGGATCCGCTCGCGCATCGCTTCCTCGCCGGCGCGGGCGCGCACGCCCGGATGGGAAGGCCCGGCCGGGCCCGTCGCCGGTTGTACAGGCTCGGTCCTTGCGGCCCGCGCCATCATCTCGCGTTCCATGTCCGAGAAGTCCCCCTCGACCCGCTTGCCGCTTTCACCGGCATCTTGCTCGATCTGTTTCAGCCAGAACGCCCGCACGCCCAGGTGGCGCACCCCTCGCGGCAACTTTCCGGCCAGGGTGTTCACATCATCGGTCACGACCGTGACCGGGTGTCCCCGCTCAAGGCACCGTCTGGCTTCATTGAGAATCCGATCGTCCGCCCCACCGGCGCCGCGCGGCGCGTAGACGATCTCGAACAGCGGCCCCCGGGCGGCATCCGGGTTCGATGGCAGCGCGTTGCCGTCGAAGACGAGGAGGACCTTCTCGCCTCTGACGAGCGCAAACTGCTCGAGCCTGTCCGCCAGCCCCCTGCGCGCCTCCTCGCGACGGTCCGAGACCTGCAAGCGCTGCAAGGGGGGGATCGCGAAGATCATGTTGTGGCCGTCCATGATCCAGATTCGGCTCACGCAGACCGTCCCGCGCCCGAGGTGCGTTTTCGCGGCGCTGGGCGTCCAAGGCATTTCATGGTAGACAATGCGTCACCCCTCGCCCGGACGAACCGGGCGAGGGGCCGGAGCCAAC
>QHXZ01000122.1 GCA_003223165.1 Acidobacteriota bacterium
CGCCAGGGAACCGGGACACGCTCGCGCGCCAGGACGCGGCGGAAGACGACGCCGTAGCGGCGCAGCAACTGGCGGGCGACGAAGCCGGACTCCGCCTCGCTCCAGGCCGGCGCCGCGCCGGCCCGGGGCGCGGCGGGGTCGGCCGCCGCCTCGCCCGCCGCGGTCGTCTCGCCCGCCGTCGGTGCGACCGACGCCGCCTGCCGCAGGAGCGACCAGCGCCCCGCCGGCACGAGCGGCGAGCGCGAGGCGAAGCGCGGGTGCGCCTGCGCCGGCTTGATCAGGCGGCGCAGGCCGCTGAAGGAGTCGCAGGTGATCAGCCCCTGTCCGACGAGCTCGGCCAGGCCCATCTCGAGATGCGAGGCGAGCGGAGAAGCGAGGCGCTCGATCTCCTGGGTGAACAGCGCCCCGCGCGTCGCCAGCGCCTGCAGGACGGCGCGGCCGTGGGCCGACAGATCCTCGGGCCCGGACCGCGGGGCGCGCGCCGACAGGGACAGCCAGGTCTCGAGGTCGGAGCGCGGCAGGAGGCCGATCGGCGTGCCGCGGGCCGGCGCATCGCCGGCGGCCCAGAGGCGGCCCCAGACGACCTCGCCGCCGAGCGTGAGCTGGTCGAGGTAGTCGGGCCGGTAGCCGCGCACGCGCGCCGGCAGGACGCCCGACTCCCAGGCCGCGGCCGGGACCTCGAAGCCGGCGAGCTGCCGCACGACCTCGGCGACCCCGAGCGGCCCTTCCAGCCGGTAGGCCTCGTCGGCGTGCTGCCAGCAGCACAGGAAGCGCCAGTAGGCCGCGGCGCTCACCGGCTCGATCTCGCGCCGCAGCCGCTCGATCGTGTAGCGGTGGATGCGGGCCAGCAGCCGGCGATCGCACCACCCCTGCCGGCCTTCGATCCGGCAGCGCAGCACCGCGCCCTCGCGCTCGAGCGCAAGGAGCAGCGTCGCGTCGGCCGCGTCGGCGGCGATCGGTCCGAGCGCCTCCAGCCGTCCGCGCAGCACCTGCTTCGGATCGCGCGTCGCTTCCACGGCATGCCAGCGGTCGTCCTCCAGGACGACCCGCCTCGCGGAGAGCAGCTCGGCCATGAAGCCGTCCCAGCCTGAGGCGGCCGCCTCCCCGCGCGTCGCATATCCCATCCAGAGGAGCGCCTCGTGCAGCTCCTCGGCGCCCTCCGCCTGCGGCCAGGCCTCCTCGCGCACGCGCGCCACCGCCTCGGGATCGAGGGCCCCCAAGGTATCGGCGGTACGCGCATCGAGGCCGCGGCGCGTCAGCACCGCCTGGGTGCGGCGCTCCTCGAGCGGGGCGTCGTCCAGGAAGGCGTACGGCATGGCGTTCAGGATGCCGAGGGCGAAGGCCGACGGCTCGGGCGTGTCGACGGCCACCCGGCGCACGCACCCGTCGCGCAGCCCGCGCAGGACCTCGAGCAGCCCTTCGATGTCCATCGCCTCCTGCAGGCAGTCCTCGATCGTCTGCCGCACCACCGGGTGATCCCAGGGCACCGGCAGGTCGCCGGGCGGCAGCGTCTCGCCGCAGGCGAGGACCGCCGGGAAGGCCTGCGCCAGCAGGTCGTCGGCCCGCATGCGCAGGAGCGGCGCCGGCACCCGCTTGCCGCCGCCGCGCGTGCGCGACAGGAGAAGCGACCGCGTCAGGTTCCAGCGCCAGCGGGTGGCGAAGAGCGGCGAGGGGAAGAGGGCCTGGATCAGCACGTCGCGCGCGCTGTCGGGGTGCAGGTAGTCGAAGACCTCCTCGAGCGGGAAGCTGTGCTGCGGCCCCAGCGACAGGAGGATCGCCTCCTCGTTGGCGGCCGCCTGCAGCTCGAAGCCGAAGCCGCGGCAGAAGCGCTTGCGCAGCGCCAGCCCCCAGGCGCGGTTGATCCGCCCGCCGAACGGCGCGTGCAGCACCAGCTGCATGCCGCCCGACTCGTCGAAGAAACGCTCGAGGACGACGCACTCCTGCGTCGGCACGGCGCCCAGGGTTCGAACGCCGGCCGCCAGGTGATCGGCGAGCTGGCGCGAGGCGCCCTCGTCCAGGCCGACCTCGCGGGCGAGCCACTCCGGGTCCTGGCCGCGCGTGCGCACCCGGGCCACGGCGGCCGACAGCTCGCGCGTCCGGGCGGGCGCCTCGCCCAGCCAGAAGGGAAGCGACGGCGGCGTCCCCTGCGCGTCGGCCACCCGCACCACCCCCGGCTCGACCTTCAGGATCCGCCAGGAGGCGTTGCCGAGCTGGAAGATGTCGCCCACGCTGGCCTCGACGGCGAAGTCTTCGTGCACCGACCCGATCGGAGTCTCCTCCGGCTGGAGCAGCACCCGGTAATCGGCGCTGTCGGGAATGGCGCCGCCCGAGGTGAGCGCCGTCAGCCGCGCCCGGCGCGTGCCGCGCAGACGGCGGTTCACGCCGTCGCGGTGCAGGAGCGCCGCGCGCCCCCCGGCGTGCAGGCGCACCACGGCGTCGAAGTCCTCGCGCGCCAGGTCGCGGTACGGCCAGGCGCGCCGGCAGGTCGCGAAGAGGGCCTCCTCCTCCCAGGTCTCGGCGGCGCAGGCGGCGACCACCTGCTGCGCCAGGATGTCGAGCGAAGGCCCCGGCTGCGGCGTGCGATCCAGGTCGCCGCGGCCGATGGCGTCGAGCAGCGCCGCGGCGCAGGCCAGCTCGTCGCGCGTGAGAGGGAAGAGGCGGCCCCTGGGCGTGCGCGACAGCGCGTGGCCCGCCCGGCCGATGCGCTGCAGCAGCGTCGCGATCGACGGCGTGACGCCCACCTGGATCACCAGATCGATGTCGCCGATGTCGATCCCCAGCTCGAGCGAGGCGGTGGCCACGAGCGCGCGCAAGGTTCCGGCCTTGAGGCGCCGCTCTGCGTCGAGGCGCCGGTCGCGCGACAGGCTGCCGTGGTGGCTGGTGACCTGGTCCTTCCCCAGCACCTCGGTGAGGCGCGCCGCCACCCGCTCGGCCAGCTTGCGCGTGTTGACGAAGACGAGCGTGGTGCGGTGCTCGCGGATCAACCCGGCCATGCGCCGGTAGATTTCCTCCCAGGTCTCGTGCGGGCAGACGGTCGCCAGGGGAGAGTCCGGCACCTCGACCGCGAGGTCGAGGCGGCGGTGATGGCCGGTGTCGACCAGGGCGCAATCGCGCCCGGCGCCGACCAGCAGGCGCGCCGTCTGCTCCAGCGGCTTCTGCGTCGCCGACAGCCCGATGCGCTGCAGCGGCCCGCCGGTCAGCGCCTCGAGCCGCTCGAGCGACAGCGCCAGGTGCGCCCCGCGCTTGTCGCCGGAGACGGCGTGGATCTCGTCCACGATGACTGTGCGCACGCTCCGCAGCATGGCGCGCCCGCCCTGGCTGGTCAGCAGGATGTAGAGCGACTCCGGGGTCGTGACCAGGATGTGCGGCGGCCGCCGCCGCATCGCCGCGCGCGCCGCCGGCAGCGTGTCTCCCGAGCGCACCAGGACGCGCACCTCAGGCAGCGACGAGTCGCGCGCGCGCAGCTCCTCGAGCGGCGCTTGCAGGTTCTTCTGCACGTCGTTGCCGAGCGCTTTGAGGGGGGAGACATAAAGGACCTGGGTGGCTTCGGGCAGACGGTCGCCCTGCCGCATCAGATCGTCGATGGCCCACAGGAAGGCTGCGAGCGTCTTGCCGGTGCCGGTCGGGGCGGCGATCAGGACGTTCTTCCCGGCGCGGATCGCCGGCCACCCCTCCGCCTGCGGCGGGCTGGGGGCGCCGAAGCGCTCCGCGAACCAGGCGCGGAGCGTGGGTGAGAAGGCCTGCAGGGGCATCGGGACAATTATACGGGGAACCGCGCGAGTCAGGTCCGCGGGAGGGCCCCCATTAATATGATACGGCCCCCCTTCAGCCCCGCGCCCGCCGTGCCTGCCTTGACTTCCGCCGCGCGGTAACCATATTGAAATCGCCGGCCGGACGGATCGGAGTTGCCGAGCCGACCGGGCCACCCGGGCTGGCCGCGAGGGACGCGAGCGGCTATAGTCTCCCCGTCCCCACAGCGGCACGCCAGGAGGATAAGGGCGCGATGACCCTGCGCAGGAAGCTGATCTGGATTTCGGTCCTCTACTTCGCCGAGGGGCTGCCGCTCGGGATCGTCCTCAGCGTCCTGCCGGTCTACTTCCGCCAGAACGGCGTCTCCCTGACCGAGATCGGCTTCATGTCGTTCCTCAGCCTGCCGTGGGCCATCAAGGTCCTCTGGGCCCCGCTCGTCGATCGCTTCGGCCAGCGCCGCACCTGGGTGACGCTCTGCTGCGCCGCGATGGCCTGCGCCATCGCCGCCGTGCCGCTCTTCGACGCCGCGCGCCCGGAGATGCTCCTGTGGCTGGTGCTGCTGGCGTTCACCCTCGCCTCGGCGACGCAGGACATCGCCATCGACGCCTACACCATCGGCCTGGTATCGAAAGGTGAGGAAGGGCCGGTGAACGGCGTGCGCGTCGCCTGGTACCGCGTGGCGTTGATGGCCGGAGGCGGCGGCACCATGTGGCTGGTGAAGCCGCTCGGCTGGACCTGGGTCTTCCTGCTGCTGGCGCTGGCCTTCATCGCCCTGGCGTTCGTCGCCTGGGCCACGCCCCCGGTGACCGTCGTGCACCAGCCGGCGCGCGAGTGGGCGCGGCAGTTCGGCGCCTTCCTGTCGCGCCCCGGATCGATCGCCGTCTTCGCCTTCATCCTGACCTACAAGCTGGGCGATTTCCTGATCGGCCCGATGATCAAGCCGTTCTGGGTCGACCAGGGGATGAGCCCGGAGGAGATCGGCACCATCTCGACCATCGTCGGCGCGCTCCTGAGCATCGCCGGAGCCCTGGCCGGCGGCCTGTTCATCAAGCGGTACGGCATCTTCCACGGCCTCTGGTTCCTGGGCCTGGTGCACACGGCGCAGAACCTTGCCTACGCCGCGGTGGCCCAGTTCGCCCTCGGCCGCCCGTATCTCTACTCTGCCTCGGTCCTCGAGTCGTTCACCGGCGGCCTCGGCACCGCCGCCTTCCTCGCCTTCCTGATGCGCATCTGCGACAAGGACCAGGCCGCCACGCAGTACGCGCTTCTCTCCGCCCTCTTCGGCCTTACCCGCTTCCTCGGCGGCGCCAGCGGCTACGGCGTCGAGCACCTCGGCTACGCCGGCTTCTTCACCCTGACCTTCTTCCTCGCGCTGCCGTCCTACCTGCTGCTGCCGTGGGTGCGTCGCTGGATCGGGAATGGCGAGGGGCAGGGACAAGGTGTCGGTGCCAAGGCCCGTGGCGTTACCGAGCAGAATTACGACGACGCCGGCGAAGAACGGACCGGCAGCCGTCGCGCCACACCCGCGTCGGCGCCGGCACGATAGCCCGCACCAGCCAGCCCGTCTGAATCCAGCCCGACCCTTCCCCAATCCCAGATAGTCCTTTGAGGGATCCACCTTTGGCGGTATATTCCCGCCCATAAAGCCCAGGCCCGGGTCACGTACCAGACACCTCGAGAAGTGGATGCCCAAGACGCGCTCCATCGCTTCGGCCTTGCTGGCCTTCCTGTTCTTCCCCACGGGGACTTCCATCGCACGTTCTCTCTTTCCGACCCCGAAGGTGCACGTCGGTGTGTCGCCCGCATCGA
>QHXZ01000124.1 GCA_003223165.1 Acidobacteriota bacterium
CCTCGTGTCGGGCAACCCCGACGTCGCCGACCCGAACAGCGAGCAGCGCCTGCTGCGCTTCCAGCAACCGCAGGACAATCACAACGGCGGACAGCTCCAGTTCGGCCCGGACGGCTACCTGTACGTCTCGACCGGCGACGGCGGCAGCGGGGGCGACCCGCACGGCACCTGCGGCAACGGGCAGAACCGCGGCACGCTGCTCGGCAAGATCCTGCGGCTGGATGTGCGCGGCATCGCGCCCGTCAGCCTCCCCCCGGATTGCGGCGGAGCCGCGGCGGCCTACGCGATTCCGGCCGACAATCCGTTCGCCGGAGGCCTGGGAGGCGACTGCGATGAGATCTGGGCCTACGGCCTGCGCAATCCGTGGCGCTCGGCCTTCGACCAGGCGACCGGCGATCTGTACATCGCCGACGTCGGCCAGAACTGCTGGGAGGAGGTGAACTTCGTCTCGAGTTTCAGCCGCGGCGGGGAGAACTACGGCTGGCGGATGATGGAGGCGAACCACTGCTTCAATCCAAGCCAGCCATCGAACTGCAACCCGCCGGCGGTGACGTGCAGCGGCGTGCCGCCCTGCCAGGACCCGAGCTTCACCGACCCCGTCGCCGAGTACGGGCACGGCATCGGCTGCTCGATCACGGGCGGCTACGTGTACCGCGGCTGCCTGATGCCCAACTTCTCGGGGGCGTACTTCTACGGCGACTACTGCACCGCCTTCATCAAGTCGCTGCGCATCGTCGGCGGCCTGGCGACCGATCCGCGCGACTGGACGGCGCAGATCAACAACCCGGCCGGCACGCTCAGCGACAGCCTGACCAGCTTCGGCCAGGACCAGCAGGGCGAGCTGTATCTCGTCGACCGCAAGGGGACGGTCCTCAGGATCCTTCCGCCGCTGACCGACCTGGAGGTCGCGGGACAGAACACGGCCTCCCCGCTGCTGCTCTCGCCCGCCGCCTGGTCCTGGGAGGACCTGGCGTTCAGCACCATGCAGCCGGTGAGCCGCTACCGCGTGTACCGCGGCACTCCCGGCGGCGCGTTCACCTGCATCTTCACGACGCCGGCCCCGCAGTGGGCGGGTGGCGACCCTGAGTCGCCCGCGCCGGGCCGGCTCTTCGCCTACGTCGTCACCGCCGTCAACGCGTCGGGCCAGGAGACCCTGAGCGGCAACCCGCCCGTGAACCTGCTCACGGGGACCTGTCCGTAGCCGCCGCCGGCAGACTGCCGAGCACCGTGACCAGCGACAGGTCGTCGCGCAGCCGCTCCGCCCCCACGAACCGATCGACCTCCGCCAGCAGCCGGACGCCCGCCGCCTCGGCGGTGAGTCCGCGCAGCTCCGGCAGCAACCGCCGCAGCCGCTCGGTGCCGAAGTCCTCGTCGGCCGCGTTCTCCGCCTCGACCAGGCCGTCCGAATAGATCACCAGCAGGTCGCCGGCCTCGAGATCGAGGCTCCCTTCGACGTACCTCACTCCCGGGAGCATGCCGAGCGGCCGGCCGGAAGGCTCGAGCGTCTCGAGGGAGCGGGCGCGCAGCAGGAAAGGCGGGTTGTGCCCGGCGTTCAGGTAGCGCATGCGCGGCGACCCGGGGGAGATCTCGAGGTAGAGCAGCGTGGCGAAGCGGTTCTCGAGGCCATCGCGGCAGAGGATGGCGTTCAGGCGGCCGCCGAGGTCCGCGAGCGAGGCGCATTCCGGCGCCAGCGAGCGGATCGTCGCCTGGAGCTTGGCCATCAGAAGGGCCGCCCCGAGCCCCTTGCCGGCGACGTCCGCCAGGACGACGCCGATCCTTCCCGATTCCAGCTCGAGGTAATCGACCAGGTCGCCCCCCACGTCGTTGGCGGGGCGGGTGTAGTTCCAGAGCGACCACCCCTCGGGCCGCGGGTGGCGGCTCGGCAGGAGCGCCAGCTGCACCTGGCGCGCGATCTCGATCTCGTCGCGCGCCAGGAGCTTGTCCTTGAGCTCGAGCATCAGGACGACCAGCAGGAGCCAGTAGGCTTCCGGGGTGAGATCCAGCGACAGGTTGAACTCGCCGACGTGGATGTGGCCGCTGAGCAGCAGCATCAGGAGCGAGAGCGCGAACATCACCCTGCGCGCCGGGGTCAGCTTCGCGAGGAGGCTCTTGAGCAGGAAGACGATGAGCCAGAGCGCCCGGCGGGCGCCTCGGACCGACTTGAGTTTCGCCCGCCGCTCCTCGTCCAGGTAGAAGCGGGAGAGGTCCTTGAAGTCCCGGCGCACGCTGACCGGGAGGTCGCGGGCCCGGACGTCCTTGAAGAGGACCTGGCGCAGCGTCGGTTCGTTCGCGTCCCTGGCCATCTATTGCAGGTACCGCCGCGCGAAGCGCCCGCCCGCGTAGGTGCCGGCGGCCGTGCCGACCACGCTCACGAAGAAGGCCGTCCCATCCCCGACCCAGGCGCCGATCCACCAGCCGACGGCGCCACCCAGGGTCGCTCCAATCAGCATGAGGATCCTGGGAGGGCCCACCTCGATGCCTCCGTGCTCAGGGTGTGAGCGGGGCCGGGTCGCAGGCATCGCCGATGCCGTCGCGATCCAGGTCGCTCTGGTTCGTGTTCGCCACCGTCGGGCAGTTGTCGCAGACGTCGCCCACCAGGTCGCCGTCCCCGTCGGCCTGCCCCGGGTTCGGCGTTCCAGGGCAGTTGTCGTCGCACAGCGCGGATGCCCCCCCGGTGCAGCGATGGTCGGCGTACTGGCCGTCCTGGTCGCCGTCGTTCAGGATGCCGTCCCCATCATAGTCCGTGAGGCTCACGCCGTGGGCGAAGACGTCGAAGTCGCCCAGGCGCGCGTCGGGCCAGAGAGGGAAGATGCGGCCGCCGGCGACGGCGGCGCCGGTGTAGTCGCCGCCGAACGGGCTGCCCTTGCCCGAGCCGAAGAGGCCGTCCGAGACCTGGATGTTCGGTCCGAACGACACCCCGCCGTTGGTGGAGGTGGCCAGGTACATGGCGTACAGCGCCCCGGTCGGGTCGCCTCGGTGATCGAGGAAGGTCACCTGCACGCCCCCGCTGCCGTCCACCGCCAGCCATTCGCCGTATTGATCGGCATGGTTGCCGATGGCGTCGTCGTTCACGCGCACGGCCGCGCTCCAGGTGTCGCCGCGGTCGTCGGAGAACGCCAGCATGATGTCCGCGTCCCCGAAGCGGGTGTCGGGCCAGGCGACGTAGATCCGGCCACGGTGCACGCCGTTGCTGAGATCGACCGCGGCCGCCGGAAAAATCATGCCGCGGAACGCCCCATCCTGGTAGGACAAGGACGGGTCTCCGGGATAGTGCGCGACGGCGACGTCCTGAGCCAGCCAGGTGGCGCCGCCGTCCAGCGAGCGGTTGAAGTTGATGGTGTCTTGATCGTTCGTGCTCACGACGTAGACCTCCCCGCCGGCGCCGGTGAGAGGCAGGGGGCCGTCGCCGAAGGTCGTGGGGGCGTGAGCGAGGACCGGGGCGGTGAAGGTGAGGCCCCCGTCGGTGCTCTTCACGAACTTCGTCCCCGCCCCGAAATAGACGACGTAGACGGCGCCGTTGAACGGGTCCACCCCCATGTACGGTTTGTCGATGAACGGCTCCGCCACCGCCACAAAGGGGCCGGCGAACGTGGCGCCGCCGTCGGTTGAGCGGAACAGCCTGAGGCTCGACTTGCTGTTGCTCCCCGCCAGCGACAGCACCAGGATGTAGAAGTTGCCGTTCATGTCGGCCGCCACGGAGGGGTCGACGTTGCTGTTGATCTTGCCGAGGTTCAGGTGCCCGTTCTGCCAGGTTCTCCCGCCATCCCGGGTGAACCCGTACGCAACGTTGCCCCCACCCGACATCGGTCCGAAGTCGATCCAGGCGGCGACCAGATTCAGGGGGTCGAGGGGGTTGGCCGCGATGGGTGTCTCCACCTGCCCGCCCTTCCGGACGATGTTGACCCGAATGTCGGTGCCCGCCGCGCCGGCCGCGAGGAGCGTGAGCGCGAGACAGAGGACAAGCTGGACTGGCCGCAGGTTGATCATGATCGCCTCCCCTTCCGGAGCGAGAGAATAGACAGCGTTTCCCTGTCAATACGTGGAAATACCCCGGCAGGCAACCACGATCTGGCGCCCGCGACCGGGCCGCTGCTGGAGGTTTGCTACGAGATGCTCCGTCGCAGGAGGCGCGACGTGTGCGCCGTGCGCGCCGTGTCCGCCCCGAATCGGCCACGGGTGCGCCCGCGCCCCGCCCGCGCCCGCGGACGCACCCGCGGCCGATGCGGCGACCTCCCCCGGCCACGGCGCCGACTCGGTCCCGAAACCGCTGACCCGGCCCTCTTCGTCCCTCGATTGCACCAGGTAGTAGATGACGTGCCCCGGCTGGGGCAACCACCCCGCGCTCGCCTCGGAGAAGGAGGTCCCCCCCTGCCCCGAGCTCATCACCTGGACCCCGCCGAGCAACGTCGTGCCGTGGTCGAACGTGATCGCGGCAAGGTCCCCCGCAATCACATCGTACGCCGTGGCGCTCCGGATCGCGCTCCAATAGACGCGCGCCCCTCCAGCCGCTCCGTTCGGCTCCAACCGCAGGAGCAGCGGCTCGGGACCTTCGCCGAGGTCGTGCGGCACGATCACCGTCGCCAGGGCCGAGGCGTGGTTGCCGCTGGAATCGCGCGCCGTGTACTCGACCTGGTAGGTCCGTCCGGGGCCGATCCCCGCGCGCTCGGCGCGGAGCGAGAACTCGAGGGCCGGCGAGCCGGGCTCGACGCCGGCGATGTCCCCGGTCGTCCTGCCGTCCCCGTCGCCCGGGGCGTCGTCGGGCTCGTTGCTCGTGACTGAAGCGAGCCCCACCCCAGGGGCCGAATCGCACAGGTCGCTCGCCTGCCAGGTCGCGCGCACGGGCACGAGCGAATGGTTCGGCGGCCACAACGCATCGTGATCGAGCGCCAGGCTCATGGACGGGGCCACGGTGTCGCGCACCGTCACCACCGACGAGCAGCTCGCCCTGTTCCCCGCGGCGTCGGTCGCC
>QHXZ01000133.1 GCA_003223165.1 Acidobacteriota bacterium
TCCTGCGTCAGGAGGAGCTCGCCGCCGGCGGCGCCCACGCGGGGGTCCGCGAAGGGCGCGACCAGTGCGCGCAGGGCGGTCGCCTCGAACCGCTGCCGCGCGTCGGCGAGGACGACGATCTCTCCCCGGGCGCGGGGCACCAGCTCGTTGAGGACCGCGGGCTTCCCGCGGCGCACGCCGAAGGCGACCACGCGCGCGCCCCGCCGCTCGTAGCGGCGCGCCATGCCGACCGTCGCATCCGCCGATCCATCGGACGCCAGCAGGATCTCGAGCCGGTCGCGGGGGTAGTCGAGGGCCAGCAAGTTCGCGATCCGCCCCTCGATGGCCGCCGCCTCGTCGTGCGCCACGACGAGGACCGTCACGGAGGGGAGGATCGGCGCCCGGCGGGGCGGCCTCGGCCGCAGCGCGGCCCAGGCCCGCAGCAGGAGTGGATAGCCCACGTGCTCGTAGGCGAGCACCAGGGCGCAGGTCCAGAAGAGCAGGCGGGTCCACACGGCTCAGGGCCTCAGGCGCGCCTCTCGACGGCGTCGGCCGGGCGGTGCTGGGGCACGGACGAAGGCACGCGGGAGGCCCGGCCGAACGAGAGGGGTTCCTCGCCTTCGATGAAGATCCGCTGCCAGATCTCGAGATTGATCAGCAGCCAGAGCCGGTCGCCGTGCTCCCCCGCCCCGCTGCGGTGCTCCTCCGCCAGGCCGCGCAGGATGTCGGGCGCGAACAGGCGCCGGCCGGCGGCGCGCGGCCCCAGCACGAACTCCCGCACGAGCGGCCAGAAGGGACCCCGCAGCCAGCGTCCCACGGGGACCGGGAACCCCATCTTGCCGCGCGCCAGGATCCTGCGGGGCACCACGTTCCGCAGCGCCTCCCGCAGCACCGCCTTGGTCCGCCATCCCCGGAGCTTGTAGCGGCCCGGCAGGGCCGCCACGTGCTCGACGAAGAGATGGTCGAGGAAGGGCACGCGGCTCTCGATCGACGCCGCCATGCTCATCTGGTCCTGCTTCATCAGCAGCTCGACCAGGTAAGTCTGCAGGTCGGCCCGGCTCATCCGATCGAGCGCCCCTCCGGGAGCCTCCTCGTAGCAGCGCAGCCCGGCGGCATACGGATCGCGCGCCTCGAGCAGGCCGGGGTCGGCCAGCAGGTGCCTCTGCAGCACCCCGGGGAAGACGGCGAAGTTCTCGTAGAACAGGCCGCGCGGGCCGGGGGGAAGGGCGAGGAAGGTCCGCTGGGCGTAGCGGCGCACCGGCCGCGGGAGGCTCTGCACCAGCCGGGCCACGCTGCCGCGCACGGGGCCGGGGACCACGTTCCCCTGCGCCCTCGCGAGCGTCTCGTTCCAGGCCGTGACGCGGTAGCGGTTGTAGCCGAGGAAGAGCTCGTCGGCCCCCTCCCCCGTCAGCACCACCTTCACGTGCTCGCGCGCCAGCCGCGACAGGACGTAGAGCGGCACGCTCGACGGGAAGGCGATCGGCTCGTCCTCGTGCCAGACCAGGCGCGGCAGGACGGCGAAGAACTCGTCCGGCGAGAGCACGACCTCCCGGTGCTCCGCCGCCACCGAGGCGGCGGCCAGGCGCGCGAAGCCGAGCTCGCTCATCCCCGGCTCGCGGAAGCCGACGCTGAAGGTCCGCACCGGCTCCTTCACCATCGGCGCCATCAGGGCCAGGAGGCCGCTCGAATCCAGCCCTCCGGACAGGAAGAGGCCGAGCGGGACGTCGCTCATGAGGTGGATCCGGATCGACTCGCGCAGCCTCTCGCGCACCTCCGCGGCCGCCTCGCGCAGGGTGGGCGGCGGATCCTCGCGGACGGCGGGCAGCGTCCAGTAGCGGCGCTCCTTAAAGCCGTCGCGGGCCGACCAGGTGAGCGTCCTTCCCGGCAGCAGCTTGACGATGCCGCGGTAGAACGTCTCCTCGCCCGCGACGAAGCGGGTCGCCAGGTACTCCGGCAGGATCGCCTCGTTGAAGGCGGCACGGACCGCGCCGGAGGCCAGGATCGCCTTGATCTCCGAGGCGAAGACCAGCTCGCCGGAGGCGCGCGCGTAATAGAGAGGCTTGATCCCGAGACGGTCGCGCGCCAGGAGGAGGCGACCGCGCCCGCCGTCCCAGACGGCGAACGCGAACATGCCGCGCAGCCGCTCGACGCAGCGCTCGCCCTCCTCCTCGTACAGGTGCACGATCACCTCCGAGTCGCTTCGGGTCTTGAACCGATGGCCCCGCGTCTCGAGGTCGGCGCGCAGCGCGGCGTGGTTGTAGATCTCGCCGTTGACCACGATCCAGACCGTCCCATCCTCGTTGGACATCGGCTGCGCGCCGCCGGACACATCGACGATCGCCAGGCGACGGTGGCCGAGGGCGGCGCAGCCGAGGACGACCGCGCCCTCGCCATCGGGGCCGCGGTGGCGCAGGGTGTCCCGCACCCGGGCGAGGCGCGCCTCGTCCACCTGCTGCCCGCTGAGGTTCAGGATGCCGGCGATGCCGCACATGGGAGGGTCGTGGGACCGGGCGACTCAGGCCCGCCGCAGGACGACGCCGTCGTCGCCCCAGGCGAGCGCGTCGAAGAGGCCATCTCCGTGCGCGAGCGCCAGGCCGTCCGGAGCGCTTCCGGAATCGCCGGCCAGCCTGACTCGCGGAGGGGGGTCCAGGGACGAAGCGATCGGGTAGAGCAGCGTCACGATGCGGAGAGGCAGACGCCCTTGCGTCCTGTAGACCAGGAGCGGCGCGGGGACGGCGCGGCCGTAGGCGGGCGAAATCCAGCCCTGGAACGGCGCGCTTTCGCCGCACAGGAGAGAAGCCTGCAGCGGGATCCGGGCGAAGGCGCGCAGCAGCAGCCCCCCCCCGCCGGCGCCGCGCGCCCTGGCCCAGGAATCGTCGTCCATCGAGACCGGGAGCGGGGCGAACTGGAAGCGCAGCTCGATCCGATGCTCGGCCTCCCCTTCCAGGTCGTCGACCAGAACCCAGTAGCGTCGCCGGGCGAAGATCACCCTGCGCCGATGGCGGACCGGGTCGGGCAGCCGGCCGTAAGCGTCGTGGTCGGCATCGGCGTAGTCGTAGTGCTCGGTGGAGACGAAGCGGCGCAGGCAAGCGGCCGGCCGGTGGCGCCAGCGGAACGGACCTTCGGGGACCGCCTGCGGCCGGCCGTCGACCTCCACCGTGCTGTGCGCCGCGCTGCTCCGGAAGTGGTCGCGCCAGGGCCGGCCGGCGGCATAGACGCCGGTGCCGGGGTCGACCAGGAACGGCTCCCCGAAGGCGGAGCACTGGATGCTCAGGAGATCGGCGTGGCCGTGGCCGCCGCTCACGGAGCAGCCGAGCGGGCCGGCGTCGAGGATCGCATGGTGCGCCGCCCGATCCCACCCGCTGCGCATCACGGCGTACCCGCCGGAAGGGAAGAGCCGCGAGGGCGCCGAGGCGGGCGGCGCCGGATCGAGGGCCTCGAGGCTTTCGAGCCCCCGCGGCCCGAGCACCCAGAGGACCTCCGGCGCCGGCCCGCCGGCGGCCCAGGCGAAATCGGCGCGGCCCAGGAAGGCCGCCGCCAGCGCGAACAGCCCCCGGAAATCGCCCGGCGGCCGGAGCGCCAGCGGCAGGAGGGCGCCCCCGTCATCGTCGCCGAGCGAGGGGACCGACCCGTCGGGACGGCGCACGGCCAGGAGGAACTCGATCAGACGCTCCAGGCGCGCGTGTAGCGGCGCGGGCACGGCGATTCCCTGGCGCCGCGCCAGGATCAGGAAGTGCAGGTAGAACTCCGCCGTGTAGCGCTGGTAGCAGGTCGACAGCTCGAAGTGCACGCCGTCCGGAAGGACCTGCCGCTCGCTCTGTTCGCCCAGGATCCGGGCGCCCAGGGCGCGCCAGCGGGCGGCGCCGCGCAGCCAGGGGAAGACTGCCCCGGCGTAGAACAGGCCGAGCGCTTCGCCGGTCAGGTGGGTATTCGGGGAGAAGTAACGCGACAGGTGCCGCTCGATATGGCGGGCGTGCGCCTCGATGCACCAGACCAGGCGGGCGAACATGGCGGCGGTGAGGACCTGCGATGAGGCGACCAGCGCCATGGTCCAGGTCCAGGAGATCAGGCGCAGCGCCGCCTCGAGGCTGCTCGCCCAGTTGATCCCCCTCTGCGGCGGGTTGGCCTCCATCCAGTGCGTCGCCTGCCGAGCGAACGCCTGCGCGAACCTCTCCTCGCCGGTCAGCCGGTAGGCTTGGCCCAGGATGACCATCCATTGGTGGCGGTTCAGCTCCCAGACCACCTTGCTGTCCCCCGCGCGGGAGGCATCCAGCGGATCGAGACGGCTCCAGTGCCCCGGGGGGGATCGCCGCCCCGACACGGGGTCGAGGTGCCAGTCGATCGGGTCGCCGAACCGCAGCCCGCGGTATCCCAGGAGATCGAAGCGCCCGGCGCAGACCGATTCGGCGGCCGCCAGCAGCGCGCCGGCCGCGCGCGGCAGGCGGGAGCGCAGGACGGAGGCGGACGCCGCATCGCAGGCTCCGGGAAAGAAGCGGTCGCGCACCGTCTCCCGGAAGCGCGCCAGCGGATCCGGCCGCGCGCGGCTCCCTCCGCGCCCGCCCGTCGCGTCGCGTGGCGGCCGCGCGCCGCCCGCCACGCCGAACCGCTCGAGCAGGGTCCAGGTCGCCTGGCGGCCGCGCACCGTCAGCTCGTCGATCCCCATGCCCGCCAGGCGCCGCCACTTCGGGGAGTCGATCACGACGCGAGCCCCGACGGCAGCCGTCCGGACCTGGCCCGCGCCGCGCCGGAAAAGTCGGGGTGCCGCGCCGGACGCCGCGCCCAGGCGTGAGCCGGCCGGCGCCGATCCAGGAAGGCGCGGCACCAGAGCTCGAACGACAGCAGGGTCCAGATGTGCAGATCCAGTCCCCGACCCCGCTGGTGCCGTCGCAGGAGGCGCTCGATGCAGGCGTCGTCGAAGATCCCCCTCCTCCGGGCGGTGTCGGAGAGCAGGATGTCGCGCACCGCGTGGCGCAGCGGCCCCCGGAACCAGCCGCCCAGGGGGATGGCGAAGCCATGCTTGCGCCGATCGATGATCGCGTCCGGCAGGATGCCGCGCAGCGCCTTCTTGAAGATGTGCTTCGTCGAGCCGCCCAGGAGACGCAGCTCCGGCGGGATCGTCGCCGCCAGCTCGACGAGCCGGTGATCGAGGAGCGGCACCCGCACCTCGAGCGAGTGCGCCATGCTCATCCGGTCCACCTTGGTGAGGATGTCCAGGGGGAGGTAGGCCTTGAGGTCGAGGTACTGGAGGGCCGCCAGCCAGCCGCCGTCGGTCCGGCCCAGCACCTCCCTCGGCCAGGACCAGGGGTCGTAGCCGGCCATGCGCTCCAGCACCTCCGGCCGGAAGAGGCGGCTCTGTTCCTGGTGGCGGAAGAGCGCCGCCGCGTCAAGGTAGCGGTCGGCGCCGGACAGAGACACGTGCTGGAGCAGCCTGCGCCCTCGCATCCCCTCGGGCAGCGCGGCGCCCACCGCCCTGAGGACCCGCCGGGCGGCCCCCGGCAGCGCCTCGTACCTGCGCTCCCGCGCCTCCACCACGTACCGGTCGTAACCCGCGAACAGCTCGTCCCCGCCGTCGCCCGACAGGACGACCTTCACGTGCTCCGCGGCGAGCTTCGAGACCATGTAGGTCGGGATGGCGGAGGAATCTCCGAACGGCTCGTCCAGGTGCCAGGCCAGGTCCTCGAGGCAGTCCGCGACCTCGGGGCCCAGGATGACCTCCCTGTGCTCGGTGCCGAAGCGCCGCGCCACCTCCCGCGCATGGGAGGTCTCGTCGAATGCGCTCTCGCCGAAGCCGACCGAGAAGGTCCTCACCGGCCCGGAGGCGAGGCGCGACATGGTCGCCACCACGGCGCTGGAATCGAGCCCGCCGCTGAGGAAGGCCCCGACCGGGACGTCGCTGATCGTGTGCAGCCGCACCGACTCCGAGAGCAGGCCGCGCACGCGTTCCACGAAGGTCTCCTCGCTCGTGCCGGTCTCCGGCCGGAAGGAGACGTCCCAGTAGCGCTGCAGGCGCGTGGGCCGTCCGGCGGAGGCGATGAGGAGGCACCCGGGCTCGAGCTTGCGCACCCCTTCGATGATGCTCTCCGACGGGGGCGTGGTCAGGAAGGAGAAGACGTGCGCCGCGGACCTCCAGTTGATCGTGCGCTGGATCTCGGGCAGCTCCAGGATCGCCTTCAGCTCCGAGGCGAAGGCCAGCCGCCCGCCGACCTCGGCGTAGTAGAGCGGCTTGATCCCGAGCCGGTCGCGCGCCAGGAGCAGCGTCTTGCGGCGCTCGTCCCACAGCGCGAAGGCGAACATGCCCCGCAGCCTCTCGACGCACCCTTCCGCGTATTCCTCGTACAGGTGCACGATCGTCTCGGTGTCGGTCGCGGTGTAGAAGGCGTGGCCGCGGCCCGACAGGTCCCGCCGCAGATCCGCGAAGTTGTAGATCTCGCCGTTGAAGACGACCCAGATCGACCCATCCTCGTTGCGCACCGGCTGGGCCCCCGTCACCAGGTCGATGATGCTCAGTCGCCTCATTCCCAGGGCCGCAGTCGATCCCAGGTAGAAGCCCTCGTCGTCGGGGCCGCGGTGCGACAGGGCGGCGCACATGCGGCGCACCTCCTGCGCGCTGACGGGGTTGCCGTTGAGGCTCACGATGCCGCTGAT
>QHXZ01000126.1 GCA_003223165.1 Acidobacteriota bacterium
CGATCAGGCGCTGCGCCGCCACCTTGACGAGGGCGGGAACGCGCGGGGTCCGGGACAGATCCTTGAGGTCCCTGGTGCTCAGCCCCTGGACGATTCGCAGGGCCACGGGCCGGGGGGTCACGGGGTTGCGCGCGACCGCCTTCAGAAGGGCGGGGCGCGTCGACCAGCGGGGATCCTCCGCCAGGGTTTGCAGGACGGCCGCGGGGGCCCCGGCGCCGCCGGCGATGGCGAGAGCGTCCTCCTCCCGCAGGCGCGGGTTCTGCAGCAAGGCCCGCACGACCATCGGGTTCTCGTCCCGGCGCAGGACGTTGATCACGCCGCGGCTGGCGATGCGCGCCAGGGAGATCTTCTCCCCGACCGCCAGCTCCTGCGCCCGGATCGACAGGATGCGCTCCGCGGTGCGCCGCAAGGTCGGCGCGAGGTTGGGACGATCGGCGACCCGCGCCAGATCGTGCCACCACAGGAAGGTCACCAGGTTCATGGCCAGCGTGCGGGGCGCGCGATGGTGCATGACGATCGCGGCCTTCACGTCGTATGGCTTGACCCATGCGGCGTTGCGCCCGATGCGCGCGAGGATCGGCTCGGGCAGCAGCGGATTTTTCAGCGCCAGCAGCAGGTGTCCGGGCGACAGCGCCGGGTTGTCGAGCGCCCCCTCGACGTACGCCACGGGCGCTTTCGCGAGCGACGCCGTCAGGTCGTTCGCCGAAGCCGACCGCCCGACCTCGAAACGGCTCTCCATGCGGGAAATGTAGCCCGTGCCCGGCGGCCGTGCCAGAGGGCCGGGCACGATTTCACGCGGTGGAATGAGGGCCTCCGGATCACGCTCGGGGGCGCTCCGCGCGGTACAAAGCGAGGGGCCTGCGACACTTTCTTGGATTATCATGGGGCGATTTCGTGGAGGAACGATGCAACAGGCGTACGCACGGCTGACACGGCCGCTCGTCCGGAAGGGCGGCGCGCTGCGCGAGGCGAGCTGGGACGAGGCGCTGGACGCGGCGGCCGCGGGGTTCCGGAAGGTGGTCGAGCGCGACGGGCCGAAGGCCTTCGGGATGTTCTCCTGCTCGAAGGCGACCAACGAGGTGAACTACCTGGCCCAGAAATTCGCCCGTTCGGTCCTCGGCTCGAACAACGTCGATTCCTGTAACCGGACCTGACACGCGCCATCCGTCGTCGGTCTGACGACGGTCTTCGGCGCCGGGGGCGGGACCAGCTCCTACAGGGAGATCGAGGAGACCGACCTCGTCATCCTGTGGGGCTCGAACGCGCGCGAGACGCACCCGATCTTCTTCCACCACGTGCTGCAGGGGGTGCGCCGCGGCGCGCGCCTGTACACCATCGATCCGCGCCGCACCGGCTCGGCCGAATGGGCCGACACCTGGCTCGGGATCGATGTCGGGTCGGACATCGCCCTGGCGAACGCCATGGGGCGCGAGATCCTCGCCGCGGGCCTCGAGAACCGCGCCTTCATCGCGCGGGCGACGACCGGCTTCGCGGCGTATCGGACTTCGGTCGAGCCCTACACTCTCGACCACGCCGCGAAGCTGACCGGGGTGCCGGCGGCGACCATCAAGGAGCTGGCGCACGCCTACGCCCGCGCCGACCGGGCGGAGATCTGCTGGACGCTCGGGATCACCGAGCACCACAACGCGGTGGACAACGTGCTGGCGATCATCAACCTGGCGCTCCTGACAGGCCACGTCGGGCGCTACGGATCGGGCCTCAACCCGCTCCGAGGGCAGAACAACGTCCAGGGGGGTGGCGACATGGGGGCGATCCCGAACAAGCTGCCGGGCGGCGTCGACGTCGAGGACGACGCGGAGCGGGCCCGGTTCGAGCGCGCCTGGGGCGCCGCCATCCCGCCGAAGCGCGGCCTGCACCTCAGCCAGATGTTCGAGGCGATGGAGCACGGCAAGCTCAAGACCGTCTACGTCATCGGCGAGAACCCTGCTCAGTCGGAGGCCGACTGCGCCCGCGCCATGCACCTGCTCGAGAACCTCGATCACCTGGTGGTTCAGGACATCTTCCTGACCAAGACCTCCGAATACGCCCACGTCGTCCTGCCGGCCGCGGCATCGTGGTGCGAGTCCGAAGGCACGGTCACCAGCAGCGAGAGGCGCGTGCAGCGGGTGCGCAAGGCGCTCGACCCGCCGGAGGGGGCGCGCGACGACATCGCCATCCTGTGCGACCTGGCGGGACGGCTCGGCCGCGACTGGGGCAGCCCGACCGCCGAGCAGGCGTGGGACGAGCTGCGCAGCCTCTCCTCCTGGCACAAGGGGATGTCGTACCGCCGCCTCGAGGAGATGGGCGGCCTCGCCTGGCCCTGCCCTGACGAGAGCCACCCCGGCAGCCCGTTCCTGCACGCCCGTCTCTGGAAGGAGCCGATCGAAGGACGCCCGGCCCCCTTCAGCCCGGTCGAGTTCGAGCCGCCTGTGGACGCCCTCAGCAAGGATTACCCGATCCGCCTGACGACCGGCCGCCGCCTCGACTCGTTCAACACCGGCGTGCAGACGGCGGGATACGCCTCGCCCCTGCGGCGCGGCGAGTCGCTCGACCTGGCTCCCGAGGACCTCGAGCGCTACGGCCTGGGCGAAGGGGAGCGCGTGCGCGTCGTCTCCCGCCGCGGGGCCGTCGAGGCGCCGGTGCGCGTCGATCCCGGGCTGCGCCCGGGCCTCGCCTTCATGACGCTCCACTTCCAGGACGACGTGGCGACGAACCTCCTGACCATCGACGCCACCGACCCGAAGTCCGGCACCGCCGAGTTCAAGGCCACGGCGATCCGCATCGAGCGGCTGGTCGCGGCGCGGGCCCCCCGCGCGAGGAAGGCCGCCGCGGCCGCCGGCGCGCGAGCGACCGCCGGCGTCCGGGGGCGGTGAGTGGACTTACACCTCATCCCCGGCGCGGTGCCCACGGCCGAGGAGCGCGCCGCGGTGGACGCCGCGCTCGGCCCGCCGACCTCCGGCTGGGAAGGAGGCGCCCGGCGCTCCGGCCCCGAGGCCCAGGTCGCCCACGGCGGCCACGAGGCCGAGAAGCGGCGCCACCTTCTCCTGCCCGCGCTGCACGCCGTCCAGGGCCGCATCGGCTGGATCAGCGAAGGCTCCCTCAACTACGTCTGCCAGCGCCTGTCGGTCCCGCCCGCCGAGGCATACGGCGTCGCGGCGTTCTACGCCATGCTCTCCCTCGAGCCGCGCCCCAGGACCGTCGTCCACGTCTGCGACGACATCGCCTGCCGGGTGGAGGGCGCCCTCGACCTCTGCCGCGAGATGGAGAAGCGCCTCGGCCCTCCGGGCGCCGCGGCGGCGAAGGCGCGGGCCACCTGGCTTAGAAGCCCCTGCCTCGGCCAGTGCGAGCGCGCCCCGGCCGTGATGTTCCAGGCGGCGGGGGAGGGGCGCGGCGACTGGAGCCTGGCGCCGGCGACCGCCGAGGCGGTCATGGCGGGCATCGACGGCGGGCGCACTGAGAGGAAAACATCCGAGCGCGGCCGCCCGGCCGCCCGCTCCAATAGCGTCCGCGCGGCTGCTGCTCGTGCCGCTGAACGCGCCGCCGCGCCCCGCGGCGTCCCCTCCGCGCCACAGACGCTGTCGCCGCGCGCCCCCTGGCTGCGCATCCTGAAGCGTGTCGGCCTGGCCGACCCGGGAAGCCTCGACGACTACCGGGCCCACGGCGGCTACCAGGGGCTGCGCCGCGCCATCGAGGTTGGCCCCGAGGGGGTCCTGCGCGAGGTCCTCGACGCGCGCCTGGTCGGCCGGGGCGGCGCCGCCTTCCCGACCGGGCGGAAGTGGGAGGCGGTGGCGCGCCAGCCGGTGCGCCCCCACTACCTCGTCTGCAACGCCGACGAGTCGGAGCCCGGCACCTTCAAGGACCGCGTCCTGATGGAGGAGGACCCGTTCGCGCTTCTCGAGGCGATGACCATCGCCGCCTACGCCACCGGCTGCGAGCAAGGCTACATCTATATCCGCGGCGAGTATCCCCTTGCGATCGAGAGGCTCGGCGCCGCCCTCGAGCAGGCCCGGGCCCGCGGCTTCCTGGGAAACGACATCCTGGGAGAGGGGCTCCGCTTCGACGTCGAGATCCGCCGCGGCGCCGGGGCCTACATCTGCGGCGAGGAGACCGCCCTCTTCAACTCGATCGAGGGCCGCCGCGGCGAGCCGCGCAACAAGCCGCCCTTCCCGGTGCAGGTCGGCCTGTTCGGCAAGCCGACCGCCATCAACAACGTCGAGACCCTCGTCAACGTCCTCGACATCGTCCTCGAAGGCGGCCCGGCGTTCGCCGCCATCGGCTCCGGCCAGTCGACCGGGCCCAAGCTGTTCTGCGTCTCGGGACACGCCGCCCGCCCGGGGCTGTACGAAGTCCCGTTCGGCACGACCCTCAAGCAGCTCATTGACCTGGCGGGAGGAGTGCGTGGGGGCCGGCGCCTGCAGGCGATCCTCCTTGGCGGCGCGGCCGGCTCCTTCGTCACCCCCGCCGAGATCGAAGTGCCCCTCACCTTCGAAGGCACCCGGGCCATCGGCACCTCGCTTGGATCGGGCGTCGTCATGCTCTTCGACGACACGGTCGACCTGCAGGATACCGTCCTGCGCATCGCGGCATTTTTCCGCGACGAGTCGTGCGGCCAGTGCGTCCCCTGCCGCGTCGGCACCGTGCGCCAGGAGGAAGCCCTGCACCGCTTGGCCTCGGGGCGCCCGCTCGGGGCTGCGAAAGATGAAGTCGCCCTCATCGACGAGGTCGCCCAGGCGATGCGCGACGCCTCGATCTGCGGCCTGGGTCAGACCGCCGCCGGCGCCGTGCAGTCGGCCATCCGCAAGCTGAATCTCTTCGACGGGAAGGGGAACGGCCACGGGCGGGGGACTGCCGCCGAGAAGGGAAGTGTATGACCGACCAGCCGGGCCGCGCCCCGCGACGCGACGTGGAGCTGACGATCGATGGGACGGCCGTCCGCGCGCCCGAGGGGACGACGATCCTGCAGGCCTGCCGCGTCATGGAGATCGACACGCCGACCCTCTGCTACCTCGAGAACCTGACCCCGGTCAACGTCTGCCGCGTCTGCGTCGTGGAGGTGGAAGGCTCGCGCGTCCTGGTCCCCGCCTGCTCGCGCGCGGTCGAGCCGAAGATGGTCGTCCACACCGATACCGAGCGCGTCCGCCTGAGCCGCCGGCTGGTGCTGGAGTTCCTGGCCTCCTCCGTCGACCTGTCGCTCGTCTCGGACGAGGTCAAGGGGCAGATGAAGCGCTACGAGGCGCGCCCCGAGCGCTTCGGCCCCAAGGGCCGCCCGCGACTGGGACCGCCGCCACGGTCGCCCAGCCGACTAAGATCGACAACGATCTCTACGTCCGCGACTACTCGAAGTGCATCCTCTGCTACAAGTGCGTCGAGGCCTGCGGCAAGGACGCCCAGAACACCTACGCCATCGCGGTCGCCGGCCGCGGCTTCGACGCCCGCATCTCGACCGAGTCGGCCCGTCCCCTGACCGACTCCGCCTGCGTCTACTGCGGCAACTGCATCGGCGTCTGCCCCACCGGCGCCCTGATGTTCAAGAGCGAGCACGACATGCGCCGCGCCGGCACCTGGGACGAGTCGAAGCAGACGCAGACCGACACCATCTGCCCCTACTGCGGCGTCGGCTGCACCCTGGAGCTCCGCGTCCAGGACAACCGCATCGTCAAGGTCACCTCCCCCCTCGACCACGAGGTCACGCGCGGGCACCTGTGCATCAAGGGGCGGTTCGGGTGGCGGTTCGTGCAGAACCGGGGGCCGCGGGACGGGACTTAGGAGCCTGTCCGGGAAATGGCAACGACCATTGCGATTTCCCGGACAGGCTCCTAGCGCGACACGCGCCCCGGCCACCCTGGAAGAAGTAGAGTAGAGTCTCGCCCATGACCACGACCGAGGCC
>QHXZ01000071.1:0-17462 GCA_003223165.1 Acidobacteriota bacterium
ACCTGGAGTTCCTACGCCGACCTGCGGGGTGTCGCGAAGGAGAACCGCCGCCTGCACGAGCAGGTGGACAGCCTCGCGTTGCAGGCGCGGGAGGCGGAGGAGGCGCGGCTGGAGCTGGAGCGTCTGCGGGATATCCTCGACCTGCGGGGCCAGGTGGACCGGCCCGCCGCCGCGGCGCGCGTCATCGCCCGCGACGAGTCCGGAGGGGCGCGCATCGTCCTGCTCGACCGCGGAACGCACGACGGCCTGGCTCCCAACGACCCGGTGATCACGCCGCGCGGCGTGGTCGGGCGCGTCATCGGGGCCTTTCCGGGCACGAGCAAAGTTCAGACCATCCTCGATCCCAACTCGGGGGTGGCCGCCCTCCTGCAGCGCACGCGGGCGCAGGGTATCGTCGTGGGACAGGGGGAGAAGGGCTGCCGGATGGAGTACGTCAGCGAGCTGTCCGACGTGGAGGTGGGGGACGTCGTGGTCACCTCCGGCCTCGATCAGATCCATCCTAAGGGGTACGTCATCGGCGTGGTGTCCGCCATCGGGGAAGGGGAGGGGCTGACGAAGGTCGTCGAGGTGCGGCCCGAGGTCGACTTCCAGCGACTCGAGGAGGTGCTGGTGCTGGTCCGTCCGCCTGCGGCCGCGGGCGCCGCCTCCACGGAGAAGAGATGAAGCTCGTCAGGGGATTCCTGGCCATCGGGGCGGCCTGCCTGGCGCAGGAGCTGCTGTCGAGCTACCTGCCCGGGGTGGCGAGACGCTGCGACCTCTACACCATCCTCGTGGTCTATTACGGGCTGACACGACCCCAGGCGGCCGCCATGGTCATGGGGACCGGCGCGGGGCTGGTCGAGGACTCCGTGGTGCAGGCGATCCTGGGTCTCAACGGCTTCAAGAAGACGTTGATCGGGTACCTGGTGGGGTCGTTCGGCTCGCTGTTCATGCTCAACCAGGCCATCCCGCGCTTCGGCATCCTGTTCGCCGCAACCTTCCTCGATCCGCTGACCGAGATCGGCCTCCTGGCGGCCATGGGAAAGGGCTTCGTCTTCCCGGAGATGCTCGACCTGCTGCAGCGGGGGATCGGCAACGGCGTGATCGGCCTCCTGGTCTTCTGGATCGCCGCACGCATCCCCTGACGGAGACGCCATGTACCGCGCCAGCAAGGACCTGCAGGACTACTACGAAGAGAGCCGCCTGAACACCCGGATCACCGTGATCCAGGTGCTGTTCGGCGCCGTGCTGGTCCTCTACCTGATGGCCTTCTGGTACCTGCAGGTGGTCAAGGCCGACTACTACCGCAAGCTCTCCGACAACAACCGCCTGAGGCGGGTCACGCTGGCCCCGCTGCGCGGCCTGATCACCGATCAGGCCGGCCGCGTCCTCACCAACAACCGCATCGCCTTCAATGTGCGCCTGGATCGCGAGAAGGTGGCCGACCTCAAGCACCGCCTGCCGGACCTGTCGCGCATCCTGGGGACGAGCGAGGCGGTGCTGCGCGAGCGGCTGGCCAAGGCCCGCAGCCGGCCGCGATTCGAGCCGGTGATCTTGAAGGAAGACGTGGACCTGGCGGAGGCCGCCTACATCGAGTCGCGCCGCCTCGAGCTGCCGGAGCTTTCGGTCGAGGTCGAGTCGCGGCGAAACTACCTGTACGGACCGCTCGCGGCCCACCTCCTGGGATACGTCGGCGAGGCCAGCGAGAAGGACATCAAGGACCATCCGGAGCTCGGCTACGACCTCGGAGAGATCATCGGCAAGGCCGGGGTCGAGAGACGCTACGACGTGGAGCTCAAAGGCGTCAAAGGGTGGAAGCAGGCGGTGGTCAACAGCCTGGGCAGGGAGATCGAGGAGATCGACGAGGGGCGCCGGGCCACTCCCGGACACACCCTGCGGCTGACTCTCGACCTCGATCTGCAGCGCACCCTGGAGCAGGCCTACGGCGACGAAGCCGGGTCGGCCGTGTTCCTCGATCCGGGCTCGGGTGCCGTGCTGGCCATGATCTCGCGGCCGGCCTTCGACCCGAACGTCTTCGCCCGGCGGTTCTCGCAGGACACCTGGGACGCCATGGATCGGGATCCCCGCCACCCCCTGCAGGACAGGTCGTCGCTCTCCAAATTCGCGCCCGGCTCCGTTTTCAAGGTGGTGATGTCGATCGCCGCGCTTGAGGAGAAGGTCGCGGGCCCGGAGCGCGGCGACCACTGCAACGGGTCGTGGCGCTTCGGGGACAAGGTCTACCAGTGCTGGGCGATCCGCAAGGGAGGTCACGGCTACCTGACCATGCGCGAGGCGATCATCCAGTCGTGCAACATCTATTTCTACCATCTCGGCAACGACATGGGAATCGATCGGATCTCGAAGTGGGCCCACCTCCTGGGCTTCGGCGAGCCGACCCACATCGATCTCCCGCACGAGACGGCCGGCACGGTCCCCGATCCGGAATGGAAGAAGGTCGCCGTGCCGAGCGACCCCGTCTGGCACCCGGGCGAGACGATCTCCGTCTCGATCGGCCAGGGGGCGATCGAGGTGACGCCGCTCCAGATGGCGGTCTTCGCCTCCACGATCGCCAACGGGGGCTCGGTCTACAAGCCGCACCTGATCCGCTCCATCGAGGTGCGCGAGGGGGTCGAGGAGGAGAATGACCAGAGCATGCTCGTGCGCACGCTGCACCTCAATCCCCGCACCCTCTCGGTGATCAAAGACGCCATGTGGGGGGTGGTGAACGAGGACGGCACCGGGGTACGTGCGAAGATCGCCGGCCGCGACGTCTGCGCCAAGACCGGGACGGCCCAGGTGTTCAAGGCCTCGCGCGACGTGGACGCCGACAAGCTGCCCAAGGAGAAGCGGGACCACGCCTGGTTCGTCGGTTTCGCGCCCCGCGACAAGCCGGAGATCGCCTGGGCCGTGTTCGTGCAGAACGGGGGGCACGGGGGCACGACCGCCGCCCCGATCGCGCGCGCCGTCCTGGAGCGGTACTTCCAGAAGCAGGACGCCAAGGTGGGAGCGCCGCAGCTTGCAAGCGCGTCGGCACCTCGATAACTTCGACTGGATCCTCTTCTTCGCGATAGCCGTCGTCTGCGCCGTCGGCGTCGGAGTCATCTACTCGGCGACCACCGGCACGCCGATGGCGGGGGCGTTCCACCGCCAGCTCGCCTGGCTGGGGCTTGGCTTGCTGGTGATGCTCCTGGCGATCGTGATCGACTACCACACGCTCGCCGAGTTCTCCTACGTGTTCTACGCTCTCGCGCTCGTGCTGCTGGCGCTGACCCTGGCGTTCGGCCGCGTGGTGAACGCAAGCAAGTCGTGGCTGGGCGTCGGCGGCTTCCAGTTCCAGCCCTCGGAGATCGCCAAGGGGGCCACTATCCTGCTGCTGGCCGCCTATCTGGGGCGGGAGCGCGCGCCGTCCGACCGTCCGGGGCTCGGCTTCGTGAACTTCTCGTCCCTGTGCGGCATCGTCGGCCTGCCCGTGTTCCTGGTCATGATGCAGCCGGACCTCGGCACGGCCGTCACCTTCATGCCCCTGCTCGTCGGCGCGACCTTCCTGGCGGGCATCCGCTTCCGCACCATCGTCATCCTGGCGCTCATCGTGGCCCTGGCGCTGCCCCTCGCCTGGAGCCATCTCAAGCCGTACCAGAAGGAGCGGGTGAAGATCTTCCTCGAGCCGACGCGCGATCCCAAGGGGTCGGGGTACCAGCTGATCCAGTCGCTCATCGCCGTCGGCTCGGGCGGCCTGCTGGGGAAGGGATTCATGGCCGGCACGCAGGGGCAGCTGCAGTTCCTCCCGGAGCAGCATACGGACTTCGTGTTCGCGGTCCTCGCCGAGGAAAGGGGCTTCCTCGGCTCGCTGCTCATGCTGGCGCTTTACTTCCTGATCATCTACCGCTGCGTGATCACGGCGCGCGCGGCGCGCGACGGGCTTGGCGTCCACCTGGCGATGGGGGTGGTCTGCGTCTTCGCCTGCCAGGCCCTGCTGAACATCGGTGTGGTCGTCGGCCTGCTGCCCACGACGGGCGTCCCGCTGCCGCTGATGAGCTACGGCGGCTCTTCGCTGGTGAACACGCTCATGAGCTTCGGCCTCGTCCTGAACGTCTGGATGAGGCGGCTGGTCAACTGAGGAGGGGCGTTGCGCCGGGAGATCCTGGTCGAGAGCGCCGGCGGAGAGGTCCGCATCGCGGTCCTCGAGGACGACCTGCTCACGGAGATCGCCGTGGAGCGGCCGGGCCGGCGCGGTTTCACCGGCAACATCTACAAGGGGCGGGTCAGCAACGTCCTGCCGGGCATGCAGTCGGCCTTCGTCGACATCGGCCTGGAGCGCGACGCCTTCCTGTACGTGGAGGACCTGGAAACCTACGCGGACGACGAGGAGGGGCCCCCTGAGGCGGAGGCGGCCGTGGTGGACCGGCCGGCGAGCCGGCTGCCGCGAGCCGCCATCGAGGACCTCCTCCGGGAAGGGCAGGAAGTCGTGGTCCAGGTCGGCAAGGATCCGATCGCCCAGAAGGGCGCGCGGATCACCGCCCACATCTCCCTGCCGGGGCGCTTCCTGGTCTACCTGCCGCGGGTCGAGCACGTGGGCGTCTCGCGCCGCATCGCAGACCTCGTCGAGCGCGAACGGCTGAAGGCGCTGGTTCAAGGGGTGGCGAGCCGGCACGGGATCCCCGGAGGATTCATCGTGCGCACGGCGGGCGAGGGCGGCACGGTGGAGGGGTTGGAGACCGACGCCCGCTACCTCCACGGACTGTGGGAGGAGATCGGGCGCCGCGCCCAGGCGGCCTCCGCGCCCGCCCTGCTGCACCAGGAGGTTGGGGCGGTGGCCCGCGTGCTGCGCGACGTCCTGAACCACGATGTGCAGCAGGTGCTGGTCGACGCCGAGGAGGTCTACCGCGAGGCGGTCGGCTTCGTGGGTCGCGTGCAGCCGGAGCTGGCGGCCAAGATCCGTCTGTACGCCGGCGGCGTCCCGCTGTTCGACGAGCGCGGCGTGCAGATCCAGCTGGAGCGCGCCCTGCGTCCGCGCCTCTGGCTCAAGTCGGGCGGCTCGATCGTCATCAACCAGACCGAGGCGCTCGTGGCCATCGACGTCAACACCGGCAAGTACGTCGGCTCGCGCCGCTTGGAGGAGACCATCCTCAGGACCAACCTGGAGGCGGCGCGGGAGATCGCGCGCCAAGTGCGCCTGCGGGACCTGGGAGGAATCATCGTCATCGATTTCATCGACATGGAGGAGGGGGCCAGCAAGCAGGAGGTGATCGCGGCGCTGGAGCAGGAGTTGCGCAAGGACCGCTCCAAGAGCCGCATGCTGCAGATCAGCGAGTTCGGCCTGGTCGAGATCACGCGCCAGCGCACCAAGCGCAGCCTGGAGCGCCTGCTCCTCACTCCCTGCCCGGCCTGCGGCGGCTCGGGCCGGCTCAAGTCCGCCGAGACCCTCTACTACCAGGCGCTGCGGGAAGCGCGCCGGCAGCGCGCGGCCCTCGGCGACGGCCCGATCCTGGTGCTCCTGCACCCGGAGGTGGCGCGGCACCTAGAGCAGGAACGCGACAACCTCGCCGCCGCTTCGGGCGATCCCGTCGCGGAGCGCCTGGTGTTCCGCGGTGACGCGACGCTCGGCTACGAGCAGTTCGCGGTGCTGCCAGGCTAGGAGCCTGTCCCGGAGAGATCCAGGGAGCCGTCCGGGACACACCCCTAGGCGGCGACCGGGAGGTCGAGGCGGACGGTGGTGCCCTGCCCTGGGGCGCTCTCGACCTGCACCCTGCCGCCGTGCTCCTCGACGATCTTGCGCACGATCGCCATCCCGAGGCCGGTGCCGTTCGGCTTGCCGTGGGAGAAGAACGGCTCGAACACCTTGCGGCGTACCTCCTCCGGCATGCCGCAGCCGGTGTCCCGCACCGTGAGCAGGCAATGGCCGTCCGCCCTCCGGCAGGCGATGGCGAGCGCGCCGCCGCCGCGCATGGCCTCCAGGGAGTTGGCGACCAGGTTGTGCAGCACGCGCAGCAGGCGCGGCGCGTCGGCGAGGACCTGGGTCCCCTCTTCCAGCTGCAGATCGAGGCGCACGTTCGACTGGCGGAGCCGCGGCTGCAGCGGCGTGAGGGTCTGGCGCACCAGCTCGGCGATGGGGACCGGGGCGCGGTGGAGCGGCGGCGCCTCGTTCGAGAACTGCAGCAAGTCCCCGGTCAGGAGCGTCAGCCGATCCACCTCGGCAATGATGGTGGAAAGGTGCGAACGCGCCGGATCGCCCTCCGCCATCCGCTCCCGGAGCAGGTCGGCGAGCCCCCGGATGGAGGCCAGGGGGCTGCGGACGTCGTGCACGATGGCACGGGCCATCTGCCCCATCACCAGGGTCCTCTCGGTGCGCAGGCGCTCCTCCACCAGGCGGCTGTTCTGGATGGCGATCGCAGCCAGGCCGGCCAGGGCCTCCAGAAGAGGCAGGTCGGGGTTGTGGTGCGGCAGGGGCCGCTTGCTGTCGAGGTAGACCACGCCGATCACATCCTGGCGCAGCGACAGCGGGATACAGAGGATGGCCTGCAGGCGAAGGCGCACGATGCTCTCGGTGACCGATCGTCCCGGCTCGTCTCCCAGCCGGTCCCGGTAGATCGGGCGGCCGGTCCTGGCCACCTCCTCGGCGACGGAGAGGCTCACATCGACGTTCGGCGGCGGCGCCTCGCCGGCGCGCGTCCAGCGCACCAGCCGTTCACCCTCGCGCAGGAACAGGTAGCCCCGCTCGGCGCCCGAGAACCGCACCGCCCCGTCCAGCACCCGGCCGAGCGTTTCGTCGAGCGCGAGGGAGGAGGTGATGGTGCGCGCCACCTCCATCAGGATGATCAGGCGGTCCTCGCGATCCTCCAACCGGGCCCCCTCGATCAGAAACCGAAGCGCGCGCGGGAAGCCCGGGCCGAGGCCCAGACGCGCGTCGTGAGACAGGTCGGCGCCCTCTGCGGGGACCGCGGCGCCGTTGAGGGACAGCGGGGCGGCCGGCGCCAGCGGCACGAGGCGGTAGACATGCCCCAGGCGCACGATCTGGGCGTGGCGGGGAGCGACGCCGGGCAGGCCCAGGGGGAGGTCGGCCGACGGGTCCGACCCGATGAGGAACGGGCTGCGGTCGATCAGGACGACCTTGGTGAATCCGTCCGATGTCGCGATCTCGAGGCGGACGACCTGACGGGACACAGCACCCCCTGAGGGCGGCGGCGGCCACCGCCGCATCCCAAGGAATATGAGGTGGCCGCAGGGGTGACGCAAACCCTCCGCCGGCCTTTCCGGCGTCGTCATTTTGACGAGGCGACGGCTTGTCGAGGGGAGGGCGCCGGGACGCCGCGCGGGCCCGCGGCGGGATGCCGGAGGGTCAGGGGCGGGCGCGCCGCCGGCGTCGTTCGCGCTGCGCGAGGCGGGCCCTGCGCCGCCGCATCGCGTCGCGCTGGCGGCGGCGCTCCTCGCTCCTCCCCGCGAGGAGTCGGGGAACGGCCGTCGGGCGGCCGTCCCCGCCCAGGGCCACCATGGTCACGAACGCGCTGCAGCAGTGGGCCTGCCGCGCGGTGAGGGGATCCTCGGAGACGACCTTCACCCCCACCTCCATCGAGGAATGGAAGGCGGCGTTGACCGCGGCGTAGAGCTTCAGGATGTGGCCCAGCTTGACCGGAGCGCGGAACGTGAGGGAGTCGAGCGAGGCCGTGACCACGTTGGTGCGGGAGTGGCGCACGGCGGCGATGGCGGCCGCCTTGTCGATCAGCGCCATCACCCGGCCCCCCCAGGCGTGGCCGTACTGGTTGGTGTCCTCGGGAAGCACGATCTCCGTCATTTCGACCCGCGACCGGCGGGCCGGCTTCGCGCTGTCGGCGCCTCTCATGGATCCTCGCCTCCTCCGCTCGAACGCCTCCGGCCGGCGGCGGCGGAGTATCGCACAGGACGGCCGCGGGCCCAAGCGTCCCGGGCTTGACAGCCACGCCGCCCTGAGGTTAGAGTGCTCACCCTAATTGAGACTGAGTCGCAGTCACAGCAGAGGCGAGGCACCGGCATGAGCGCGACCCTCACCCCCCGTCGTCCCGGGCAGCGGCCCCGCAGCGGTCTCCCCGGGCGGGCGCTGCTCCTGGCCGCGTGCGCCGCGGCGTTGGTCGTCCCGGCCTCGGCCGGCGCCCGGTCGCCGGCGACCCTGGCGCGGAGCCGGTTCCTCATGGGGACCTCCCTCACGATCGAAGCGGTGCTTCCGGCGCCGGAGCAGGCGTTCGAGGCGGCGTTCGACGAGGTGGCCCGCCTCGAGGACGTGATGAGCAACTGGCGGGACGGAAGCGAGATCGCGCGGCTGAACCGCACGGCGGCGCGCGCGCCGTTCCGTTGCTCGCGCGATCTGCTCGCGGGTGTGGAGGCGGCGATCGGTTGGGCGGAGGCCACGCAGGGGGCCTTCGACCCGACGGTCGAGCCCCTGGTGCGCCGTTTTCGCCTCCGCGGGCCGGAAGGACGGCTGCCGGGCGTCACGACCGCCGGGGAGGGAGACGACGGCCCGGGTCCCGAGGGCGCCCCAGGCGACGAGCCGCCCGTCGGCTGGGGTCACGTCCGCCTCGACCGCGCCACCTCCACGGTGAGCTTCGACGCGCCGGGGGTCGGGATCGACTTCGGCGGCATCGGCAAGGGGATCGCGCTCGACGCGGCGGCACGGGTCCTGGCGGACCGCGGCGTGCGGGCCGCCCTGCTCGATTTCGGGGGGCAGGTGCTTGCCATGGGGCCCGCGCCGGACGGCGAGGGCTGGCGCATCGGGATCGCCGATCCCGCGGACCGCGAGCGCGTCGAGGCGGCGGTGCGCGTGCGGGACGCGTCCGTGGCCACCTCGGGGAACGGCGAGCGGGCGCGGCGGACGTCCGCGGGGCCGGTGGGCCACATCCTGGACCCGGCCTTGCGGAAGCCCGCCAGGTTCACGGGCTCGCTCACGGTGCTGGCCCCTAATGCCACCTCCGCGGACGCCCTCTCGACCGCCCTCTTCGTGATGGGCCCCGTGCGGGGCGCTCGCTGGGCCGAGGAGCGCGGCCTGGCCGCCCTCTACCTCTGGCAGGGCGCGGACGGGACGCTGCACCGGAGGGCCACGCCCCCCTTCGAGGTGCTGGCACGGGGCGAGCGCCGGGGCGGTGGCGCGGGCCGCGGGTCGGCGGTGCCGCAACGAGGGAGGCCGTGAGGGAGGAGCGCGTGGCCGCGGGTCCGGGCCGGAGCGGGCGGACGAGGCGCCGGAGAAGGCTGCGCGCCGGAACGCTCCTGGCCGCCGTGGTCCTGTCGGCGGGCGCGCCGGCGCGCGCCGCCGGGGAGGCCGGGCGGGCGGGGGCGCCGGCGCCCCCGCCCCGGGAGCGCGATCGAGCCGGCCGCGAAGGCGGCGATACGGCCGCCCTGGCGCGCCGCGTGGCGGAGCTCGAGGCGCTGGTCGCGGTATTGCAGGTCGAAGTCGCGCGCCTGCGCGCCGAGGCGGCGCAGTCCGGCCGGTCGGCCGCCCCGCCGGCCGACGCGTCGGCGGCGACCGCCGCGGCGATCACCGACCTCCAGAAGAAGATCGAGGCCCTCACCCTCGAGCTCGAGAGGCTGCGCATCGGGGAAGCCGCCGTGCCCGCCGGCGGGCAGGATGTCCAGGGCCTCGGGCCCGCCGCCGCCAAGGTCTACGCCGCGCGGCGCGGCGCGTCGATCGGCGGCTACGGCGAGGTCCTCTACCAGGGCTTCAGCCGAAGGCGGGACGACGGCACCCCCGCGACCGCCATCGACACGGCCGATCTCGAGCGCGCGGTGCTCTACTTCGGGTACAAGTTCGACGACCGCACTCTGTTCAACTCCGAGGTCGAGTTCGAGCACGCCGTGGCCGGGGAGGGAGAGCCGGGCGAGACATCGGTCGAGTTCGCCTACCTCGACTACCGGGCGACCCGGGCGTTCGGCCTGCGCGGCGGCCTCCTGCTCGTCCCGGTCGGCTACCTCAACGAGCTTCACGAACCGCCGATCTTCCTCGGCGCGCGGCGGCCGGAGGTGGAGCAGTTCATCATCCCGAGCACCTGGCGCGAGCTGGGCTTCGGGATCTACGGCGACGCCGGCCCGCTCTCCTACCGCGCCTATCTCGTGACCGGCCTCGACGCGTCGGGGTTCTCCGCGGATCAGGGGATCCGGGAGGGCCGGCAGGAAGGGGCCGAAGCCAAGGCGGCCGACTTCGCCGCGACCGCCCGGATCGACTACACGCCGACGCCGGGACTGGTCGCCGGGCTTGCCACCTTCACGGGCCGCACGGGACAGCGCGACGCCGCCATCGGGGAGCCTCGCTTCACGCTCTGGGAAGCGCACGCCGGCTGGAACGGGCGCGGGGTGCACGTGCGCGGCCTCTATGCGCGCGGCACCCTGAGCGGCGTCGGACGGCTCAACGCGGCCCTCGGGCTCAGCGGGAGCGACGGCGTGGGAGAGAGGATGGAGGGATGGTACGGTGAGATCGCCTACAACCTGCTCGCACCGCTAAAGGGGAGCACGCAGGAGCTGAGCCCGTTCGTCCGCTACGAGTCCCTCGATACCCAGGCCCGGGTGGCGCCCGGCTACTCCGCCAACTCCGGTAACGACCGGAGGGTGAGGACCCTCGGCCTTCACTACCGTCCCATCCCGAACATCGCCATCAAGGTCGACGTGCAGAATTTCGCGAACCGGGCGGGGACGGCTCTCGACCAGGTCAACGTGGCCTTGGGATACCTCTTCTGATGCGTCGCGCCGCCCAGGGTATGCTCGCCACGATCGCACTGGCCCTGCTCACGGCCCCGTCGTCCCTGGCCCGCGTCTACCTCACCCAGGATCAGGCCCTCGCGCTGGCCTTTCCGGCTCCGGCAAGCGTGCAGCGGCGCACACTCTACCTCGACGCCGCGCAGGCGGCCCGCGCGGGGCGCGAGGCGGGAGGCGCGGTGGAGACCCGCGTCGTTCCATACTATGTGGGGACCGCGGAGGGGCGTCCGGTGGGCTACGCCTATTTCGACACGCACCTGGTCCGCACGCTGCCGGAGACGATCATGGTCCTCCTGGCCGCGGACGGGCGGATTCGACGCATCGACATCCTGTCCTTCGACGAGCCCGAGGACTACAAGCCGACCGAGCGCTGGCTGCAGCAGTTCCCGGGCCGGGGGCCGGGCGACGAGCTGTCGCTCAACGGCGGCATCCACGCCCTGACCGGCGCCACCCTGTCGGCCCGCGCCGTCACCCAGGCGGCCCGGCGGGTGGTGGCCCTGCACCGGCTCTTCGTGGCGCCCTTCCCGCCGCCCTCGGGCCCGGCGCCGGGGAAGGGGGATGGCGCGCCCCCCGGAGCCCCGGGGGCGGTGCGACCGTGAGCCCCTTCGAGCGCGTCCTGCTCTACGCGTCGGCGGTCGCGGCGGCCGGCACGGGGGGGGTCTACATCTGGATGAAGTGGTTGCTGCCCGCCACCGACCCCTTCTCCATCGTCCACCATCCCTGGCAGCCGAGCGTCCTTTCGTGGCACGTCCTCGTCGCGCCGTTCCTGGTCTTCGCCCTGGGGCTCATCACGCGCGAGCACATCATCGGCCGCTTCCTCGAGGGCCGGCCGCGCCGCGGGCGCGCCACGGGGGTCCTGGCGGTCGTGCCGGCCGCGGCGATGATCGTCACCGGCTACCTGACCCAGGTGCTCACCGACGCCGCCGCGCGCAAGGCGATGGGGATCGCGCACGCCGCCAGCGGCGCGTTGTTCACGCTGCTCTTCCTGGCCCACCTGGTGGCCGCCCGCCCCGGCCGCCGCGCCGCCAACGGCGCCGCCTCCGCACGGGGGGCCGCGGGCGGGACCGCCGGAATCGGGCTCGCCCTTCTCCGCCTTGATCGTCTCGGAAGGCGCGGTATAGAATCATTTCCCCGATCGAGGACGGCCCAGGCCCCGACGGGCGGGAGGAGACCATGAGACCGTCGAGACGCTCGCTTCAGTGGATCGCCGTGCTGGCCCCCGTCATCCTGGCGCTCGCCACAACCGACACCGCTTTCGCCGAGGGCATCACGAGGGTGCGCGGCAAGATCGTGGACAACCACGGCAAGCCGCTCGCGAAGGTGCCGATCATGTTCGAGGCCGTGGACATCAACAAGAAGGTCGGCCCCGTGCGCACCGGCAAGGACGGCGACTTCATCATCGCCACCCTCGACGTCACGGTCGCCAAGAAGTGGCACGTGATCCCGCAGCTTCCGGGGTACAAGACCGTGAAGGTGTCCTGGGAGATCGTCAACTCGAGCAAGGAAGAGGTCGGCAAGGACGCCCGGATCCTGGGAAGCAAGCAGGAGTACCCGGAGCTGCAGTTCGTCCTCGTGGGTGACGAGGGACGCAACGTGGTCGACTTCGTCCTCGCCAAGGATGCGGAGTTCATCGCGGCGGTGCAGGAGGAAAGGAAACTCAAGGAGGGTGGTGCCGCGGGCGCTGCCGGCGCGCCCGCCGCGGGGGCCCCAGCCGCCACCGCCGGCGCGGCTCCCGCGGCCCCGGCGGCCGCGGATCCGGTCCGGGTGCCGGGCGGCGCGGAGAGCCTGAAGAAGGCCAAGGAGTTGACGGATGCGGGCCGACACGCGGAGGCGATCGAGCTGTACCGCGGCTTCCTGGCCAAGGATCCCACCGGCAATCCGGCGGCCTACTACTACCTGGGCAAGAGCCTCTTCGAGTCGGGCGACGACGGCGGCGCGGAGCAGGCCTTCAAGAAGGGACTCGAGCTGCAGGCGGGAATGAAAGGCGCGCACTTCTATCTGGGCAATATCTACCTGAAGGAGGATCGCGCGGCCGAGGCCGCGGCCGAGTACGAGAAGGAGGCCGAGATCTCGCCCGACCTGGACGCGGTCTTCTTCAATCTCGGGCAGGCGTACGACAAGACGGGGGACGAGGACAAGGCTCTCGCGGCGTTCGAGAAGGCCGTCACGATCAATCCGCAGAAGTCCGAGGCCTTGATGCAGATGGCCTCGATCTACGAGAAGAAGAAGGACACGGCGAAGGCCGAGGAGATGTACCAGAAAGTGATCGCCATCGACCCGAAGAACGCCTCCATCTCCTTCTTCAACATCGGCGCGCACGCCCGCAACGAAAACCGCAACAAGGAGGCGGTCCAGGCCTTCCGGAAGGCTATCGAAATCGACCCGACCTACGCGGTGGCGCACCGCGAGCTCGGCTACGCGTTGATGGGGACGCAGGACTTCGCGGGTGCACTCAAGCAGTTCCAGGAGTACATCCGCCTCAACCCCAGGGCCCCGGACGCCAAGCAGATCCAGGACACCATCGCCCTGCTCAAGCAGTAGCCCCGGGACGGGGGCGCGGGGGGTAAAGGGCGTCCTCGATCAGCTGGCAGAGGATGTGCCCCGCCAGGATGTGGATCTCCTGCACGCGCGGCGTGTCGGGCGCGGGCACGCGGATGAGGTGGCGGCAGAGCGACGGCATGGCGCCGCCGTCCCCCCCCGTGAATCCGAGGGTCAGCATTCCGCGTGCGGCCGCAGCCCGGAGCCCTTCGAGGACGTTGGGGGAGCGGCCCGAAGTCGAGATTCCCACCGCCACGTCTCCTTTGCGGCCCAGAGCCTCCAGCTGCCGCGCGAAGATCCGCCGGAAGTCGTCGTCGTTGCCGATGCTCGTCAAGACCGAGGTGTCGGTCGTCAGGGCAATCGCCGGCAGGGCGGGGCGGTCGCCGGCGAACCGGTTGACGAACTCGGCCGCCAGATGCTGTGCGTCGGCGGCGCTGCCGCCGTTGCCGAAGAAGAAGAGCGTGCGCCCGGCGCGCAACGCGCCGATGAGGACGCGCGCCGCCTGGACGAGCGCCGCGCTCCCCCCGGCCGCGAAGAAGCCCTCGGCGGCCGCGGCGTGATCGTGGTACAGGCCGCTGATCCGCCGGCCGACCGCGTCGGCCTTGCTGGAGCGTCCTGCGGCGCGCCTGCCCATGCCCGTTCCTCCGTGCCGCGCGCCGCCCGGTGCGGCGCGCGGAGGCATTATAGGGGGGAATCAGGAGCGCCAGGCGATCAGGCCCGCCATCCGGCCCCCCGCCCCACGCTGCCTGCGATACGATTCCAGAAGGTCCGCCCGGCACACCGTGCACAGGCCCGCCGCCGCCACTCTCTCCGGCCTCACCCCGGCGGCGAGGGCCTGTCGGCGGTTGGCGGACGGCAAGTCGATCCGCCGCCGCCGGCCGCCGAGCACGCACGCCGCCGCGCCCGGATCGGCCTCCAGCAGACGCTCGACGACCTCGTCCCCGACCTCGAAGCAGCAGGGACCGATCGCCGGGCCCAGGGCGACGATCAGGTCGGCGGGGCGCGATCCGAACGCGGCGCCCAGCGCGCCGACGGCGGCGTCCAGCACGCGCGCCGTCGTGCCTCGCCATCCGGCGTGCACGGCGGCCAGGGCGCGGGTCCGGGGATCGCAGACGAGGATCGGCACGCAATCGGCCACCCACACGCCGAGGGCCAGGCCCGCCTCGGCCGTGATCAGGGCGTCGCCCTCGGGTGGGGGAAGAGTGGCCGCGCGATCGCTCCCCCCGGCGCGCCGCACCGCGGCGCCATGGACCTGCTTCAGGGTGCGCAGCGGCAAGTCGCGGCCCACCGCCTCGCGCACCACGGCGGCCGGATCCGAACCGCTCGCGGTGAAGCCGTGCGCCAGCCCGGCGACGGAGGCCAGGAGCGGCATTTCCAGGCGCTTCGCCGGGCCCTGCCCGAGGAGGCGCGCGGCGTGATCGTCCCGCATGGCGCGCGAATCCACGCTCGGGAGTCTAGGAGCCTTTCCGGGAAATCGCAATGGCCGTTGCCATTTCCCGGACAGGCTCCTAGGCGACGGCGGTCCGCCTTGACAAGCCCGGTCGCTTGGGGCAATCTATCGCCCCGCAAACGAGATCCCGAGCGTGGAGCACCTCGGGCGCGGCGGCGCGAGGGGGTTGAGGGGCGTGTCTCCCCCCTCCTTTTTTGTGCCGCGGCCGGCGGGGACGTTTGAGGGGAATCCCCGGAGGGAGGCGGTGCTCGATCTCGCACAAGCGGTGCCGGCGGGTGGAACGGGCCAGCCGGCCTGGCTCATCCAGGTCGCCCCGATCGTCTTCATCTTCGCCGTCTTCTACGTCTTGATGATCCGGCCGGCGCGCAAGCGGCAGAAGGAAGTCCAGCAGATGCTCGATGCGCTGAAGACGGGGGACAAAGTGATCACCTCGGGCGGCCTCCTGGGCACGGTGGCCGCCGTGGACCGCAACATCGTGCAGCTCCGGGTGGCGGACAAGGTGAAGGTCGACGTGACCAAGAGCTCGATCGTCGGCCTGCAGGATGCCGGGACGACGACCGCGACCGAGCCCTAGGAGCGAACAGCCGGGCTCCGCTGCGGGCCTGCGGGCCCCGCGGCGCCCCGAAGGCAGGACATGGACCTTCGCTGGCGTCTGGTTTCCATCCTGGTGGTCGTGGGGATCTGCGTGGCCCTCGTCTATCCGCCCGCCGCGAAGATCCACCTCGGACTCGACCTCAAGGGCGGGATCCACATGGTCATGCGCGTCAAGACCGACGACGCCGTGAAGGCGGAGATCGATCTGTCGCAGTCCCGCATCCGCCAGGCCCTGGGTGAGAAGGGGCTTGCCCCGCAGCAGATTTCCACCGAGGGCCTCGACGCCATGGTCCTGTCCGGCATTGACGCGTCCAGGACCTCGGAGGCTCGCGATCTCGTCCGCAGCCAGTTCCAGCAATACGACGTGCAGTCGCCCGGGCCGGGCCGGTTGCGCCTCCAGCTGCGGCCGAGCGAGGAAGCGGCCATCCGGGACTCCGCCGTGCGGCAGGCGCTGGAAACGATCCGCACGCGGGTCGACAAGTTCGGCGTGGCCGAGCCGACGATCCAGCGCGAAGGGATCGGGGCCAAGGCCGAGCGGATCCTGGTGCAGCTGCCCGGGGTCGAAGATCCGGAGCGTGTGAAGGACCTGATCGGCTCTCCGGCCTTTCTCGAATGGAAGCTGGTCAAGGTGCCGCCCGGCATCGTCGCGGCGCAGTTCCGGCCCCCGGACAAGCCGGAGGCGGTCGCCCAGATGTTCGGTGGGGCCCTCCCCGACGACGTTGAGGTCCTCCCTCAGGATACAACCTCCTCGGATGGCCGCCCGCTGCGTGTCTACTGGCCGGTCACCAAGGCCTCGCCGATCACCGGAAACGATTTGAAGAATGCCCGCCGCGACATGGACCGCTTCGGGCAGCCCGCGGTCGATTTCGTCCTGTGGGCCGATGCCGGGCAGCGCTTCCAGACGCTCACCCGCGAGCACCAGGAGCAGCTCCTGGCGATCGTCCTCGACCGCAAGGTGATCTCGGCCCCGAAGATCAACGCCGTGATCGCCGACCGGGGGATCATCGAGGGGAGCTTCTCGCTGGAGAGCGCCGAAGACCTGGCCTTGAAGCTGCGGTCGGGCGCGCTCCCCGCCGGCATGGAGATCCTCGAGGAGCGCACGGTCGGCCCCTCGCTGGGCGCCGACTCCGTCCGCAAGGGGGTGGTCGCCGCCACCATCGGCTCGGTGATCATCATCCTGTTCATGCTCATCTACTACAGGCTGGCGGGCGTCAACGCGGCGCTTGCGCTGGTGCTGAACCTGCTCATCCTCCTCGCCGCCATGGCCTACGTTCACTCGACGCTGACGCTCCCCGGTATCGCCGGGATCGCGCTGACGGTCGGGATGGCGGTGGACGCCAACGTCCTGGTCTTCGAGCGCATCCGCGAGGAGCTTCGTCAGGGGCGGATGGTCAAAGCGGCGATCCAGAACGGTTTCGAAAAGGCCTTCTACACCATCCTGGACAGCCATCTCACGACGCTGATCGCCGGATTCTTCCTCTACGCTTACGGCACCGGCGCGGTGAGGGGATTCGCCGTCACCCTCAACGTCGGCATCCTGGCCAACCTGTACACGGCGCTGTTCGTGTCGCGCGCCATCTTCGACACGGCGCTGAAAGTCAACCCGCGGGCCGAGAGGCTCAGCATTTAGGGCGGCCGATGCTCCAGGTCTTCACCAACTGCAACCTGCGGCTCATGTGGGGGACGAAGTACGTCTTCATGGTGTTCTCGGTGCTCGCCATGGCCGGAGCCCTGGCGGCGATCCTGATCCACGGGTTCAACTACGGCATCGATTTCGCCGGCGGCACCGCGGTGCAGGTGCGATTCAGGGAGCAGCCGCAGGTGGAGGAGCTGCGCACCGCCCTCGAGACCGCCGGCCTGGGCGACATCAGCATCCAGCGGATGGGCGATCCCAAGGACAACGAGGTCCTCATCCGCGTGGAGCAGCAGAGAAAAACAACCCCGGGAGGCGGCGAGGGGGGCCAGATCAGCACTGAGATCATCGAGGCCCTGAGGAGCAAGGACGAGCGCGCCGCGGCGCAATCCGGCAAGATCGATCTGAACATGGCCTCGGAGGTCGAGGTCGAGGACTGGCTGCGGGAGCGGCTCAAGCCGGGTGCTGCGGCGGCCACCGCCGAGGACAAGACCGGCCCCGCCGCGGCCATCGCGGCGGCGCTCGTCAAGTACCGGACCGCCCACGGCGGCCTGTTCA
>QHXZ01000071.1:17492-23076 GCA_003223165.1 Acidobacteriota bacterium
AGCGGGGTCCTTCCTGGGCGGGTTCGCGCTGCGGGGCGTCGACTTCGTCGGCCCGACGGCCGGCAAGGAGCTGCTCCGGGACACCGGCCTGGCGATCCTGTTCTCGGTCGCCGGCATCCTGGCCGTCGTCTGGTTCCGCTTCCATAGGTATACCTGGGGCCTGGCCGCGATCATCGCCCTGGTTCATGACGTGACGATCGCCGCCGGTGCCGTCGCCCTGACCGGCAAGGAGTTCTCCCTTCCGGTCGTGGCCGCCCTCTTGACCATCCTGGGCTACTCCATCAACGACACCATCGTCGTCTACGATCGGATCCGCGAGAACCTCCGCCTGTACCGGGACGTCGACTTCGAGGAGGTGGTCAACGCCTCCGTGAACCAGACCCTGAGCCGCACCGTGCTGACCTCGTTCACGGTGTTCATCGCCGTCACGGCCCTGTATATGTACGGCGGGGATAAGCTCAACCCGCTCTCCTTCTGCCTCATGGTCGGCGTCGTGTTCGGCACGTACTCCTCGGTCTTCGTGGCGGCGGGCCTCCTCGTCATCGCCTACAAACACCTGGGCGCCCGGTACGTCAAGACGTAGGCGGCGCGACAGGGCCGCGCCGGGCGAAGCCCGCGCGCCGGCCGTTGCCCCATCGCGGAGCCTTCTGCTATACTCCACAGCGCGGATGGCTCACCCGCGCGCGCCCCCGGAAAAGCCCTGCCGGACCAAGTCTCCGAGCCCCGCGCCTCCTAGGGTGGCGCCACGGGTCATGTCGGTCGGCCCACGATGATCCGGTTCGAAGACATCCAGGAGAAGGTCGAGTCCTACCTCCCGAACGCCGATCTCGATCTGCTTCGGAAGGCCTACGTCTTCTCGGCCATGGAGCACAAGGGCCAGACGCGCTCCTCCGGCGAGCCCTACCTGACGCATCCCCTCTCGGTGGCCAACATCCTGGCCGACCTGAAGCTCGACCTGACCTGCATCGTCGCCGGCCTGCTCCATGACGTCCTGGAGGACACGCTCACCACGCGCGAGGTCCTGGAGGCCTACTTCGGGAAGGACATCGCTCACGTGGTCGAGGGGCTGACCAAGATCTCGCGCATCAGCTTCAACTCGAAGGAGCAGCAGCAGGCGGAGAGCTTCCGCAAGATGATGCTGGCGATGGTCGACGACATCCGCGTCATCCTGGTCAAGCTGGCCGACCGGCTGCACAACATGCGGACGCTCGAGCATCTCTCGCCCCGGCAGCAGGAGCGCATCGCCCGCGAGACCCTCGAGATCTACGCCCCCATCGCCAACCGCCTCGGGATGGCCAAGATCAAGAACGAGCTGGAGGACCTGACGCTCAAGTTCCTCGACCCGGCGGGGCACCAGGCGATCGTATCCGCCCTCGAGGAGAAGCGCAGGGCGACCGAGGGCTTCATCAAGGAAATCCAGGGGCTGCTGCGCGCCGAGCTGGACAAGGCGGGCGTGCGGTGCGAGATTTCCGGCCGGCGCAAGCACCTCTACAGCATCTACAAGAAGATCAAGCGCCAGCGGATCGAGGTCAGCGAGGTCTACGACTACATCGCCTTCCGCATCCTGACGGACAGCGTCAAGGACTGCTACGGCGCCCTGGGGATCATCCACGGGCTGTGGCGCCCCGTACCCGGCCGCATCAAGGACTTCATCGCCATGCCCAAGCCGAACATGTACCAGTCCCTGCACACCTCCGTCATGACCGACAAGGGCCAGCCGTTCGAGGTCCAGATCCGCACCCACGACATGCACCGCATCGCCGAGGAAGGGATCGCGGCGCACTGGAAATACAAGGAGGGGAAGGGCGCCAAGGAGCACGATGCCAACATCCAGTGGCTGCGGCAGATCATGGAGTGGCAGCAGGAGCTCAAGGACCCGCGCGAGTTCCTGAACATGGTCAAGGTCGATCTCTACCCGGAAGAGGTCTACTGCTTCACGCCGCAGGGACAGGTCAAGTCGTTCCCGCGCGGCGCCACCCCGATCGACTTCGCCTACTCCGTCCACACCGAAGTCGGGCACCGGTGCGTCGGCGCACGCATCAACGGAAAGCTGCAGCCTCTGCGCACCGAGCTGCGCAATGGGGACATCGTCGAGATCCTCACGGCCCCCAACCACCATCGCTGAGCATCGCCCGCATGCCCCGGGCACGGGCCAAGATCCGACAATGGCTCAACGTGGACCGGCGCCACCGCAGCATCGAGCTGGGAAAGACGGTCTGCGATCGCGAGTTCAAGCGCTACCGCTTCAACCTCAAGCCGCACCTGGCGGACGAGGCGCGCCTGCGCGAGGTGCTCCGCGGCCTGGGCGCGGCCGGCCTCGACGACTTCTACGCCGCGGTCGGCTACGGCAAGCTGGCGCCCCGGGCGCTGATCGAGAAGCTCGACCCCCAGGCCCGCGCCCACGACGCGGCGGAGGGCCCGATCGCGCACGCGGTCAAGAAGGCGCTGGGGCTCTCGGACAGGAAGGTGACCGTGCGCGGCCTGGACGACGCGCTCATCGCCCTGGCGCGTTGCTGCAGCCCGATCCGCGGAGAGCCGATCGTCGGCTACATCACGCGCGGGCGCGGCGTGACCGTCCATTCCGAGCGCTGCCCGAACCTCGAGAAGCTGCTCTACGATCCCGAGCGGCGCATCGAGGTGACCTGGGAAAGCGGCGACGCGTCCCGTTTCGACGTGCGCATCACCGTCTTCTCGGAGGATCGGCCCGGCATGCTGGCCAAGATCACAGCGGCGATCGCCGACGCCAAGTCGAACATCAAGAACGTCGATGCCAGGACCTTCGAAGACCGGCGCGGGGAGATCACGCTCCTGCTCGACATCCAGGACCTGAATCACCTGGAGCGGATCGTCGAGAAGGTAAAAGGGATCGACGGCGTCTATCACGTGGAGCGCCAGGTGGCGTAAGAGGGAGGTCGGGGGATGGCGATGACGCGCAGGACGATCACGTCCGGCAAGGCGCCGAAGGCGCTCGGGCCCTATGCCCAGGGCGTCACGGCGGGCGGACTACTGTTCATGTCCGGGCAGGTCCCGCTCGACCCGCAGACCGGGCTTTTGGTGCGGGGGACCGTGGAGGACGAGGTCGCCCGGGTGCTGGAGAACCTGAAGGCCATTCTCGAGGAGGCCGGCTCGAGCCTGGAGCAGGTGGTCAGGACGACCGTCTATCTCACGGACCTGGCCGATTTCGAAGCCATGAACGGGGTGTACGCCTGTTACTTCGGGACCGCCCGGCCGGCGCGCTCGACGGTGCAGGTTGCGGCCCTGCCGAAAGGGGCGCGCGTCGAGATCGACGCCATCGCCACCCTGTCCTGAGAGGGCGCCCAGGCAGGGGCCCCCGTGGGGAAGGGACTCAGGAAACAGCCTTTACGACCGCCCCGGAGCGCATGCAGCGGGTGCAGACCCGCATGCGCTTGCGGGTGCCGCGTCCGACCACCACTTTGATGCGCTGCACGTTCGGGTACCAGACGCGCGACGACACGTTGTGGGCGTGGCTGATCTGGTTGCCATGAACCGGTCCCTTGCCGCACACCTCACACGATCTCGCCACCTTGGAGCCCTCCCGCGCCGCGGGGCGCACGGCCCCGCCCTGAGCTGAAACGAGGGGCGCACTCTACCACAGCCCACCCGTCCCGATCAACGCAGCCGACGGCTCGTTTGGACCCCCGCGCCGCGGGTGGAGGCCTTGCGCCGCTTCGCTTGAGGCCGTGCATAGTTATAGCACGATATTTGCATATGCATACAAGGCACGCGGCGGTGGCGTTTTTGACAGCCCAACTTGCAAAAATGGACTCACGGAATATATTGGAATTTCGTGAAAAAGGAGAGCCCGGTGTACCCGTGCGCAAGCGCCCGAAGGGTCCGGGCATGAGGGGGATCGGCCGTGTTCTTCTCTAAAGGCAAGAACTTGATCGGGCTCGACATCGGCTCGAGCGCCGTCAAGGTGGTGGAGCTGAAGGACCTCGGAAAGGGCAAGGGGTATCAGCTCCTCAACGTCGCCCTGGAGCGACTGTCCCCGGAGGCGATCGTGGATGGCGCCATCATGGACGCCGGCCTGGTTCCGCCCGCAAGATCAAGGGCGGGGACGTGGCCATCGCCCTGTCGGGGCACAGCGTCATCATCAAGAAGATATCCATCCCGGCCACTTCCGAGGAGGAGCTGGCCGAGGTCATCCCCTGGGAAGCCGAGCAGTACATCCCCTTCGACGTCGAGGACGTCAACCTCGCGTACCAGGTGCTCAAGGGCGCCAGCGGCGGCGAAGGGAACATGGACGTCCTGCTGGTCGCCGCCAAGAAGGACAAGATCAACGACTACACGTCGGTCGTCGGACAGGCCGGGCGCAACCCGCTGCTCGTGGACGTGGACGTGTTCGCGCTGCAGAACTGCTACGAGATGAACTACGAGGCCGACGACGCGATGGGCACGGCGCTGATCAACCTCGGCGCCTCCACGACCAACGTGGCCATCCTCAAGGGGACCACCTCGATCTTCTGGCGCGACATCTCGGTCGGCGGCAACCACTACAACGACGCCATCCGCAAGGAGCTCAACCTGAGCTTCGACCAGGCCGAGACGCTCAAGCGCGGCGAGGAGGTCGACGGCATCCCCGTCGAGAACGTGACGCCGATCATCGCCTCCGTGAACGACTACATCGGCACCGAGATCCAGAAGACCATCGACTTCTTCAAGAACACCACGCCGGGAGAGAACATCGAGAAGATGGTGATCGCGGGCGGCTCGTCACGCGTGCCGCACCTGCGGGAGTCCCTGGCGGAGCGCTTCGGCGTGCCGGTCGAGCCCCTGAACCCGTTCAACCGGGTCACGGTGCGCAAGGGGATCGCGCCCGAGACGCTCGAGGAGCTGAGCAGCAGCGTGACGATCGCCGTGGGCCTCGCGGCCCGTCGGGTCGGGGACAACCGATGATCAAGATCAACCTTCTGGCCCAGGCCCAGCAGGGAAAGGTCAAGGCCGCCGCTCCGCGGGCGGAAGGGACCGGGGCGTTCGGCCAGAATGCCCTGATGGCGGCGGTCGCCATCCTGGCGGCCCTCGCGATCGGCTGGCAGTGGTACAGCCTCGAGACCGAGCATCGCGAGCTGGTCCGCCAGATCGCCGACGCCGAGAAGGAGAAGGAGCGGCTGCAGGCGATCATCAAGAAGGGCCAGGAGTACAAGGCCAAGAAGGAGCTGCTGCAGCGCAAGATCACGCTCATCACGCAGCTCAAGCGGAACCAGAGCGGCCCCGTCCACCTGCTCGACGAGGTCAGCAAGCAGCTGCCGGACTTCCTGTGGCTGGAGGCGATGAACGAGTCGGGGTTCAACGTCTCGATCACGGGAAAGGCGACCACGTACAACGCCGTTTCGAACTTCTACAACAACCTGACCGGATCGCGCTACTTCCAGAACGTCGTCCTGGGTCCCATCTCCTCGGTCCCGGTCGGGGTGACCTTCTCGCTGTCCTGCCAGTTCCTGCCCCAGCCGGGCGTGCAAGGGTCCGACCAGCCGGGGCAGGAAGGCGCCGCCGTCAAGCCGGCGAGCCAGTAAGGGGAGGCCGCGGTGGACTTCAAGAAGCTTCCGTTCCTGGGCCAGCTGGC
>QHXZ01000071.1:23139-35093 GCA_003223165.1 Acidobacteriota bacterium
CCGACCACGCCCGCCTGGAAGATCTGCAGACCGAGATCCGCAAGGGCCAGGCCATCGAGGCCAAGCTGCCCGAGTTCGAGAAGGAGATCGAAAACCTGCAGATGAAGCTGAACGATCTGCTGGCCATTCTCCCGAGCACGCCCGAGACCGGCGAGCTCCTCAAGTGGGTCAAGAACCTCACCGACCAGTCGAACCTCGACCTCAAGGCCTTCACCCCGGGCGCTCTCAAGCCGGTGGAGTTCTACAAGGAATTCCCGATCCAGATGGACGTGGAAGGGGACTACCACGACCTCGGCGTCTTCTTCGACCGCATCAGCAAGTACTCGCGGATCATCAACGTCAGCGGCGTGAGCATCACGGCGAGCTCCGGCAAGGAGCACTCGATCAAATCCATGTTCACGGCCACCACCTTCGTGTATGACGAGAAGGGAGGGGAGCAGCCGTGACGCGCCGCCCTCCCGCCTTCCCGGCCCTCCTGGCGGCCCTGGTCCTGACCGCCGTGGCCGCCGGGATCCCGCTCCGCGCCGAGGACGCCAAGGCCGCGCCGGCCGCGGGCGCCGCCCCCAGCGAGCAGGGCTTGGGTGCCTCGGGCGGCTCCGACACCATCAACCGCATCATGCAGGACAACGAGGCGATGCTCTCGGGCCGCGGCTTCACCTATGACCCGGCCGGACGGCGGGACCCGTTCCGCTCCCTCGTCGATGCGCTCAACAGCCAGGTCAAGGGGCCGCGCCCGCGCGGCATCGCCGGCATGCTGATCTCGGAGGTCGACCTCGTCGGGATCGTCCAGAAGGGGAAGGGCTACATCGCCTTCTTCAACGGCAGCGACAACAAGGGATATTTCCTCAGGGTGGGTGACGCGGTCTATGACGGCAAGATCATCCGGATCGACCGGAGAACGGGCAGCGTGGTGTTCCGGCAGGACGTCAATGATCCCAGAAGCATCAAGCCTTACCGGGACGTGACGAAGCGGCTGACGACAGCGGAGGAGGGGAGCTTATGAGGTTCAGGAAGGTCGCGATCCTGATCACGATCGCCGCGGCCGCCCTGCGTTGCTCGGGCAATCCGCCCGTCAGCGAACCAGGTCAGGCGGCGCTTGGGACGCCGTCCGCGGTGGTCATCAACGGCATCGACCACACGGCCACGCCTTCGGGGACCGAGGTGATCCTGCACGGGAACTACCCCTTCAGCTACACCTCCTATCAGCCCGATCCGGCCACCCTCGTCCTGGAGCTCCTCGACGTGCATGTGGAAGGCCTGTCCGAGGAGGTGCGCATCGGCACGCCCCAGGTGGAAGGTGTGCGCGTCTCCTCCGTGGAGAGCGTCGACGGCGGCAAGATCGCCAAGTTCGAGTTCAGGAACGTGGCGACGGCGCAGCATGCCATCCGTCTCGACGGCCATGATCTGGTCGTCGACTTCCCCTCGTTGAGCGATTCGAGCAACCCACCCGACCAGCCCCTGCTGGCCCAGGCCGCGCCGGCGGCCTCCGGAGCCGGCGAGCCCGCCGCGGCTCCCGCAGCCGAGGCCACGCCGCCCGTCGCATCGGAAGGCGCCCCGCTGGAAGCGCTCCCCTCACCGACGGCGGCCGAACCCGCCCCCTCGGCCGCCGAGCCCGCGCCCTCGCTGGCTCCGGTGCCCTCCACGCCGAAGGCCGCGCCCGTGGCGGCGTCCGCTCGTCCGTCGGGCGGGCCCGTGCAGGCCACCCGCGTGGCGGCCGCGCGGGGCAGCCAGGCCACCTCGCTCCTGTCGGTCGAGAGCAAGGGCGCCGATCCCGAGACGGCGATCGTGCTGACCGCCGATGGCTCGCTCGCCAGCGAGCACTTCGAGCTCAAGAACCCGCCGCGCCTGGTCATCGATCTCGTGGGCGTGGTCGATCACACGCAGACGAAGCTCCTGCAGGTCCCGTCGGGGGTGGTGAAGAAGGTCCGTGTGGCCCAGTTCGCGACCAAACCACGGCCCGTGGCGCGCGTCGTCCTCGACATGAGCGCGCCGAAGCCGTACGCCATCGTGCCGACCGACACCGGCCTCGTCGTCGACTTCTCGGAGGAGGCGGCCCGCCGCGCGGCGGAGAGCGTCACGCCGCCGCCCGCTCCGAAGGCGCAGATCGCCGAGCCGCTGGCTGCCGAAGCCCCGGCATCCGGGAGCGAGGCCACGGCACCGGCACCGGCGGCCTCGCCCACCAGCGGGGAGGCGCAGGAGATCTCGGTGGGCGGGCCCGAAGAGGCCGCCCCCGCTCCCGCGCCGCAAGCCCCCGCGGCCGAGCCTGAGCCTCCGAAGCCCCAGAACCGCCTCCTGGCCACCGGGGAAGCCCGCGTCGAGGAGCGGCCGAGGGAATCCGCCTCCCGCGCCTCGGGGAGGGAGGGGAGCGAGAACATCATGATCTCCCAGGGCGCCCGGTTCAAATCCCGGGCGATCTCCGACCGCGGGCCCAAGTACTCCGGCAAGAGGATCTCGCTGAACTTCAAGGACGCGGACCTCAAGGACGTCTTCCGCCTGTTCCACGAGATCACGGGCTACAACATCGTCCTCGACCCGGGGGTCTCGGGCACGCTGACGATCGTCCTGGAGAACGTTCCCGAGGACCAGGCGCTCGACATCATTCTGAAGAACAACGGGCTCGACAAGGTCTTCGACAACAACGTCATCCGCATCGCAACCAGCCAGAAGCTCGCTTCGGAGGCCGCGTCCCGGAAGGCTTTGCTCGAGGCCCAGGAGCTCGAGGAAGAGCCGATCACCTTCACCCGCAGCCTGTCCTACGCCAAGGCCAAGGACGTCACCCCGATCGTCAAGAAGATCATGTCCAAGCGGGGCGACGTCATCATGGACGACCGGACGAACACCCTGATCATCACCGACCTGCGGGACCGGCAGGACCCGATCAACCGCCTGATCGACGCCCTCGACGAGCAGACGCCGCAGGTCGTGATTGAGGCGCGGATCGTCGAGACCGACCGCGAGTTCGAGCGCGACCTGGGCATCAAGTGGGGCGTGCATGGAAAGGCCGACCAGAAGCATGGCACGCAGACGAACCTGCAGTTCCCGCACCGCGCCTCGCTCGACTACGACGTGAACCTGCCGTCGCCGGCGGCCGGCGCGGGAGGCGCTTTGGGCCTGAGCTTCGGGAACGTCCTCGACTCCGTGACCCTCGACGTCACGTTGGACGCGTTCGAGACGAACGGCGACGTGAAGGTCCTCTCCTCGCCGCGCATCGCGACGCAGAACAACGTCAAGGCGATCATCGAGCAGGGCGTGCAGATCCCGGTCGTGAGCACCACGGCGACGCAGATCAACGTGGAGTTCATCTCGGCGTCGCTGAAGCTCGAGGTCGTCCCCCAGATCACCAAGGAGGGGACGGTGATCATGGACGTGAAGGTGGACAACTCGTCTCCCGACTTCGTCAACCGCGTCGGCGACGTGCCGCCGATCATTACGGAGCGGGCGCAAACCCAGATCCTGGTGGGCGACGGCGGGACGGCGGTGATCGGCGGCATCTTCAAGCTGAACGATTCGGTGACCCAGGCGAACGTCCCCGGCCTGTCGAAGATCCCGGGCCTCGGCTGGCTCTTCCGGAACAAGACCATCAACCGCAAGAACACCGAGCTCCTGATCTTCATCACGCCGCGGATCTCCAAGAAGGCGGAGGCGCTGGAGGACAAGCCATGAGGAGAGTCTCGATTTTCAAGCGGCTCGCCACCCTGGCGGCCCTGGGGGTGGCCGCGGCGGGCATCGCCTGCAACGCCGTCGGCAACGAGCCGAAGGAGTCCGAGGCGGTGGTCCAGGGCACGGCCATCACCTACATCGGGACGAAGATCGCGGACAATATCCAGGCCGCCGCGCTGTTCACCTTCGCCGTGCGGGACCGCAACCAGAGCAACCTCTCGACGAGCAACCTCAATGCCATCGAGTTCATGACCGCCACGGTGGACTACACCGCCCCGTTCGTGGGGACCGTCACCAGCAACATGGAGGGGGTCTTCTACCTCGTCCAGTCCGAGGGGAACTCGATCGCGTTCCAGATCCCGGAGGTGGGCGCGGGGACCTCGGATGTGGGTCACATCCACTTCGACGGGCACGACAACCTCGGGCGGCACGTCAGCTGGGACGTCGATTTCGGAGTCGCCATCGTCCCGTAGCGCCGCACCGTGCGCCAGGGCCGGCCCCCGGTACGATCCCGGGGGCCTTTCTTTTTTGACAAGCGTTTCGGGCATTCTCTATAATCGCCCGCGTCGCTGGCCGAGGTGGAGCCCTTACTCTCAAGAGGTCAATCACTTAGAACCATGGCCAAGCCGGGGCCGCAGCGCGGCGGCGCGTCGATCGAGGCGCTCAGGGAGAGGATGGCGCGGGATCCCCTGTCCCGGGCCTTCCTGCAGTTGGCGGAGGAGTACCGCAAGGCGGGCCGCCACGACGAAGCGATCGCCGTCTGCCTCGAGGGGCTGGCGCGCCATCCCGCCTACCACACGGCGCGCATCTCCCTCGGCCGCACCTACCTGGAGGCCGGCCGCCTGGACGAGGCGCGCCGGGCGCTTGCCGAGGTCCTCGATCTGGCCCCTGAGAACCACCTGGCGGGGAAGCTGCTGGCCGAGGTCCAGCGCCGGACCGGAGACGTGGCCGCCGCCATGGAAACCTACCGCTCCATCCTGCGACATTACCCGGGCGACCGCGAGGTGGAAGCCCTGCTCAAGGACATCCTGGAGGTCCAGTGGACCCCGCCGCCGGCACCGGCCTCCGCGCCCGCGCCGGGCTCCGGCGGTCGGGCGCAGCAGGCGGTCCGGCCCGCGCCGTGGCCCGCCGCGCCGGTGCCCGCCACCCCGAGGCCCGCGGCCGCGCAGGTGCTCCCGCTCCCGCCTCAGCCGGCCTCCCCCGTGAGCGCGCCCCGGCCGGCGCCCTCGGCGCCCCGGCCCGTGGCCACGGCAACCTCCTCCGTGGCCGAGCCCTCGCTCGAGTACGGCCCGGAGGACATCACACCGGCTCCCGCCGCGCCCGATCGCCTCCCGGCCCGGAGCGAGGGGACCGACGCGCTCCATACCAACACGCTGGCGGAGCTCTACCTGCGCCAGGGCCTGATCGAAAGGGCGATCGAGGTGTACCGCGCGATGTTGCGGGTCGATCCGGGCAACGGCAAGGCGGCCCGCAGGCTCCAGGAGCTGGCGGCGGAACCCGCCGGGCCCCGCGGGGCGGTCGAGGAGGCCCGGCCGGCGCCCGGAGCCGGAGAGGCGCGCGCCGCCGCGCTGCGTCTGGGACGGTGGCTTGAGACGATCCAGGCCGGGTCGGGCGGCCCCCGGCAGGCGGGGCCGCGATGAGGTCGGTGCTGCAGGAAGTGCTCGACCGGATCCCGGGCTCGCTGGGGGCGGCCGTGGTCGGGCTGGACGGGATCCCGGTCGAGAAGGTCTCCGCCCGCCCCGGCTTCAGCATCGATCTGGCGTCCGCGGAGGCGATCGGCGTGATCAAGAGGGCGGTGGCGTCGATGCGGGACCGTCCCGCCGGCGACCTGGAGGAGCTCTCGATCACCGGGAAATCGGGCCTGACCGTCCTGCGCGCGCTCGGATCCGACTACTACCTGTGCGTGGTGGTGGGTCCGGATGGCATCCCGGGCCGCGCCCGCTACGAGGCCTGGAGGGCGGGCCTGCAGCTCCAGGAGGCGATCGGATGACGCGGCGCGGCGGGGCAAGCCGCACGGCGGGCCGGGGTCGACCGGCTTTGGGGTACCATGGGGAGGCGCCGGAGGAGGGGGGCCTGACCCCTCGAGAGGCGCGCACCGGAGGCGTGCCGTGAAGCCGGGGGCGGGCGTGGGCGGAGGCCGCTTGGACGATGAGATCAAGGAGCTGATGGAGTACATCGAGAACAGCAGCTTCGTCGAATTCGAGCTGGAGAGGGACGGCTTCAAGATCAAACTGGTGAAAGGATCGGCCGCGGCCCTGATGCCGGCGCCGGCCATCGCCCTCCCCGTGGCGGTCCCTCCCGCCGCCGCGGCCGGCGCGCAGGGCGCCCAGGCCCCCCGGGCCGCGACCCCCGCCGACGCTCCCGATGTCCACGTCGTGAAGTCGCCGATCGTCGGAACCTTCTACCGCGCCTCGGGGCCGGGCGCGAAGGTGTTCGTCGAGTCGGGCGACCAGGTCAAGAAGGGCCAGGTGCTGTGCATCGTCGAGGCGATGAAGCTGATGAACGAGATCGAATCCGACTGCGACGGCCAGGTGCTGGAGATCCTCGTGGCCAACGGCCAGCCGGTCGAGTACGGGGAGCCTCTGTTCAAGATCCGCAAGCCCCTGGCGGCATGACCGGAGGCCCGCCGATCCCATGTTCAAGAAGATCCTGATCGCCAACCGCGGCGAGATCGCCCTGCGGATCATCTGGGCCTGCCGCGAGCTCGGCATCCAGACCGTCGCCGTCTACTCCACGGCCGACGCCGACTCCCTGCATGTCAAGTTCGCCGACGAGGATGTCTGCATCGGGCCACCGCGCAGCAGCGACTCGTACCTCAAGGTCGGCGCCGTCATCGCGGCGGCGGAGATCACCGACGCGGACGCCATCCATCCCGGCTACGGGTTCCTCGCCGAGTCGGCGCACTTCGCCGAGGTGTGCGAAGCCTGCCGCATCAAGTTCATCGGCCCCGGCCCGAACGTCATCCGGCTGATGGGGGACAAGGCGCGGGCCCGTGAGACGATGCTGGCCGCCGGCGTGCCGATCCTCCCCGGCAGCCGGGGATCGATGAGCGACGAGAAAGAGGCGATGCGGCTGGCGGCCAAGGTCGGCTATCCCGTCATCGTCAAGGCGGCCGCCGGCGGGGGAGGCCGCGGGATGCGCGTGGTCCCGTCTCCCGACGACCTGGCGGCGGCGATCAGCGCCGCGCGCAGCGAAGCCAAGGCCGCCTTCGGCGTGCCGGACGTGTACATCGAGAAGTACCTGCGCAACCCGCGCCACATCGAGTTCCAGGTCCTCGGCGATTCCTTCGGCAACGTGGTCCACCTCGGGGAGCGCGAGTGCTCGATCCAGAGGCGGCACCAGAAGGTCCTCGAGGAGTCGCCCTCCACGGCGCTCAACCCCAAGCTGCGGCGGCGGATGGCCGAGGCGGCCCTCAAGGTGGCCCGCTCGGTGGGGTACCAGAACGCCGGCACGGTCGAGTTCCTGCTCGACGAGGAGGGGCGCTTCTACTTCATCGAGATGAACACCCGCATCCAGGTGGAGCATCCGGTCACGGAGATGGTGACCGGCATCGACCTGATCAAGGAGCAGATCAAGATCGCGGCGGGCGAGTCCCTGGCCTTCCGTCAGGAGGACATCCTGCCGGTCGGGCACTCGATCGAGTGCCGCATCAACGCCGAGGACCCGGAGAGCTTCGTCCCCTCGCCCGGCAAGATCACGACCTTCCACCTCCCCGGCGGTCCCGGAGTGCGCGTCGACACGGTGGCCCACTCGGAGTGCGCCATCCCGCCGTACTACGACTCCATGATCGCCAAGCTGATCACGCGCGGCAACAACCGCATGGAAGCGATCTCGCGCATGCGGCGCAGCCTGGACGTGATGGTCGTGGAGGGGATCCGCACCAACATCCCCCTGCAGCGCCGCATCCTGAGGGACCCTGACTTCATCCGGGGCAACCTCCACACCGGCTACCTCGACAGGCTCCTGGAGCGCAAGGAGCCGGCGGCGGTCGCCTCCTGACGGGGGCGCCGGGGGGAGCGTGGGCATGCGCAGGGTCCCGGGCGCGATCGTCTTCCTGGTCGGCTTCATGGGCGCAGGCAAGACGACCGCGGGCAAGGCGCTGGCCCGGCTGCTCGGCTGGGACTTCGTCGACCTGGACGACCTGATCGTCGAAGCAGAGAAGCGCAGCATCCCGCGCATCTTCGCGGAGGACGGGGAGGCGCACTTCCGGCGGGCCGAGGGGGCCATCCTCGCCTCCCTGCGCGGCCGCACGCGCTTGGTGGTCGCCTGCGGCGGCGGCACGTACGCCACCGACGCCGGGCGCGCCGTGGTCGACACCCTGGGACGGGCGGTCTGGATCCAGGTCCCCCTGGCGCAGGCCCTGGTACGCTGCGAGAGAGGCGCGGCGCGGCCGCTCCTGCAGGGCGAGGCGCAGGCGGAGGCGCTCTACCGGGCGCGACTCCCTTACTACCGTTCGGCGCCCCTTCGGGTCGAGGCCGAGGGTCTTCGGCCCGACCAGGTCGCCGAGCGGATCGCGGAGCTGCTCTGATGCGCTTCCTCGTCCTCTCCGACCTGCACAGCAACCTGGAGGCGCTCCAGGCCGTCCTGGGCTACGCCCGGGGGCTGCGCTACGAGCGCGTGCTGGTCCTGGGCGACGTCGTGGGCTACGGCCCCGATCCGAACGCGGTCATCGAGGTCCTGCGCGGCCTGCCGGGGCTGGCCGCCATCCGCGGCAACCACGACAAGGTCGCCTCGGGGATCGAGGACGGAGAGGACTTCAACGAGGCGGCGAGCGCGGCGGCGCTCTGGACGCGCGGCGTCCTGGCGCCGGGGAACCTGGAGTGGCTCCACGGCCTGCCCCGCGGGCCGCTCGAATTCGCGCCCGGCCGCTACCTGGCCCACGGGACGCCGCACGACGAGGACCGCTACCTGCTCGACGAGGGGGAGGCGAGGCGTTCCTTCGGCGCGCTTTCCTTCGATCTCTGCTTCTTCGGGCACAGCCACTTCCCCTGCGCCTTCACGCTCGACAGGGAGCGCGTGGGGCTGCAGCTGGCGCGGGTCGAGCCGACGATCTTCGCGCTCGGCGCGGGCCGCCGCGCCCTGGTCAATCCCGGCTCGCTCGGGCAGCCGCGCGACCGCAACCCCAAGAGCAGCTTCGCCCTTTACGACGACGCCCTTGGCAGCGTGACGGTGTACCGGGTCGCCTACCCGCTCGAGACGACGGGGGAGAAGATCCGCGCGGCAGGCCTGCCGCACGCCCTGGCCGAGCGGCTGCGCATCGGAGTGTGAGAGTGACCCTGCTGACCGCGCACCGGGTCCTGATCGCCGCCGCCACCGCCTTCTTCGCCTTCTACGGAGGGTGGGAGATGGCCCACCGGGCCGGCGCCGCGGGAGGCGGTGGCACCGCGCGCGCCATCCTGGCGTTCCTGGCCGCCGCGGCCTTCGGAATATACCTTCTCTCGCTGAAGGGCCGCCGGTCCTCCACGGGCCAGGGCGGCGAAGGAGGCGCGGCATGATTTCGCTCTACGATGGAGAGAACGACGCCCAGGTGGGCACCATCACGGAAGCCCAGCTCGATGTCCTCATGGAGCAGCTCGCGGAGGAGAGCCTCGACGAGTACAGCTACAACATCGACGCGGCCGCCATCGGCAGCCTGGAGGCGAACGGGGCCGATCCGGAGCTGGTGACGCTCCTGCGCCGGGCGCTGGGGAACAGGACCTCCATGGAGCTGCGCTACGAGATTGACTGAGAGATCCTGAGGCGCCCGCGCGCTCCTCACGAAGGCGCCGTCCGCATCCGAACGTTCCCCGTATCGTCCCCGGCCACTGCCGTCTCGACGCCGCCCTGAAGCCTATCCACGATACTTTTCAGTGATTTAAGGTGACGATAGGGATTCGCGTTACGGTATTGTCAGATTTCCGCGGCAAAATACTCATATTGCGCCCCACTACTTGACAAAAATTGTTCCGGTACATAATTTGACACGCGGAATTGAATATTCGCTGATCCCGCGTCGAACCGGAGGGACGCGTCTTGCGATCCCTCCTGCGCGAGGTTCCGGATGGCCGTCAAGCTCGGCGAGATGCTCATCAAGGCGGGGCTGCTCACCCCGCAGAAGCTCCAGGAAGCCCTCGAGTACCAGAAGTCCAATGGCGGCAAGCTCGGCTTCAACCTCGTCAAGCTCAGCTTCGTCAAGGAAGAGGACATCACCCGCGTCCTGTCGCAGCAGTACGGCGTGCCGGCGATCAACCTGGCCAAGATCGAGATCGAAGAGAGCGTCGTGAAGCTGATCCCGAGCGAGGTGGCCCAGAAGTACCTGATCATGCCGGTCAGCCGCACCGGGGCCACGCTCACCATCGCCATGATGGATCCCACCAATGTCTTCGCCATGGACGACATCAAGTTCATGACCGGCTACAACGTCGAGCCGGTGGTCGCGTCCGAGGTGGCGATCAAGGACTCCATCGACCGCTACTACGGCTCGGTCCATGCCCTCGAGCTCAAGAAGGTCATGGACGAGATCGCGAGCGAAGAGCAGGCGGATCAGAATCTCGAGCTTCTGGAAGAGGAGGAGGACGTCGACCTCGCCAAGCTCGAGGCGGCCACCGAAGAGGCGCCGGTCGTGCGTCTCGTCAACCTGATCCTGACGGACTCGATCAAGCGCGGCGCGTCGGACATCCACATCGAGCCGTACGAGAAGGACTTCCGGGTGCGCTTCCGCATCGACGGCGTGCTGTACGAGATCATGCAGCCGCCGATGAAGCTGCGCGACGCGATCACCTCGCGCATCAAGATCATGGCCAAGCTGGACATCTCCGAGAAGCGCCTGCCGCAGGACGGTCGCATCAAGATCAAGATGAAGCTCCAGGGGAAGAACCGGGAGATGGACTACCGCGTCTCGGTCCTGCCGACGTTGTTCGGAGAGAAGATCGTGCTGCGGCTCCTCGACAAAGAGAACCTGATGCTGGACATGACCCGGCTCGGGTTCGAGCAGGAGTCGCTCGACAAGTTCGAGAAGGCCATCTTCAAGCCGTACGGCATGGTGCTGGTCACGGGACCAACCGGCTCGGGGAAGACCAACACGCTCTATTCCTCGATCAGCCGGGTCAACACGCCCGAGACCAACATCATGACGGCCGAGGACCCGGTCGAGTTCAACCTGCACGGCATCAACCAGGTGCAGATGAAGGAGCAGATCGGCCTCAACTTCGCCGCGGCCCTGCGTTCCTTCCTGCGGCAGGATCCGAACATCATTCTGGTCGGAGAGATCCGCGACTTCGAAACGGCCGAGATCGCCGTCAAGGCGGCGCTCACCGGGCATCTGGTGCTCTCCACGCTGCACACCAACGACGCGCCCTCCACCATCAACCGGCTCATGAACATGGGGATCGAGCCCTACCTGGTGGCGACCTCCGTGCACCTCATCGCCGCCCAGAGGCTGGTGCGCCGGCTGTGCAAGGACTGCAAGGAGGAGATCGCCATGCCGCAGCAGGCGCTCATCGAGATCGGCTACAGCCCCGAGGACGCGAAGCAGGTCAAGCTTTACAAAGGCAAGGGGTGCCCGACGTGCAACAACACCGGCTACAAGGGACGGGTCGGGCTGTACGAGGTCATGGAGATCGCCGACTCGGTGCGGGAGATGATCCTGACGGGAGCCTCGTCGATCGAGCTCAAGAACAAGGCGCAGGAAGAAGGCATGATCAGCCTCCGTGGCTCGGGGCTGAGGAAGATCAAGGCGGGCCTCACGACGGTGGAAGAGGTCGTGCGCGAGACGGTGCTCTGAGGAGGACAACATGGCGGTGACGCTGCACCAGCTTCTGAAGACCCTGGTCGAGCAGGGGGGGACCGACCTGCACATCACCACCAACTCGCCGCCGCAGATCCGCGTGGACGGCAAGCTGGTGCCCCTGCAGCTCCCGCCGCTCACAGCGCCCGAGACCAAGGCCCTGTCGTACAGCGTCCTCACGGACAACCAGAAGCACCGCTTCGAAGAGAACCTGGAGCTCGACTTCTCCTTCGGCGTGCGCGGGCTGGCCCGCTTCCGCGCCAACGTCTTCAGCCAGAGGGGCGCGGTGGCGGCCGCGTTCCGGACCATCCCGTGGGAGGTGAAGAGCTTCGGGGACCTCGGCCTGCCCGAGGTCGTGTCGGGCCTGTGCGACAAGCCGCGCGGCCTGATCCTGGTGACCGGCCCGACGGGGTCGGGGAAGTCCACGACGCTGGCGGCGATGATCGACAAGATCAACAACGAGGACAAGGGCCACATCGTCACCATCGAGGACCCGGTCGAGTACCTGCACGGCCACAAGAGCTGCATC
>QHXZ01000072.1 GCA_003223165.1 Acidobacteriota bacterium
CACCGACTGGCCCGGGAGCAGGTCGCCCACGGTGATCGCCGGATCGGTGATGCACGACACGTTCGAATCGGAGGAGGTCAGGACCACCTGCACGCCGGTGAGTTTGTCCTGCGGCGAGGCGCCCCGGTTCCTGATCGTGACCGCCAGGCGGCCCGTTTCGCCGGTGTCGGGGAACCCGTCGTGGTCGCCGTTGGTGTCGCGGTAGTCGGTCTTCACGATCGCCAGGCTGGCCAGCGGAATGCTGTGGCAGTTGATGGCGCCGGTGAAGCTGACGAGGTCGTCCGGGACGCCGTCGAAGTTGTCGTCCGAGGATCCGTCGGGATCGCAGGCATCGCCGAAGCCGTCACGGTCCTGATCGGGCTGCCGGTTGGTGCCCGGGAAGAGCGCCAGGTTGAAGATGTCCGGGCAGTTGTCCTGGTCGTCCGTCACGCCGTCACCGTCGGCGTCGTCGTTCACGTTCGAGCAGACGGCTCGGTTCGGGTGCCGCGCCCGCGTCTGGCAGTTCCCCACGGTCGTGCCGACGGTGGGGCACTGCGCGTTGGTGGTGCAGCTGATGGCCGGGTTGGTGTTGCAGATGTGGACCTGCGTCGTGCCGTTGCAATCGCCATCGCAGGCGTCGCCCAGGCGGTCGCCGTCGGTGTCCAGCTGGGGCGCGGGGTTGTAGGCCAGCACGCAGTTGTCGTTGCGATCGGTGATGCCGTCACCGTCGATGTCCTGCACGTTGTCGTTGCAGGCCACGCCTCTCGTGCCGCTGCCTTGCGGCAGCTCCTGGCCCGGGTTGTAGACATCGGGGCAGTTGTCGGTGGCGTTCTCGACACCGTCCCCGTCGACGTCATCGAACTCGCAGGCGTCGCCCACGCCGTCGGCGTCGGTGTCCTTCTGGGTGGAGTTGGAGATGAAGACGCAGTCGTCGCACAGGTCGCCGATCCCGTCACCGTCCGTGTCGAGCTGGTTCGGGTTGTAGATGAACGGGCAGTTGTCGCGCGTGATGGTGGCGTTCGGGATGCCGTCGCCGTCGAGGTTGCTGAACACATCCTCGCCGATGGTGCCGTCGCCGTCACCGTCGCACTGGTCGTCCTGGTAGTAGACGATGAACTGGCCGTCGATGCCGGGCGTGGTGTAGACCAGCGGATTCTGGCCCGCCACGAGCGGGGGGTTCGACGTGTTGGAGAAGGTCACCGACCCCTTGAAGGTGGGCGGATCGCTGTTCGGCACCCGGTCCAGGGTGTAGCGCTTGGCGTTCGGGTTGAGGGCCGTGAAGCGCAGGGTCGTGATCGGATTCGCGTCGCTGTCGGTGACGATCATCACCTGGACGTTCTGGGCGCTCGGGATCTTCGGATCGACCAGGGTGATCTCGACCGCATCCTCGCACTCCCACAGGTTGGTGCGGTCCACCGTGATCGTGGCGCACTGGCCGCCCGCCTGGGTGCCCGGGGTGATGCTGGAGAACCGGTCGCACGCGGCCGGCCGGCCGAGGCCGGTGGGCGGGGCCGAGGTCTCGTCCACCGGATGCTTCGCGTCCCACTCGAAGACGAAGTCGTCCACGCCGAAACCGTAGTCGGTGATGCCGGAGCGGCTCTCGATGCTGAAGAAGCCGAGGCCGATCTGCCAGCGGTTCGAGTCACGGCCGGGGTTGAAGAAGAAGAAGTTTTCGTTCGAGCCGTTGATGACGCTGCCGAAGCCGCCTTCGTAGCCGATCAACGTCGCCTCGAAGTTGCGCACCGGGCCGGCGATGGTCTGGTCGGCCACGCGGCTGGTGCCGCCGGGGCAATCGGTGGCGGCGGTGGCCGCCTTGCAGAACTTCCCGGCATTGGCGCCGCCGTCGCACACCCCGGCGATCGGAACGTTCGGGACCTCGCGCTGGAACGGCACGAAATCGGGCACCTGCTCGGCGATCGGAGTGGTGCTGTAGTAGTTCGTGTTCTGCGTGAAGGCGGTGAACCCCTCCTCGTCGCCGTTGAAGTTCTGCGAATTGTCCGGGTTGATGAAGTTCCCGAACGTCCTCTGGTGCGTCGTGTAGCTGCCGGGGTAGATCCCGCCGCCCGGGAAGTAGCCGCCGCCGAAGCGGAACAGCGTGTACGGCCAGCCGCCGGCCCGGCGCGTGTAGTAGGAGTCGAGCTCCTGGCAGAGCAGGCAGTTGCCGGTGTCGCTATCGACGTTGTTGTCGATGTTGATGCCGCCGCCGTTGTAGATGGCGTACGTCTGCATGTTGAAGTTCGCCGCCACGCGCTGGAATTCGACGGTGAAGGGGAAGCCGCGCGTGTCGTTGTTCTGGTTCACCTTGGCGATGATCGGAGACTCGAGGACGTCGAACACCAGCTCGGCGCGCCGCGGCGTCGAGAGGTCGGAAGGCTGGACGTAGTTGTCGCAGGAGGCCGAGTTGGACGCGGGGGTCGCCGGATCGCCGTCGCCCGTGTGCCAGATGCCGAACTTGCCGCCGGCGCAACTCGGCGTTCCGCCGGTCGCCGCGAGGCATCCCTGGGTCTGGAAGCCGCACAGCCCGAAGAGCGTCTTGTACTCCCACAGGGGGTTGCTGGTGATGCCCGTTCCCAGGCTGGCCGGGTGGCGGAAGGGTATCCACCCGCCGCTGTTGTTGTCGAAGCTCCAGGGCACGTCGATCGTGTTCCCCGCCGCCGGAATCGGCTTCAGGATCCCGAAGTCGAGGGCGCCGTTCGGCATGATGTCCTCACCGGGGTCGAGGGTGCCGTTGTTGTTCACGTCCTCTCCCAGGGTGTTGGTCACGACCGTCCCGCCGTCCACGCGGGTGAACATCGAGGCGAAGGTGATGTCCTCGTCCGGCACCCGGAAGCCCAGGAACGGGTCGAGCGTGTCCGCCTTGTCGATCACCAGGTTCCGGTTCAGGTCGCGAACCTCGCGCCCGCCGTTCGGGAAGTCGGTCGAGTAGTGCAGGAGCTGCTGATCCGAGTTGATGGCGTGGGTGAACGAGTAGCTCTGGCGCCCCAGCTTGATCCCGTGGTTCAGGGAGTCGAGCGTCAGGGTCATCGTCACCTTGCGGTTGGCGACCGTGAGGGCGTTGGCCGCCGTCTTGTCGACAAAGACGTGGAAGGAAACGCCGTTCAACCCGGTGCCCGGCAGCCGGCCCAGGTTGCGCGGGGAATCGAGGACGCGGACCGCCCCGGCGCCCGTCCCGGAGGGGGTCAGGGTGGCCACGACGTCGTCGTAGTCCTGTATGCGCGAGCGGTTCAGCAGGGCCACGCTGTAGGCCACCGTCTCACCGGCGTCGAACGAGTCATCGCCGTCGCAGCCGCCGCTGATGGCGACCTGATCGCCGATGGCGCCGACGTCCGTCAGGAAGAAGCCGTTGACCAGCTCGGGGCTGCACTGCAGCAGGCCCTGGGCGGTGACGGCGCGCTGGCCGGCCGGGGCATAGGTCGCCACGACCGAGCTCCCGCTGTCGCCCTCGAGGATGCCGTTGTTGGAGATCGGCGACCCTGGACCGAGCCGCAGCGGCATGGCCGACGACTTGGTCGAGCCCGCCGTGGCGACGGTGATGGCGGAGAACGGGACACCGGTCTCGGTGTCCACGGTCGTCCCCGCGGCATTGACCACCGTGAACGTGGTCGACGCCGTGGAGATCGCGGCGGTGCCCGGGGTCGAGTCGAAGATGCTGGCCGTGACAGTGTCCGAGCACGAGTACCTGACCTTGTCGAGGGCGATGGCGCTCTTCGGGAAGGTCGAGGGGCCCTTGCTGGGCGGGGTCGCGTCCGCGAAGAAGACCGGTCCCGACACCACCAGGGCGTACTGCTGGCCCGGCATGTCGAGCAGCCCGTTGCCGTTGAGGTCCTCGTTGACCGGAGGCGTGGCGGTCGGGTCGATGTCCAGCCTGCCGTTGCCGTTGGCGTCCTCGTTGACGGTGCCGAGCGGGCCGCCCGAAGCCGAGCTGATCGAGCCGGGGACCGAGCCGCCGGAATTCGGCGGGCAGGCCGGCGTGCCGCCCACCTTGACCGTCACCCGCCAGAGGCCGACGAAGAGCGCGGAGTCGGTGGAGACGCCGTCGCCGTCCGGGTCCGAGCTGATGTGGACGGCTTCCTGGGGATTGCGGCAGTCGTGGCGCTCGAGGAGCGGCGAGCCGGCCGGCCGTCCCTTCGACCACTCGTCGGTGATGGAGTTGTTGTGTCCGCCGTCATAGACGCCGCCGTCGTAGAGGACGTTATCGGCGGCGCTGCCGGCGCCGCAGGGCGCGCCGGCCGGGTTGGTTTCTCCCGCGACCCCGCCGAGGCAGCCGTCGGGACCGGGGCCCTCGACCACCAAGTCGAGGTCGTTGACCAGCGGACCGCCGGTGTTGATCAAGGACGGTGGATCGGGCCAGGCGAGCGCGATGCGCAGCTGGGCGGCCTGCATGGCCTTGGCCGTCCCGGCCCCGACCGCGACGCTGGCGACGTTCGGTCCGTTCAGCCGGAAGAGGTGCGATGCGCTCCTGTGCGTGTTGTCGATGAGCGGCTCGCCCGTGGACAGGCTGTCGAACACCAGCAGGCCCTGGGACGGCTGCTCGCCGACGGTGTTGGGGTTCAGGACGAAGGTCCTGGACCAGTTGGGCAGCGGGAGCACCTGCGTCAGGACGGCGCGTCCGAACCCCTGCTCGTTGTTCCCCATCACGCCGACGAAGACGGAGCCGATGTTCGCCATGTCCATGCCACGCGTGCGGCGGATGTTCTTCTCGTTGTCGTCCTGGCCGACCGTCGTGACGCCGTTCTCGAAGTTGGCCGACGCCACCAGGGCCGCCTTGACCGCGGCGCCCGAGAGGCTCGGCATGCGGTCGCCCAGCGTGCGGTTTGCCGTCGGGTAGAAGCCCTGGGCGAAGTAGTCGCGCACGATGGCGGCCGCGCCGGTGACGTAGGCGGCCGAGAAGGAGGTCCCGAAGTTGGCCTCGTCGAGCTGCGCGTCGACCGGGCCCACGTTGTCATTGTCGCGGCTGCGGAAGGCGGCCACCGAGGCGGTGTCGAACGACGGGATCAAGTCGGCGCTCGGCCCCAGGAGCATGGGCGACATGCGCAGCGACTGCGGCGTGGCGGGACCCCTCGAGGAGTAGCGGTCCTGGTTCTCCTCGCAGTCGGTCGTGCCGAAGAAGGTGGCGCAGTCCGCGGTGTGGGCGCCGACCGAGATGATGTTCTTGGCGGTCGCAGGCGGCGAGATCTGGATGAGCGCCGGAACGTTCGGGTCGTCGTCGCTCGCCGTGCCGTTGAACAGGTCGGGGATCGTCGGGAGCGAAAGGGTCAGGCGGTTGGACCCCGGCCGGCCGCCGTTGTTGCCCACCGGGACGGCGATCATGAAGTCCCGGTTGTTGTACAGGAAGGTGTCCAGGTCGACCGCCTCCTGCGGGTAGCTCCCGTTGGTGCTGAGGTTGTTGGCGCCGGTGTAGTTCGGCGTCCCGAAGGGCAGCACCGCCAGATGGCCTTCCATGCCGCCGCCGCGGAGGTTGGCGCAGGCACCGGCCGTCGGCAGGGGGTTGGGCGGCACGGGGTTGGGGCAGATGGCGGCGTTCATGCGATCGAGCAGGCGGCCGGGATCGACGTTGCCGCCACGCTCCACCAGCGAGTTGACCGTGCAGCGCGACGGATCGGCCACGTCCTGCACGATGATGCGCGCTCCGCGCGCCACGCCGTCCATGTTGGAGTTGCGCGTCTGGCCCGGGCCGCCGATTCCCGACCGTGTGGCGAAGAAGCCAAGCTGGCTCGGATAGGCCGCGATGGCGCTGGCGACGATCGTACCGTGCGTGCCGGCGCCCGACAGGATCGCGTCGCAGGTCTGGCCCGTGTCGCGCACCGCGTGGATGGCGTGGATCTTACGGTGCACCGGCCCGATCGGGTTGAGCGGAGGGTCCGGGGCGGCGGCGGACTGGGCGAAGCTGGGCGTGTCGTAGGAGACGCCGTTGTCGGTCACGGTCACGATCTGCGGCGGCACCTGGCTGGTGCCGTCGTTGACCCGGTTTCCCGTGGGCAGTCCGGCCGCGTTGAGACCGCCGCCGTCCACGCCTGCGTTGTCGAACGGCCGGATCCCGAACCCGTCCTCCACCGAGCCCATCTGCAGGGTGGGGGAGTTCTTGGCGTTCGCGGTCATGAACTCGCCGTGCTCCTGGATGCCGCCGACGTGGCGCAGGCGCGCCAGGTCGGAGACGGCGCGGTGATCGACCTTGGCCAGGAAGCCGAGGTTGTCGACGCCGTAGGCGGTGACCTCGCTCACGCCCTTGACCGACTCGATCTCCTGCCGCAGGCTCTTCCCGTCGGTCACGCCGGCGATGCCGTAGATCTCGAGCAGCAGCGTGGAAGCGAGGGCGCGGTTCTTCTCGATAAGGGGTCTGACCCCGATGTCGGGCGCCAGCTTGAAGGCCGGGTGCCCCGGCACGCAGGCCGCGACGTCGCCGCTCTTGCCGAGGGCCACCATCGCCCCCCGCTCGCCGAAGACCTGCAACCAGGCCTCGGGCAGGGTGCCGATGATCTTCGCGCCGCCCTTCTGCACGCGATCCAGGACCGCGCCGAGGGACTCCCGCGCGATCGCGTCCTGGTTCAGGCGCAGATAGTTCAGGCCGGAGGCCACCGATCCGCAACTGGTCGCGGAGACCTCGTTCGGCTGCAGGAGCAGGCCGGGAGGCACGCGGCCCAGCAGACCTTGCGGGCTCTTGGCATCCAGATGGCCGAGGTTCGTGAGGAGGAGACCCTTCTTGTTCCCCTGGCCGTTGAGGCTCGGCTGCAGGAACTGGCGTCCGAGCGGCGACAACCCATCGGGGCGCTCGGTCAGCGTGGGTGAAGCGCTGTCCAGCTTCTCCTCGAGGCGGGCGTCGTGCTGCTGGAAGGCGAGCTCGACCGAGGCCGCCATCCCTTGCGATCCATCCTGCCGGGCGGGCCGGGAGGCCCATAGCAGCATCGCGGGGCTGGCCACGAGCAAGGCCAGGCCGGCGGCAACCAGCAGACGGTTCCACTTCGCTCCAGGCGCGAAGAGTGCGTTCATTCTTCTCCTCCTCGGTGGGGGGGTGTTACGAATCTTTCGGCTGCGAATCGGTGACCGATCCCGAACGGGAAGTCCGGGCGGGCGTTGGGCGAAATATTTTCGAGCGGGTTTCTGGAAGGGTCCATGTTTCGACCGGGCAGACAGCCCTCGTCGGGCATCCTTCCCCTCGGGAAAGGGCCGGAGGTTGGAAAGGTCCCCCTTCCCAACCATGGCCCCCACTCTCACTTTTCTGGTACAGCAGTCGGCGATAAGTCTTCGGCGATTTCAGGTGGCGAAGGTCACCCCCTCGCCGGCCCCCATATACGGTCAAGGCCGGATGGTGTCAAGAAAAAGTTGCGGATTACGATCAGCGGCTCCCACGAGGCGCGGGCTTCGTTGACAGCGCACACGAAGCCCCCTAGAATGCCCCAGACTCGAGGCGCGCGGCCGCGCTACGGAGAAGGGGCGGGGATGCCGACGCTGATCCAGGCACCGATCGACGAGCGGAGGACCTGGCTCGCCGCGGCGCGAGGAGCCGTGATCGCCTCTCCCGCTGCGCGCGTGATCGGATTTGCCCTCTTGACCTGGGTCGGGGCGAAGGTCCAGGTGCGGCTGCCGTTCACCCCCGTCCCCGGAACGCTGCAGACGCTCCCGGTGCTTCTCGCCGGGGCGCTTCTCGGGGCCCGCGCTGGAGCCGCCAGCCAGGCGACCTATTTGATGCTGGGGTTGTCGGGCCTGCCGGTCTTCGCGCTGCCTGGCTCCGGGCCCTTGTACTTCCTGGGCCCGACGGGTGGTTACCTCGTCGGCTTCGTCGCCGCGGCCTACGTAAGCGGTCTGGCGTGCCGCGGCCCGGCGCCCCGCGGCCTCGTCGGGACCTTCATCGCCTTCCTGGCCGGCGGCGCGACGCTGTACCTGTGCGGCATCGCGTGGCTGAGCGTCCAGCTGGGCGGGGATGTCGCGCAGGCCGTCCGCGCCGGCCTCGCACCGTTCGCGCTGTTCGATCTGGCCAAGATCGTGATCGCCACGGGGCTCTTCGCCGGGTGGCGGCGGGTCGCACTCACGGGTGGAGCGGCATGGACGAACCGTACGCCACGCTGAAGCGCGTCCTGCGCGACATCGGCCCCTGCATGGTGGCCTTCTCGGGGGGTGTCGACAGCACCCTGCTTCTGAGGGTGGCGCACGACGAACTCGGCGAAGGCGCCACCGCGGTGACTGCCGTGTCGGCGTCATTGGCCCGGGCCGAGAAGGACGAGGCCGTGGTCCTGGCCCGCCTGATCGGCGCCCGGCACCTGCTGGTCGAGACGCGCGAGCTGCTCGACCCCCGCTACGTGCGCAACGACGCGCTGCGCTGCTACCACTGCAAGAGCGAGCTGTTCGCCGTCCTGTCCCGGCTGCGCCAGAGCGCCGGCGAGCGGGCCCTCGTGTACGGGGCGATCCTCGACGACCTGGGAGACGAGAGGCCCGGCATGCGCGCGGCCGCCGAGGCGGGCGCGCGTGCCCCGCTCGTGGAGGCCGGCTTCACCAAGGAGAAGGTCCGCGCGCTGTCGAAGCGGCTCGGGCTTCCCAACTGGGACAAGCCTGCCATGGCCTGCCTGGCTTCGCGCCTGCCGAGGGGCACCCCCGTGACCGAGGCGGCGCTGGCCCTGATCGAGCGCGCCGAGGCCGCGGTGCGCGCCCAAGGCTACCGGCAGGTGCGGGTGCGCCTGCATGGCCGCGGCGCCCGCGTCGAGCTGGACGCCGAGGGTCTCGGGCGTGCGGCCTCGCCGCAGGCGCGGCGCAGCCTGCTCGAGGCGGTGCGCGACGCCGGTTTCGCAGAGGTGGTCATCGACCCGCTCGGCTACCGGCCGGGCGGCCGGCCGGCCGGCGCGCCCCCCCCCGCCGCCTAGCCAGGCTGAGGATGGAGGGTCCGCTGGATCTCTCCGATCTTCTGCGCCGCAGGCAGGTCGCCTGCGCCTTCCGGGCGGAACCGATTGAGCGCCGTCGGCTCGATGCCGTCCTCGAGGCCGGGCGGTACCTCCCCTTCCCCGGACCGCCGGGCTGCCGCTCGGTGGCGATCGAAGCGCCGGCGATGCGCGCCGATCTGCTGGCGTCGCTGCGGGCGACCGCGCCCGGCGTCGCGCCCGAGGCGATTCTCGCGCAGGCGCCGGTCCTCGTCGCGTTGTGCGACGCGAGCGGCGGGGGCCTCGGCAGGGCGGGATCCTGGATGGCGGCGGCGCAGATGGCCCTCGCGGCCGAGCACGAGGGGCTGGCGGCGATCGTCGTCCCTGGCGATGGCGCCTGCGAGACCATGGCCGCCCTTTCGCTGCCCGCGGACTGGCGGCTCGAGGCGCTGCTGGCCCTGGGACGTCCCGGGCCCCGCTCGGCGGCCGAGATCGTCACGGCGCAGCCGGAGGCGGTCGAGTCGTTCCTGGCCGCGGTGCCCCCGCCGGGGCGCGACTCCCTGGAAGGCGGCGATCGCGACGTCCTGACGAGCTTCATGGAAATCGCCTCCGCGACCGCGGCCGTCGAGGACATGGACGGTGTCCTCGAGACCATCGCCCGGGCCCTCGGCCGCCTCTTTCCCGTGGACGGAGCGGCGCTCGGCCTTCGGGAAGAAGGCGGCATCGCCGTGCGCGAAATCCTCCGCCGCGGCGAGGCGGTGCGCCGGCAGCCGCTGCGGCTGCCGGCCGACGCCTCGCACCTGATGGGCTGGGTCATGCTGCGCGGCCGGCCGCTGTGGCGCAACGACCTGGCGACGGAGCTGCGCTTCGAGGACAGCACGCCGCGCGCCGGCATGCGCAGCGACATGGTGATCCCGCTGCGGGCGCGCGGCCAGATCACGGGCGCGTTCCAGGTCGCGTGCCGCAAACGGCACGCCTTCGATCCCGAGGACTTCGAGGTGCTGCAGCGCTGCGCCGACGTGACGGCCGTGGCGGTGGAGACGCAGCGCCTGCTCCAGGCGACCCGCCGCCTCTCGGAGACCGACGGGCTGACGGGCGTCTGCAACCATCGTCATTTCCTGCGCCTCCTGGACCAGGAAGCGGAGCGCGCCCGCCGCACCGAGCGGCCCGTCTCGCTGATCATGATCGACATCGACGACTTCAAGCGCTTCAACGACACGCACGGCCACCAGACGGGGGACGAGGTGCTGCGCCACGTCGCCCAGGTCGTGTCACGCCTCCTGCGGCGTTCCGACGTCGTGGCGCGCTACGGCGGGGAGGAGTTCGCGGTGGTCCTGCCCGAGGCCGGGGCGGCCGAGGCGGTGCCGATCGCGCTGTCGATCCGGGCCGAGGTGGAGAAGAACCCGCTGGCCTTGCCGAGCCTGCCCCGGTCCTTGCCGGTCACCATCAGCCTTGGCGTCGCCTCGCTCCCGGCCGAGGCCGAGGATGGCGCCGACCTGGTGGCCGCCGCCGACCGGGCCCTCTATCAGGCCAAGCGCGGCGGAAAGAACCGAGTGTTCCACCCGTCGATCCTCGGATCGCGGCCGCGCTGAGGACGGGCAGGCGATCGAAGCGGGGATTCAAGGCAGGCCCCCGACCTCGTCCCGGGCGGGCGCCCCGGAGAGGTCGGCTGCCAGACACAAGGCGCCGAGCGCCAGCAGAAGCGCGGCGCTCGGGAAGACGACCGGCCACCAGGCCGCATCGAGGGTGCCGCGGGCTTCCGCCAGGAGGGTGCCCCAGGAGGGAGTGGGCGGAGCCACCCCCAGCCCGAGGAAGCTCAGGCCCGACTCCATGATGATCGCCTGCGCCACGCCGAAGGCGCCCATGACGGCGAGGGGCGGAGCCAGAAGCGGCAGCAGGTGGCGGAGCACCAGGCGCCGGCTCGACGCCCCGCTGGCGCGGGCGGAGGCCCACAGGTCGCCCCCCTTGAAGCGCAGGATCTCGCCGCGCACGTAGCGGGCCACGGAGGTCCAGCGGCTCAGGCCGATGCCGGCGACCATCGGCCCGATCCCGGGGTGCCCCAGCGCGGCGGTCAGCGCCAGGGCGAGGATGAAGGGGGGGAAACAGGCCGCCACGTCCGCGACGCGGATGATCAGGAGATCGAGCAGGCCGCCGCGCAAGGCCGCGGACGATCCCAGGAAGCCGCCGAGGAGGAGCGCGGCGACGGTGGCCCCGAAGCCGACGAGGAGAGAGGGACGCGTGCCGTGGATCAGGCGCGCCAGCAAGTCGCGGCCCAGCGCGTCGGTGCCGAGGAGATGCCCGCCCCCGGGCGGCCGCAGCGCGTCGCCGAGCCTGACGCCGCGGTACGAATAGGGGACCGGAGCCCGCAGCAGCACGTCGGTGCCCGGCCCGGGGTCCTCCCAGTCGACGCTCCGCACCTCGGGCCCGTCGAACAGGGATCCGAGAAGCGGCAGGTCGGCCAGGGCCGGGCACAGCAGGACTCCTTCGCGGCGCGCCAGGAGCGGCCGCTCGCTGGCCAGGACCGGCGCGAGCAGGCCGATGGCGGCCAGCCCCAGGACCAGTCCCACCGCGGCGCGGCGGCCACGCGGCGTTCCCCTGCGCGCCTCAGGCATCGCCCCGTTCTCCCAGGAAGGCGTCGCGGATCCTCGGGTCGACGGCCAGGTAGAGCAGATCGACCAGGAGATTCGCGCCGAGGACGAGGAGGGCGGCGAGCAGCGTCAGTCCGAGCACGACCGGGTAGTCCCGGCCCTCGACGGACGCCACGTAGAGCCGCCCGAGGCCCGGCCACGAGAAGGCGTGCTCGACGATCAGGCTGCCGCCGACTAGCGCAGGGATGATCCCCCCCAGCAGGGTGACGAAAGGCACGGCCGTGTTGGCCAGCACGTGCCGCCAGGCCCGCGGCCTCGACATCCCCTTGGCGCGTGCCACCGAGAGGAATTCCCGGCCGAGGACCGAGCGGAAAGTGGAGCGCGTGTAGCGCGCCACGAAGGACCAGCCGGAGAGCGCCAGGCAGGCGGTCGGCAGGACCAGGTGGCGGACGAGGTCCAGGCCCCGCGAGGCGAGGCCCGCGCCGGCGTCGAGCCCCGCCACTCCTTGCAGCGGCAGGATCTCCAGGCGCACCGCGAAGGCTTCCTGGAGCAGCACGGCCGCGGCGAACGACGGCAGGGCGTAAAGGAGGAGGAGGACCCAGCCGCCCACGCGATCGGCGATCGACCCGGGCGACGCGGCGCCGCACACCCCGAAGGGAACCGCCAGGCCGTAGATCGCCAGGAGGGCGCAGAGGTTCAGGAGCAGCGTCCACGGCAACGCCTCGGCCACCACGCTCCCCACCGGCCGCCCGTCCACGAGGGACCGGCCCAGGTCGCCGCGCAGCAGGGCCGCCCCCCAGGAAGCGAAACGCGCCAGCGGCCCCTCCTCGGATCGCAGCTCGTGGCGCAGGCGCTCCAGGGCTTCGGCCGAGGGCGCCGCGCCCTCGGGGAACCAGTTGAGCACGGGGTCCGAGGGGAGCAGGTTGAGGATCAGGAAGGCGGCCACCACCACGCCGAGCAGCGTCGGCACGGCCGAGGCGAGGCGGCGCAGTGCGAACGACGTCAAGGCTTCCCTCCGCCCTCGAGGTAGATCGCCGCCGCTCCGGGATAATGGTCCAGGATGCCGCGGGGGGTCGGCACCACGTTGTGGGCCTGGAGCACCAGGGCCGCCTGAACGGCGGGGGAGAAGAGGACCGTGTAAGGCTGCAGGTCGCGGAGGCGGCGGTCGACGTCGCGGTACAGCCGGCCCCGCTCCTCAGGATCCAGCGTGCTGCGTCCCGCCTCCAGCCAGCGGTCGATCGAAGGGTCACGGAACGCGGCGTAGTTCCGGCCGCCCGCGATCTGCGAGGAGTGCAGGAAGGTGTAGGCGTCGTCCGGATCGGTGCCGTGCAGGAAGCCGCTCAGGGTGGCCTGGAAGTCGCCCTTGGCGAGGCGCGAGAAGAGGGTGGGCCAATCGAGACGCTCGATCGCCATCTCGACGCCGATGCGACGCAGCGACTCCTGGGCCACCTGCGCGAACTTCACGTGGTCCTCGCCGCCGCTGAAGATCAGCAGGGTGAAGCGGAAGGGGATCCCGGCCTTGGTGCGCAGGCCGGTGCGCGCGTCCAGCCGCCATCCGGCCCCGTCCAGGAGCGACGCCGCGGCGCCGGGATCGTACGGCAGGGGACCCGGTCGCAGCGCTCCGGGGGGAGCCGGGTCGAACGGCACGAGGGAAGGAGTGACTTCCCCGAGGCCGCGCAGGACGGAGCGCACGTACCCCTCCCGGTCGAGGGCCAGCGTCATGGCGCGCCTGACGGCCGGATCGGCGAAGAAGGGGTTCGAGCCGTCGCCCCGCCAGGCGATGTAGTAGAAGAACAGCTGCACGAAGCGGACGGTCCTGAAGCGGGCGGCGAACGCCGCGCCGCCCGCGTGCGCCTCCCATTGGAGCGGCGCCAAAGGAGCGTAATCGAGCTCGCCGGCGAGCAGGGCCTGGAGGGTGGTCTCCGAGGAGGGGATGATCTGGAACACGATCGAGTCGAGGTAGGGACGCCCTCCCCAGTAGTCGGCGTTCGCGACCAGCACGATCCGGCGCCCCGGGTCCCAGGAGGCGAAGCGGAAGGGCCCCGACCCGACCGGCGCCCGGTGCCGCGGCGAAGAGGCGAAGTCCGGCTCGTTCGCGAACAGGTGGCGCGGCAGGATCGGCACCGTCCAGGCCTCCAGGGCCGGGGCGAAGGGGGAGCGGTAGGTGACGCGGACCGTCAGCGGATCGGGGGTCTCGAGACGCTCCACCGGCAGGAAGCCGTCGATGCGCGCCAGCGCCCGGCTCTTCGGATCGATCACCCGCTCGTAGGTGTAGGCCACGTCGGCGCTGGTGCAGGGGGCGCCGTCGTGGAAGCGCACGCCCGGTCGAAGATGGAAGGTGAGGCGCCTGCCGTCCGGAGAGAACTCCCAGGAGGAGGCCAGGCGGGGCACCGGCTTCATGGCCGCATCCCGGTCGACCAGGCTGTCTCCGACCAGCCGGTCGATGAGCACGGCGATCTGGTCGCCGGCGATGAAGCTGAGGGTGGGGGGCTCGGAGCGCACCGGGAAGACGAAGCGCCCGCCGTAGGCGGGCCGGCCGTCGACCGCGCGCCGCGCGGGCGAGGGGGCGGGAGCGCAGCCGGCGAGCCACGCCAGGAGCGCGAGGCCGGCCGCGACGCTCCGGCGCATGGCGCTCCTACTCGGACGTGAAGGTGGCCTTGCCGGCGCCGGCATTGCCGAGCAGATCGGTCACCTTGACGATCACCGTGTGCTCGCCCGGACGCAGCGACTCGAGGGTCACGCTGTACGATTCGGAACGCGAGTCGTTGACCCCGTCGGCCGGAAGGATCGGCACCCAGCGGGCGGCGTCCAGCGAGTACTCGGCCCGGGCGATCGGCCCGGTCGTGTCGGTGGCCGCCGCTTCGAGGGTCGTTCCCGTCCCCTTGGCTCCCTTGCGCACGGTGACCTGGACCGAGGGAGGGGTGTTGTCCACCAGGAAGGGATCGCTCACCAGGCTGGCGCTCTTCGCCTGGCCGGATGGGTTGGACGGGGCGTCGCTGGCCTCGACGCGGACGCGGTACAGGCCGTCGGGGAGCTGCGCCGAGTCGAAGGCGAAGTAGCTCTCGCGCAGGCCGCGGGCGAGCGGCTTCCAGGCCGACTCCCCCTCTCCCCGGAAGGAAAGGTCATAGGAGAGCGTGTCGCCGTTCGGGTCGGAGGCGTCCCAGTCGAGCGCCCGCATCCCTTTCACGTAGATCTTCTTCTCCGGGCCCGCCTGAGGCTGTGGCCCGATGTCTCCGGGGCCGGGATTGACGCGCATGCCCGTGAAGGCGAGCTCCTGCGGGTCCACCTCGGGGAGGTAAGGGAGCCTCTCCCGGACCACCCCCGGCGGCTGCACCTGGAAGTTCCTCAGCGCCGGCGGCAGGTTCGACTGCATGTAGGCGACGGAGACCGCCTGCAACGCCGGGCTCGTCCCGCCGCTCGGCCTCGAGAGCCGCGCCCGCCATTGCAGGAAGCGGGCCGGCGGGCTGCTCACGACGCTTCCTTCGGGGTTGAGATAGGCGGCCGACCAGTCGCTCCAGGTGGCGTCGGGGACGTTGCTGTTCCCGGAGCGGGTGGCGAGCTCCACGCGCGCCCCCGTCGGGATCGTGGCGCGCCAGGAGATGCGTCCCCAGCGCGAGCCGGTCTGCGCGTCGCGCGGCGCCGACAGGTAGCTGCCGGAGTCGCCGGTTGCGGCGTCGAGGGCGTACAGGCGGCCGACGTTGCTGGTGGCCGCGAAGATCTGCTGCCCGGGTCCCTGCAGGAGCGAGGTGACCTGCGACTCGGGCAGGCGCGCCAGGAGCGTGCTCTGCTGTGCCCCGACCAGGGCGCGGATACGGCCTGGATCGCCGCTGCCGATGAGCGGCCTGCCGGCCCCGTCGATCAAAAGCGAGTAGGCCACCTCGCTCTGCGAGGACCAGTAGGTGCTGACCGTGCCGTCGGGATCGATGCGATACACCTCGCTGCGCGGCGTCGCCGCCCCGAACCCCGGCGCGGCGGCGGAGACGGTGACGCGCACCGTGGCGCTCGCTCCGGCCTCGATCCCGGGGATGCCGATCGGTGGCGGCAGCGGCGCACCCGCCTGCGCCGGCCCCTTCTCCGCGGGTTGCGGCTGCGGCAGCGCCGGCAGCGGGGCCGGCGCTCCCGGCTCTCCCTCGGCTCCCATGGCGGCGGCGTAGATCACCCCCTTGGGGTCCACGGCCACTGCGTTGATCTCGCGCAATGAGGAGTCGTAGAGGACCGTCGCCTTTCCCTCCGGGGTGATGCGGTAGAGCAGCCCCTTGCCATCGGTGCCCGCCAGCAGATTGCCCGCCGCGTCGAGAGCCAGCGCCACGACATGAAACTCCTCGCTGTCGAAGAACTTTTCCCCTTTCCCCTTGGACGGGATGCGGTAGATCACGCCGCGATCGCCGGTGGCGGCGTAGAGCTCGCCCTTGGGACCGAGCGCCAGGGCCCAGATGTAGCGGTCCTCGGGCTGATAGTAGATCTCTCCCTTCGCCTCGCCACTGATGCGGTAAATCTTCCCCTGCGGTGAGGTGGCGGCGAACAGCACGTCGGAGCGGTCGACCACCAGGGCGTGCACGGCCAGATCGCCGGTCTCGTAGTAGAGCGACCCGGGGCCGCCCTTCGGCACGCGGTAGATCTTCCCGGCGTTGCCGCCCCCGGCGTACAGGGTCCCCTTGCTGTCCACCGCCTGGGACCAGAGGAACGGTTCCGACTCTTCCTCCAGGCGCGGGACCTTGATCGGCCGCAGGGCGGGGGCCAGGGTGAGCTCCCCGGCCGCGGCCACGGCCACGCCCTCGGTCTTGCCCTTCTCGAAGTCCTCGAAGCTCTGCAGTGTCCAGAGAACCGGCGTCACGGCGAACAGGGAACCGGGGACGACCAGCGTCAGAGCGAGGGCGGCTCCCAGGAGCCGTGCGGGACCGGGAGAGGTGCGGGACACGTCATTCCTCCACGTCGATGGAGAGCAGTTTGTAGCCTGTGAGCATGTAGGGTGTGTCGATGGTCTCCTCGGCCACACCCCGGTACCCGAGCCGGAGGTAATTGCCGCGGGTCTGCGGGCGCACCATCACCTGGGCGATCGAGGGAGGAAGATTGGGAAGCCTCTCTCCCTGGAAGACGATGCCGTTGTCGCTGCGCGTGAGGACGGCGTAGACCTTGTCGTTGCTGCGGATGTGGTTGATGAGCCAGATGAGCTGCTTGAGGTCTCGCGGGCTGAAGTCGTCGTCCTCCCCCTCCTCGGCGCGCGCCAGCGCCACGCCGTCGCCGACCTGCAGGAGCAGCCGGCCCGGCGGCACCTCGGCGGGGACCTCGATGTCGATGGGACGCGTCACCTCCGGGCCTCGGAACGGCTTGATGACCACCGACAGCTCGACCGTCTCGCCGGCGTGGACGTGGTCCTTGCTCAGCCAGGCCCGCTCCAGGCGCGCCGTGCGGCGCTCGTCCGAGAAGCCCAGGATCAGGTTGATCCCTTCGACGTGCACCGGGCGGTACTCGTTGTTGAGGAGGACCTGGGCCAGGAAGGCCACGATGCCGGAGGTATACTGGGTCGCCAGCTCGCCCGAGAACAGGTTCTTGAGCGCGATCTCCTCCTCGCCCGCCACCTTGATCGTCGATCCCTCCTTGTAATTCAGGGCCACCTCGCCGTAGTCCTTCTCCTCGCTGCTGAGCACGCCGTTCAGGGCCGCATAAAGAAGATAGGGGGCGAGGAAGGGATCCTCGACGATGTCGAAGGCGTAATGCCGCGGCCGGCCCTTCTCCGGCTGCAGGTCGAGCCGCACCGGGATGAGGCGCGGCTTCCTCCCCAGATAGCCGAAGACCCCGGTGGCCCGGTCCTGCCGGAAGGCCCCCACCTCCCCGCCCGAGGAAGCGAACTTGAACGACTCCTGCAGGGAGGATGAGATCGGTCGGGCCGAGGTTGAGCAAGGGGTGGCCACAGGCCATCACGCGGTCCTTCTCCCTGTAGGTGACCGTGCAGATGGCCGCCACTTCCACGTCGCCGCGGATCAGCTTCATCCCGACCCCGGCGCCGGGCACGATCGAGGCGTCGCTCGGCGCTCCCTGCTTCCCCGTCGAGCCGCCCTGCACCGCCACGAGGCCGGCGCGCGACAGCGCCGGACCGAGCGACTCCACGACCGAGGCCGGGAAGCCGGTGAACAGGAGCGGCGTGCGGATCGGGGCGATCGGGGCGGAGGCTGCGGTGCCGGGCGTCAGGCGGTCGAAGTACGAGGTGAAATAGGCCGGGATGCGCTCGGGATCGCGGAGCAGGGCCAGGCCCGCGGCGCCGCCGGAGGGGAGAGGGAAGGACGCGCGGGCGGCGGCGGCGTGCGCCGGCTGCTCCTTGTCCTCGACCGCCAGCATCTCTTGAATCGGGGTGACGCCGGCGACCGGCTCCTTGGCGAAGCCCCAGGTGTAAGCGACGGCGCCCGCGAGACGATTGTTGATGTAGACCGGGCTCCCGCTCATGCCGTCGAGGACCCCGGTGGTCGCCAGCGGCCCGCCCGTCAGCCGGACCAGGATCAGGTTGCGCTTCGGAGCCACATTCTGGAGGGTCCCGAGCACCTCGACCTGGAACTCGTCCACCCGCGTGCCCGAGAAGACGGTCCGTCCGATCCCCTTCATGCCCGGCTTGATCTCGCTGAAGGGAAGGATTTCCTGCGCCGGCGTGGCCGACGCCGCCAGGGCGCACAGAAGAGGGAATGCCAGGATGAGCGCCGCGGTGGTCCCGGCCGGCGCGGGCGTGCGTGTCATGCCGTGGGTCATACGCCTCGTCCGGTCCCGAACCGTGCGACCGGCCGAGCATGATAGCACAGCGCTGCGCGGGCGGCGGCCGGGCGGGCGGGTCTCCGCGGCGTTTCCTCAGCGTCACATGCGCGGCGGGACGGCGATGCCCATCAGCTCGAGCGCGCGGCGCATCTGGGAGCGGAACAGGTAGGTCAGCACCACGCGCGCCCGCTTCCAGCGCGCATCGGGCTCCTTGATGACCGGGTACTTGTGATAGAAGGTGTTGAACCGCTGGGCCAGCCCGAAGGCGAACTTGGCGATGTGCGACAGCTCGAGCGTTTCCACCGCCTGCGCCACCGTCTCGCGGAAGCGGGCCGCCTCCATCAGCAAGGTCCAGTGCTCCTCCGCGGCCTCCCCCGGTGGCAGGTCGAAATCGGCTTCCAGGGCCCAGCGCGCCGCCTGCGCCTCGTCCGGCCCTCCCGAGGCGGCCTGCTTCTCGAAGATCGAGTTGGCGCGCACCACGGCGTACTGCAGGTAGGGGCCGGTCTCCCCCTCGAACGCCAGGGCCTCGTCGAAGTCGAAGGCCAGGACCTTGTTGCGCGTGTACTTGATCATGAAGTAGCGCAGCGCCCCGTTCGAGATCAGGCGGGCCAGCGCGGCCGCTTCGCCGGCGCCGAGATGCGGATGGCGCGCCTGCACTTCGGCCAGCGCCTGGCGCTCCAGGGCATCGAGCAGGTCGTCGGCCTTGACCCCGAGCCCGCGCCGCCCCGACATCTCGATGTAGGGCCGCGATCGCTCCTCGTCGGAGAGGCTCAGGCCGAGCGTCGCGGCGCTCTTCGGGGTGAGCGCCACCATCTCGTAGGAGAAGTGCACGGAGCGCTCGGCCTGGCCCGCGTGACCCAGGGCCTTCAGCCCCTCCACCACGATGGCCTGAAGGTACGCCTGGCGCACGTCGATGACGTTGTAGACCCGCGCCGCGCCCCCGAAGCGCGGGTGCGGATCCACCCCGGGCCCCCGGGTGGTCGACCAGACGCGGTGCCCGTCGGGATCCTGCAGGAACACCTCGTAGCGGAAGTCCCTCGCGAGCAGCCCGAACTTCCAGAGCTGGTAGGCGATGTCCTTCCCCACGTAGGTCACCGTGCCGTTGCTGCGCACGATGATCTTCTCCCCCTCCTTCAAGGACTCGAAGGCCGGCCCCTCGAGGGCCATCACCCAGCACCCGGCCCTCTCCCCCGACTCGAGCCGCTTGACGGCGCCCCGTTCGCGCAACAGATCGAAGGCGCTTTCCCAGAACCGGAACGCCAGGATGTCGCTCTCCCACGGCAGCAGGTCGTAGCGCACGTCGATGCGCGCCATCGTCTCAAGGTGCCGGCGCACGACGCGACGCGTCAGGTGCGCGGCCTCGCGCGCCACCTCGCCCGTGCCTTCCTCCAGCTTCTTGAGGTACGCCGCCCGCAGGTCGCGGCGGGAGGGGTCCTGGGCGTACCATTCGGTGACCTGCGCGTAGAGGTCCCACAGGTGGTGGTCGATCCGGCCTTCGAAGGCGCGAGACTCGGCGAGCGGCCGCTGGCGCATCTCGCTCCAGCCGATCAGGACGTCGGCGACCTGGACGCCCGTGTCGTCGATGTAGTTCTGCACCTCCACCCGGTGGCCGAGGAACCGCAGGGCGCGCGCCAGGCCGTCGCCCAGAACGGCATTGCGGAGGTGGCCGATGTGGGCCGCCTTGTTCGGGTTGATGTTGGTGTGCTCGACCAGGATCGTGTCGCCCGAGGGGGCCGGGGGCGGCGCGCTCAGCTCGCGCGCCAGGCCGCGGGCCGCGGCGCCGCGATCGAGGTACAGGTTGAGGTACCCCGCGCCGCCGGCCTCGACGCGCGCCACGCCCGCCAGCGCCGGGAAGGCGGCCGCCAGTTCCTGGGCGATGGCCCGCGGCGCGCGGCGCAGCCGCCGGGCGAGCTCGAAGGCCACAGGCGATGCGAGGTCCCCCATGCCGGGCCGCGGGGGGTATTCGACGGCGACGCGCTCGGGGGCCTCGGAGTAGCGCTCCGCCAGAAGGCGGCGGAGGACGAGCTCGATCTCCTGCTTGATGGCTTCCAACGGGCCCCTCCGGGGAGGCGGAGTATAGCGGAATTCCCCCTGGTATAAAATCGCCGCATGGCGTCACTTCGCCCGCACCCCGCGCCTCTGCGCCCAGGCCGCGCGGTCTTCCTGTGGGCGCTGGCGCG
>QHXZ01000130.1:0-504 GCA_003223165.1 Acidobacteriota bacterium
GTAGTCCTTGCGCAACGGGTGGCCGACCCACTCGTCGGTCATCAGGATGCGCGTCATGTCGGGGTGGCCGGTGAAGCGGATGCCGAACAGGTCGAACACCTCGCGCTCGTGCCAGTTGGCCGTCGGCCAGACGCCGCAGGCGGTCGGGGCCTCCTCGCCGTCCTGAACCTCGAGCTTGAGCGTCAGGCGATGGCGCTTGCCGATGGAGTACAGGTGATAGACGATCTCGAACGGCTTCGGCTTCTGCGGCCAGTGGACGGCGGTCAGGTTGCTCAGGTAGTCGAAGCGCAGGCCGGGATCGTCGCGCAGGAAGCGGGCGATCTCCTGGAAACGCTCCTTGCGCAGGCGCACCAGCACGTCCCCGGCATAGTACGAGACCTCGAGGACCTCCTCCGGGAAGCGCTCGCGCAGCCGGTCGGCCGCCGGCGACGGGACCGGGGCGCGCAGCAGGTCCGGCTTGGCCGCGGGGGGCGCCGCGGGCCGGGCGGCTGCTTCGGGGCCGGG
>QHXZ01000130.1:516-5740 GCA_003223165.1 Acidobacteriota bacterium
AAGCGCAAGCGGGCCGCGGGCTCTCGCCCTTCGTCCGCTGGATTGCGCCGCGCCGGCCTTTCTCCGGTGGCCTCGAGGAGGCTGCTCCTAGGCCGTCGCCCGCTTGGCGATGCTCATCCGGTCGATCTTGTCCTGAAGCTTGAGGAATCCGTACAGGAGGGCTTCCGGACGCGGGGGGCACCCGGGGATGTAGACGTCCACCGGGACGATCCGGTCCACGCCCTGAACGACGCTGTAGGTCGGGAACGGGCCTCCGCAGGTGGCGCAGGCGCCCATCGAGATGACCCACTTCGGATCCGGCATCTGGTCGTAGAGCCGCTTGATGATCGGGCCCATCTTCTCGCACACCGTGCCGGCGACGATCATCACGTCCGACTGCCGCGGCGTGGCGCGGAAGACCCCGGCGCCGAAGCGGTCGATGTCGTAGCGCGAGGCGACCGTCGCCATCATCTCGATGGCGCAGCAGGCCAGGCCGAAGGACATCGGCCACAGGGCGGACTTGCGCGCCCAGTTGAACAGCTTGTCGACGGTCGTCGTGATGATGTTGGGGTGGAAGCGGTCCTCGATCAGGCCCATTCCAGCGCTCCCTTCCTCCAGGCGTAGGCGAACCCGATGACCAGGATCCCCAGGAAGACCACCATCTCGGCGAAGCCGAAGAGCCCGAGGGCCCGGTACTTCACCGCCCACGGGAACAGGAAGATCGTCTCCACGTCGAAGACGACGAACAGGACGGCGATGACGTAGAAGCGTATCGGGTAACGCGCGCGCGCGTCGCCGCTCGGCGGGACGCCGCACTCGTAGGCCTCGGATTTCGTCTTGTTGTAGCGGCTGGGCCGGACCGCCCAGGCGATGACCAGGGTGGCCGCCGGGAAGAGCGCGGCGACTCCGAGAAAGATCAGGATGGGAGCGTACTCGACCACGCCGCCGGGCCCTCCGGACGGCCCGCGCGCGCGGCGGCGGGCCTCCAAGCGGCGCGTACGTTACCACAGGGGTGGGGGGGTGTCAACGCCGCGAACCGGCTTGAAAGCGGCTGTTTCCGGGCTCTTGCGCGCGCCGGCGCGACGCGCGGGGGCGGGCCGGCGGGGGGCCGGCCCGCCCCTTCGTCACGCCCTCGGCGACGTTACGGCGTGTAGCCGTCCAGGGGCGTGTAGTGGCTCAGGACCTTCTCCGAATAGCCCATCGGCAGCTCGGCCTTCGCCTCGCTCAGCTCGGCGATGCGACCGGGGCCGTGGTTGTAGGCGGCCAGGGCCACGGAGAGGTTGTTGAACTGCCCGATCATCTTGGTGAGGTAGTAGGCGCCCATCTCGATGTTCGCCGAGGGATCCCGCAGGATGGCGTCGCCGCGCCATTCCATGCGCAGCTCCTGGGCGATCTCCTGGGCGGTCGAGGGCAGGAGCTGCATCAGCCCCACCGCGCCCTTGTCCGACTGGGCGTTGATGTCGAAAGCGCTTTCGATGCGGATGACCGCCAGGATCATCTCCGGCGGCAGGTTGTACTTCGACGAGGCCCGGGCGACCGATCCCGCGATGTCGTCGACCGTCGGCCGCGGCAGGCGGATGTGGTTGGAATCAAGGAAATCGCGCACCAGCACACCGGTCTTCAGCGCCAGGTTCTCCTCGCGCAGGTCCTTGATCTTCCCTTTCTGGACCCGCGCCAGGGTTTGGATCTCACTCAGGCTCTCCACGCGCGCCTGGTACCGGACACCGAGCATGAACCCGAAGACCAGCACCGCGATGCCGCAGAGTGTCTGTGCGAAGAACTTCATCCGTCACCTCCCATCCCGAATGTCCCGAGACGTGACTACCCTCTACGGTGAAGCGGCCGCGCGGTCAAGGCGAAAGGTGCGCCGCGCCGCCGCTGACGGGCAATTGACGCGCGCCAATTTCATCGCGCCGGTTGCGGAAACGAAATCCGCAGCCGGTCGCCCGTCTTGAGCCGCTCCTTGCCGGCCGTGCCGCCCCGCACCTCCAGCACGTAGCGCGCCTTGCGCAGCGGTCCGTAGCCGGGGCACGGATCGGCCTTGCAAGGCGGCGCCGACGCTTCGATCGACAGGACCCCGAAGTCCTCGTCCATCCAGATCATGTCGAGCGGCACGAGCGTGTTCTTCATCCAGAACGGGTGCACGCCGGATTCGGGGAAGACGAAGATCATCGCGTCGCTCTCCCCCACCTCGCGGCGGAACATGTATCCCTCGGTCTGCCGCTCCGGCGTGTCCGCTATTTCCGCCACGAACAGGCGTCCCGAGGGGAAACGCACTTCGGCGCGCCGCGCGTCGGCCTGCGTCCCGTGCGGCGCCGGGGCCGGCTCGGGAGCGCCGGAGGCGCACGCCGGCGCGCCGGCCAGAGCGGCGACCAGCGCCAGGAACGCCGCGCCGCCGGCGATGCGGCGCGCGCGCGCAGCGATGCGGCTCACTTGTTTCCTCCCAGTCGGATCGAGCACGGTCCAGGGAACGCAGAGCGCAGAATGACGGAAACGATGAATACTGTGGATGGATCGTCGGATGAAGGGAAGTCATCCTACACACCGAAAGCCGGCGCGTCAAGCGCCCGACGCCCCGAGACAACCCCGGTGTGCGACGCCGACCCGGCGCCCGCCGGGCAGCGGGTCCGGCGCTCGCGGAATCTTCGGTATACTGAACGCCTGCACGCGGCGAAGCGAGCGCGGCAGCGGGGGTTTCGTGGCGATTCGCATCGGCATCAACGGGCTCGGCCGCATCGGCCGCGGCTTCCTGCGCCTGGCGTTGCGCCAGGACGATCTCGAGGTGGTGGCGATCAACGACCTCGCGGAGCCCGCGGTCCTGGCCCACCTCGTGCGGCACGATTCCCTGTTCGGACGGTTCGAGGGCGAGGTGCGCGCCGAGGGAGACGCGCTCCGCGCGGGCGATCGTCTAATCCGCTGCACGCGCGCGTCGGCGCCTTCGGAGATTCCCTGGGACCGGTCGGGGGCCGATCGGGTCCTGGAGGCCACCGGGGTGTTCGCCTCGCGCGCCGCGGCCTCCGGGCATCTGCGGGGCGGCGCCCGGACGGTCATCATCACCTCTCCCTGCGCCGACGCCGATCTCACGGTCTGCTACGGCGTGAACCAGGCGCTCTATGACACCGGGAGGCACCGCGTCCTGTCCAACGCCTCCTGCACCACCAACGCCATGGCGGTGGTGCTGGCGGTCGTCGAGGAGGCGTTCGGGATCGAGCGTGCCGGCATGACCACGGTCCACTGCTACACCAACGGCCAGGTGCTGATGGACGCTCCGCACCGCGACCTGCGGCGCGCCCGGGCGGCCGGGCTGTCGATGATCCCGACCTCCACGTCGGCCGCGACGGCCATCGGGCAGGTGCTGCCCTCGCTGCGCGGCCGGGTGCACGCGCTCGCCATCCGGGTCCCGACCGCCGCCGTCTCCCTCGTCGATCTGAGCCTCGTGCTCCGCCGCCCCGCCGGCCTGGACGAGGCGCACCGCGCCTTGCGGGCGGCGGCCGAGGGGCCCCTGCGCGGCATCCTCGGCTACAGCGAGGAAGAGCTGGTCTCGATCGACTACCTCGGCGATACCCGCTCCGCCGTGATCGACGCGCCCCTCCTGGCGCTCGAGGGGGAGAGCTTCCTGAAGGTGTACGCCTGGTACGACAACGAGCGGGGCTACGTGCAACGGCTGGCCGACCTGGTGCGGCACGTGGCACGGCGCGAGGCGGGGGGATCCTGAGCGTGGCGCCGCGCAAGCTTTCGGTGCGGGACCTGGAGGTGGGAGGGCGGCGCGTCTTCGTGCGGGTCGACTTCAACGTGCCGCTCCAGAAGGGTCCCGGCGGCAGCGCAACGGTCGCCGACGACACCCGGCTGCGCGCCTCCCTGCCGACCCTGCGGCTGGTCCTGGAGCGCGGGGGACGCCCAATCGCCGCCTCCCACCTCGGCCGGCCCAAGGGCCGGCCGGTCACGGAGATGAGCCTGCTGCCCGCCGCCGCCCGCCTCGCCGATCTCCTCGGCGCCCCGGTGCGCATGGCGCCCGACTGCGTGGGCGCCGCGACCAAGGCGCTGGCGCGCGACCTGGCGCCCGGCTCGCTCCTGCTGCTCGAGAACCTGCGCTTCCACCCGGAGGAAGAGGCGAACGACGAGGCCTTCTCGCGGCGGCTGGCCGGCCTCGCCGACCTGTACGTGAACGACGCCTTCGGCAGCGCCCACCGCGCCCACGCTTCGGTCGTCGGCATCACGCGCCATCTCCCTCGCCCGGCCGCCGGCCTGCTGATGCAGGCGGAGATCGAGGCCCTGGGCCGCCTGCGCGGGACCCCGGAGCGGCCCTACGCCGCGCTCCTGGGCGGCGCCAAGGTGTCGGACAAGATCGATCTGATCCGCAACCTGCTCCCGAGGGTCGACGCGCTGCTGATCGCCGGGGCCATGGCCTACACGTTTCTCGAGGCGCGCGGCGTGCCGGTGGGATCGTCGCGCGTCGAGTCGGACAGCGTGGAGGAGGCGGGCGCCATCCTGGCCCGCGCGGCCCAGGCCGGGGTGCGGCTGCTCCTGCCGGCCGATCACGTCGTGGCGCCATCGCCCGACCCCGGCGCCGCCGCGCGCGTGACCCCGGATGAGAGGATCGACGCCGGGCTTCTGGGGCTCGACATCGGGCCGCGCACGCGCGCCGCCTACGCCGAGGTCCTGCGCGCCGCCCGCACCATCTTCTGGAACGGCCCTGCCGGCCTGTTCGAGGTCCCGCCGTACGACGCCGGAACGCGCGCCCTGGCCGAGGCGATCGCGACGTCGGGCGCCTTCAGCGTGGTGGGCGGCGGCGACTCGGCCGCGGCGGTGAACCGGCTCGGCCTGGCTGCGCGCTTCGGCCACGTCTCGACCGGGGGCGGGGCCGCGATCGAGTACCTCGCGGGCGCCGACCTGCCGGGGGTCGCCGCGCTCGAGGACGCCCCGGCCGCGCCGCGCGGAGATCGCGCCGCCCGCCGCGCCTGACGGAGTCCCCGGGCCCGCCACGTTCCCGGGGCATGAGGAGGGGATGCGATGCAGCGTCTGGTGCTGGGCAACTGGAAGATGCACCTGGCGGCCGGCGAGACGGCCGCGTTCCTGCGCGATCTGCTGCCGCGGCTGCCCCGCCGGGCCGACCGGGAGATCGCGGTCGCGCCCCCCTTCACGTCGCTGCCGGCGGCCCGGGCGGTCCTCGGCGACGGCCCCGTCGCCCTGGCCGCGCAGGATGTCTTCTGGGAGGACGGCGGCGCCTATACCGGGGAGATCTCGC
>QHXZ01000134.1:0-3997 GCA_003223165.1 Acidobacteriota bacterium
CTATTACATGGTCAAGGCGCAGAACGCGATCGGCGCCGGCAGCTCGAGCGACGAGGTGAACCTGACCGTGGTGGCGCCGCCGCCATCGGAAAACGTCTGCGCCCTGCCCGGCCTCACCAAACTCACCGATCCCCCGGGGGACACCAGCGCCGTGCTGGGGATCGTGACGACGCCGGCCCCGCCAGGCTCGGACCTGCTGTCGTTTCAGATCTCGCAGCCCTATTCCACGGACGGAGTCGTCAGGCTGGCCATCACCCTCAACACCGATGCGGGAGAATCACCGCAGCCAGCGGGTTCCGCCTGGTATGTCGCGATGAAGATACCCGACCCCGCCCCGGCGACGAGCTTCCACTATCGGGCCGTGCACATGGCCTGGCCGGGGCTGGCGCCGGTCTTCGAGTCCTACACGCCGGGCGCGAACTCCGGCGGTGGCATTGACGGGCGATTTGTGACTCCCGGAACGACCAGGGCCGCCGAGACGAGCAGCAGCTATGCGTCGCCCTTCAACAAGGTCGTCATCGTCGTCAAGGCGGGCGACCTGGGTCTGAACCCCGGAGACACGATCAGCGGTTTCGTCTCGGGAGTGTCGCAGAGCAGCGATCCGGCGAACATCGGCGCCGGCGCCACGGCGCTCTACGATCAGATGCCCGACAGCCTGGCGTTCAGCGGCACGTACACCGTGCGGACCAATCAGTCGTGCAGCCCGGAAGGCCCACCGGTGGCGATGCTCCAGGCGGTTCCGAACACCGGCTGCGCGCCGCTGTCGGTCTCCTTCGATGGGTCGCGATCGTACGATCCGGACGGTGACGCGATCGTCTCCTACCGGTTCGACTTCGGTGACGGGAGCGCGCCCGTGACGCAATCCTCGCCGACGACGACCCACGCGTACCCGGCCGCCGGCGATTACTCGGCGACGCTTCAGGTCACCTGCTCCCGTGACGCCGTGAGCAGCAAGACCGCGCAGGCGCTGGTCTCGGTCGCGGCTCCTCCCCCGGCGCCGGCGATCTCGGCCCCCGCGATCGCCAAGCCCAATCAGTCGGGCCTGACCGCCTCGGTCGCCAGCCACGCGGGCAGCCGCTACAACTGGAGCCTTTCGAACGGCACGATCACCGCCGGCCAGGGCACGAGCCGGATCACCTTCACGGCAGGCAACAAAGGAAGTGTCGCGCTTTCGGTGCGCGAGATCTCGGCGGCCGGTTGCGTCTCCCCAGCGGGCACGTCCACGGTGCCCATCGGCAAGAAGTAAGGCGCCTGCTCCCGGCCTCCCCGGCCCCCTGCTTCGCGGCAGGCGGGCCGGGGAGGGCGTCCGACCCCGCTCCCGTCGCCGCGCTCAATCCCATCTTCTGTCAACCCTCCCGAAACGCGAGCGGGCGGGTGGGAGCTTGCCTGGGCCTGAGGCGATGTAGCCGGGTGTATGATCATGGGCGACGAGGTGCCGTGATGAGCAATCTCACTCCGACGACCGAAGTCGAAATGTGCGTCAGCGAGCCCACCGTCAAGCCGACCCTTCAGGTCCTTCCCGGACGCCTGACCGACCTCGGCGGGCTTCCGATCCGTCGCCTCCTCCCGCGGAGTCAACGACGGACGGTCGGACCCTGGTGCTTCCTGGATTCCTACGGCCCGGTCAATTTCTCCTCCGGAAAACCGATGGATGTGCCGCCTCATCCCCATATCGGCCTCCAGACCGTCTCCTGGCTGCTCGAAGGCGGACTGCACCACATGGACAGCCTCGGGCTCGAGGGGACGGCCGACCCTGGGACGCTCAACTTGATGACCGCCGGGCGGGGGATCGCGCACGCGGAAGAGACATCGACCGAGAATGGCGGGCATCTCAGAGGCGTTCAGCTCTGGGTGGCCCTTCCGGACGCGGCGCGCGAGACTATGCCCGCCTTCGAGCAGCATCGTTCGCTTCCGGTCCTCGAGCTCGAGGGTGGCGGCGCGACGCTCATCATGGGCCGGTTGGGCGGCGTGCGCTCGCCCGCGCGCACCTTCTCGCCCCTGGTCGCCGCGGAGGTGGCGGGAACGGCCTATGGCCGGCTCGCCCTCCCCCTGAACCCCGAGTACGAGCACGCCCTCGTTCTGCTCCAGGGAGCGTGCCGGCTGGACGGCCAACCGCTCTCGATCGACACCCTCTACTACCTGGGCTGCGGGCGCCGGGACCTGGTGCTCTCCTGCGAGCGCGAGCCGGCGCGGGCATTGGTCCTGGGCGGCGCGCCGTTCGGGGAGACGGTTCTGATGTGGTGGAACTTCGTGGCGCGGACCATGGAAGAGATCGTCGCCGCGCGCGAGGACTGGGAGGCCGGACGCCGCTTTGGTGCCGTCGGAGCCTACAAGGGTCAACCTCTCCATGCCCCCCCTCTCGTCGATCGCCCCGTCCCGCGTCCTTGAAGCCGGCCCGATGATCTGGCTGGCCGCCGGCGTGCGGACACCGTTTGCGAAGGTCGACGGTCCGCTCGGCCGGTTCGACGCGATCGGCCTGTCCGTTCCGGTCGCTCGTCACATGATCGGGCTGATCGCGGACGCCCGGCCGGACTTCGCCGTCTGGGGCGCGGTGGTGCCGAGCCTCACCTGGAGCAACATCGCGCGGGAAATTCTGCTGGACGCCGGGACGCCCCCTGACATTCCCGCCTTCTCCACCGTCATGGCCTGCTCCACCAGCATGATGGGGGCGATCGAGGCCGCCGGCATGATCGACGGAACGAGCCGCAACCTCGCGCTGGTCGGCGGCGTCGACAGCCTGACCCGCATCCAAGTGGGGCTGGGCGAGCCTCTTTCAGTCTGGGTCCGCAAGTTCCAGCAGGCGCGTTCACTCGGAGAGAAGGTCTCCCACCTCACGGATTTGAAGCCGGGCGACATCCGGCTCTCCATCCCGGGCATCGTCAACCGCACCACCGGCAAGAGCATGGGAGAGCACACCGAAATCACCGCCAGGGAATGGAACGTGTCGCGCGCGGAGCAGGACCGTATCGCCCTCGAAAGCCATCGCCGCGCCGTCGCCGGCTGGGACAGCGGCTTCTTCGACGACCTGGTCATTCCGATCGGGGAGGCGCGCCGCGACACGATCCCGCGCCGGGACACCTCCCTGGAGCAGCTGTCGCGGCTGCCGCCGGCCTTCGATCGCCGCAGCGGACAGGGAACGCTGACCGCCGGAAACTCGTCGCCGCTGACGGACGGGGCCGCGTCGGTCTGGGTCGCGTCCGAGGCCGGTCTCGCGAGGTTGCCCGCGAACGTTTACAGGGCCAGGCTGATCGACTGGGAGATCGCCTCGATCGATTTCCGCAAGGAGGGCCTGCTCATGGCCCCGGCGTTCGCGATTCCCCGATTGCTGGCGCGCCACCGCCTGACCTACGCCGACATCGATCTCTGGGAGATCCACGAGGCCTTCTCCGCCCAGGTGCTGGCGCACATCGAGGCCCTGGAGAGCCCTGAATTCCTGCGGAGCAAGGCCGGTGTCGAGCCGGCCTTCGGTTCCTTCCCGCGCGACCGCGTGAACCCCCACGGCGGCAGCGTGGCGCTGGGACATCCCTTCGGCGCGACCGGCGCCCGGATTCTGAGCCAGAGCGTCAAGGAGCTCTCGACGAGACCGCCCGGCAGCCGGGCCATCGTCAGCATCTGCGCCGACGGAGGCCAGGGTTCGATCGTGTTGCTCGAAGCCTGAAATGACTACGATGCTCGAACGGGTCCAAGCGATACTTCGCGGGGAGGCCCCCGATCCGCCGGTGGCACGGCTGGTCGGGTTCCGCCTGGTGTCCGTCGCGCCGGGCAGGGCGGTCTTCGAGATGGAAGCCGGCCCTCAGCACGCGAACCCGATGGGAACACTTCACGGCGGGATTCTTTGCGACATCGCCGATGCCGCGATGGGCATCGCCTACGCGTCGACGCTGGAAGAGGGGGAGAGCTTCACCACGCTCGAGCTCAAGATCAACTTCCTCAAACCGGTCTGGAAAGCCCGACTCCGTGCCGAGGGTCACCTGGTCAAGCGCGGCAAGACCGTTGG